>CAMAMO010000130.1 GCA_945836915.1 uncultured Mediterranea sp.
ATTGGCGATGTCCTCGGTGGTATGTACGCCTTTCAACTCTTTTCCGCCCCAGATCAGGCTGCCTATCAGCTTTAGCGAGCGCTTTATGGTGAGGTCGTAGAAGTAGTGTTTGACGATGATGTACCAGGGGTCGCTGGTCTTGTTGAGCTCGAACATCTCGTTGAGCTGTGCGGCGCCGGCGTTTTCATAGACATCCTTTGTGGTGCCCAGCATGCCGCTGTCGTAGGTCACTTCGCGGTTGGTGGTGCCGTCGGTGGCGGTTACCTCACCAATGCGCACGTAGTAGTACTGCTCGCTGGGTGGGTTCTCATCGCCTTCAGTGGCGTTAGCGCGGCTACCGTCGAGGTTGTACTGGTTGATACTGAATACCACGAGGGCATCTACGCCGGTGCGGTCGAGGCGGGCGTAGATGTAGTAGGCGTCGTTCTTGGCCAGCTTGGTACTGAAGCCCTTCAGCGTCCATGAATAGAACTTGCCATCGCTCATAAAGCCAATCAAACTCTCGTCGTACACCTGTATAGTGGTACCTGAGCTGACGCTTACGGCGATGCGGTTGGGGTTGTCAAGGTCGTTCTCCACGAAGATTAAACGCCCCTTCTCGATATAGTATATCCTACTTTCCTGCTTGCTTACCATGGATGATTTGATTATTTCAATACAAATTTATACCATAACCACGTGCGATAAAAGGACGCTCATTCTTGCGGATTTCGGCTCTCGAAATGGATGGAGTCGCTGCTTGGTGAGTAGTAACCAACGAGGAGTATATCATCCTCCTTGGTGTTTGAGACAAGGAGGTTGAAACTCCCTTCGTAGCTATCGTCTCCTCGCGACCATCGCATACAGTTGATGTACATCAGGATGTGGCGCAGCATGTTCTTGTAGCGCCGGTAGGGGGCGTATAGACCGATGCGCATGATCAGGCGCATGTACCAACGGGATAGCTTACGCTCATCGTCTATCATGGCGGCATGCAGTCGCATGGAGATAAAGAGGGTGATGACGCCGTTCTGCTCGCGGATGTTCAGCAGCTCTTTGTCGATGAGCTGTTGAACGGTTTGCATATTGCGGATATGTTCGTAATTATTACAACAGGATTTCTTTCTTAGCATAGTGATCAGTGATTAATGATTAATTTTCATGTTCGCTATTTTCGTCGTTCTGTTCGTTCTCGTCGTAACGATCAGGCGAGTCGTATTCCTCTTCCAGCAAAGGGTCGTTGTCCTCTATCTCTGTACCAGCTTCTACAAAGAGACCCTTCTTGGCTTCCACCATCTCCATCGTCTTGTCTTTCTCCACACCGTACTTGCGTCGAATCCTCTCAATATCTTCTTCTTTGTACTTGCGCAGGTTGCTATTGATTTTAGACGGGTCGGTGGTGAAGATCGGTGGCAGTTCGTTCACACCTTGTGTGGCGTCGATCTCCTCGTCGGGACGGTCGAAACCTTCGGCTTTGTAGAGCATCTTGCTGCCCTCCAGCATCATCTTCATGTTGCCGGCATCGGTAGCCATGCGCATCACGCGCTCGGCCTGCTTCTTGATACGGTAGCGGGAGAGCTCGCGGCTGTCGCTGTTCAACTCCTTCATCAGGAAGTCTATCACCCGCTTGTCCTGACGGATTTCGGTGAAGGTTCTCCCCCACTCCATCCGCAGGTAGCGGTCGAGGTCCATCATCTCGTTCTCTTTCAGTTCGCGGTAGGCGGCCATGCACGCCTGCGCCCTGCGCTTCTGGCATGGGGAGAAGCGCATCACATCCAGCGGCAATCCACTCTCGATGTGCTTGCGCAGGATGTCGTAGAATTTATCTTTTAAGTCTGTGCCCATTTGTTTAGATTTTAGCTTAAACAGGTTTTCATTGGTTATGCGAAGAGATTAGGTGAAGGGATTAGTCGAAGAGGTTGCCTTCCGGGTTTTTGTTTTCGATTTTGTCTAATACCTCTTGCTGCTTTTTGGATAGGGTGATGCCCCACTCAATCAGCTCTTGGGCTCGCAGCTTAATCTGCTCCTTGCGCTCTTCGGTGGCCTGAAGGTCGCTGCGGCGGATGAATTTTTGGTTGGCCAAGATGCGGGCCGCTTTGCAGGCGTTGCGCTTCTCTTCGTCGGTCATGGCCTCAATCTCCTGCTTGGTGTATTCGCCGGCCCTCTTCTCCACCTCCTTGTTGAGGGTGGCGGCCTCCTTGTCGAGTTTGGCGATGTAGTCGGGGTCCACCTTGGTGCCAGTCTTCTGCGCATACTCGGCATCCACGCGCTCCCAGAAGTTGAGGATGCGCTGCTCGTACTTCACGGCGTTCTGTGCGGCTTCGGCTATCATCTCCTGCGTGGCGCGGGGGTCATCGGCCAGGTATTCGGCACGGCCTCGCCAATGGGCGAGCATGTCGTACAGGCTGGCTATGGCGGTGGCCTCCTGCTTCAAGCTGTCTGACAGCAGGTCGATATACTGCGAGAGGTGTTCGGGTCGGCGGCCAGATACGCTCTCCTCCTCACTCTTTTCTGTCTTGACCGTGGAGCCCTCCTGACCTATGGTTTCGTCCTCTTCGGTGACGGGTGGCGTGATGCGTGCGGTGAAGTGGCGCTTATCGTCGGCGCTGCGGGTGGCGAGCTTAGCCAAGCCCGACTTTTCGCGCACCTCGCGCAGCAGCATGTTGATGCGCTCCAGCCTCTTGCGGGCGTCGTAGCGGTAGGCGTTATTGACAAAATCACGCGCCTTGACCAGTGCGGAAGCTAATTTCAATCCCTCGTCGAAATCCTTCACTGCCGTAGCGTCGTAGCTATCCACCAGTGCGCAGAGCTGCGGATAGGTTTCATCGGTCCAGCGGACTACCCGCTCTAAGTAGCTTTTCTTCTCTGTATCATTCATCATTGTAAACGGTTTTAAAAAATCTGTTCTCAACATAACTCTCTATGATTTAGTAAACTGAAACAAAGTTGGGGAGAAACAGCCCCAATCAAAAGGACAAAACAAAAGCCCCACCCATCGCGGGCAAGGCTTTTGATTTTAAATACACAACTAATTCAAAGAGTATCAAGTGATGTCTTCTTGCTTTCGGTTGCGTCGATTACGCAGCAGGCGATACGGGTGCCATCGTCAGCGTGCCGGCCCACTTGGTCAGCGGGTAGATCATCGGCGAGCAGGTGATGGTCAGCGTGTGGCCGTGGTCGCTGTCGGGGGTGTCGCCGGTGTCGGACGACAAAGAGAACTCGTTGTCAAAGTCGGGCGAGTAGAGTACATAGTACTTACCGCTACCGTCGCTTACCATCGCACCGAAGTTGCGGTTGTTCAGCACGCGGGCTATGTGCGACATCTCATCCATCGACTTGGCCACAATGCCGGTGAAGACATTGGAGAAACCGCCGCCGTTGGCGTTTGACGTAGAGGTGACCTTACCGCTCTTGGGTTTAAGGATGACCTCGTAAGCGCCCTTACCCTCCTTGAAGGTGAAGGACGCCTCGGTGTACTCTGCTTTTTCTTCATCGTAGGTGGGAACAGCTTGCAAATCTTCGGGAAGGAAGAGGAAGAGCTTGGTACCTACGCCGGAGAAGTTCTCCTTGCAGCTCACGGCAGAGCTGCCTACATTTTTCAAATTACATGCCATATTCGTTATCCTGATTTATAGGGTTAAACATCTGTTTTTGACTGAAGCTATGCTTCAGGGCTACTTATACAGTAGCCTTGAAGATAGCTTGATAGTGTTCGGGGTTGCCGCTGAAGACAATCGTGCGGGGGTTGGTGGTAGCGCCATCATCCCACTTCACGAACTCGTGGCGCTCCTTAGCCGTAGCGGTCATCGTAATCTTGTCGCCGGCTTCGTAGCTGGGCTGGTTGGGCGTAACGGCTACGCTACCCATCGACTCGTCGTTGACCGAAGTGGTCACGGTATCTACAGTGTACTCACCACCGGTAGATTTGATGGGAGTGTTCTTACCGCTTGATACGCAGAAGTGGTCAGAGGTAATCTGACGGATGCGGGTGCCCTGTGCGGTCTGAATCTGGAAGATGTAAACGTTGAAGTCGTCGGGTGAAATGTTCACCATCACCTTGGCATCGCCCGTAGAGCCGCTCAGGTCAGTGCCGAACTCGAAGTTGTACTCCGTGGTGGCAATGAGGCAGTCGCCTACGCCAAGAGCGGGGTGAGCGCAGAGCTGGGCTTTTGGCGTTTCGGTCATGCGGTATTCGGGGTTGGCGACACCTTCAACCTGGAATCCGCTGTAGGTCTGCATGTAACCGCGGAGGATGCGCTGACGGGTCTGCGTTGACATGTAGATATAGACCGTATCGGCAAGCAGCATCTTCGGGTCGAGGTTCTCGTAGAACTGCACGAAGGTCTGGTAGTCGGCCTTGGGGTCGGTACCGTCGATGGGGTCGATCACCTGGTAGTTGTGGTTCTTGACCGAAATCAGACCACGGTTGATGTCGCGGTTGATGTGTGCAAAGAAGCCGTTGTAGAGACCGTAGGGGTCATCATCGCCCTTCTCGTAGTCGCCGAAGAAGAGGTTGCTCATCACGTCGCTGCTGTAAGCGATGGCAATCTGGCGCATGATGAACTCAGATACGGGAGCGTTCAGTTCGCCCGTCTCGTTGAATCCGGCGATGGAGAAGGGTTCCTTCTCGCGGAAGTTCTGAGCGTTCTCAGTGTATCGGTTCATGGAGAGCTCCACCTTGAGCTCGCGCTCGTGAATGTAGCCCACCTTGTTCTCTACCTTGCGGCCTGCGCGGTAGCGACGGGTAGTGCCTACCTTGCGGTCAAATACCATGAGTGAGTTGACGTTCTCCAGATTACGGATGACGTTGATTTTCAGCTGCTCGAAAACGGAGTTGTTGACGAGCGAAGCGCTCTCCAGGATGTCCGGTTCCAGCACACGGGCTACGGTCTGTACTTGGTCAACAGAGAGCGTGATGTTTTTGTTATCTACTGCCATAAGTCAAATAGGTTTTTGAGGGGTTAAATAATTAATTCGTTGATTGTTATCGCTTATCGAAAGGTTAGCCGTTGATTAGGCGGCGCAACTCGTTCATTCGATCACTCTGAGCCTTGCGCCGTTCCTCTTCGCTCATGCCATCCTTAAACAGCAGCGGAGAGCTCTTCTTGCCTTCAGCGCTCACGCCGTTACCCTTGGGGGCTTCGGGCTTGGGGCTGGCGGTGGCGGCCTGTGCCATCTCGTTCAGCTCGTTCTCCTTCTCGGCCAGCTTGTCAGCGGCCTCCTTCAGCTGAGCCTCCAGCGCAGCCTTTTCGGTGGCGAATGCTTCGGCAGCCTTGGTGAGCTGTTCGTTCAAGTCGTTCAGCTTGGTTTCATACTCAGCCTTCAGAGTCTCCAGCGCAGCGGCCTGTTCGCTCTTCAGCTGTTCCATCGTCTCGTTCAGACCGGCAATCTCCTGCATCTTGGCATCCAGCGTCTCCGCCTTCTGCTCGGCTTGCTCCACGTAGGCCTCCAGCTTCTCGCAGTAAGCGGTCTGGAGGTAGAGTCCGTTCTTGTCGCTCTCCAGCGCACCCGCACCGCAGGCCATCTGGATTTTTTCGAAAGATTTACTCATCTCTTGGTTATTGATTTGGGGGTTATTTGATTCGTTGTCGTTGCCGGGCTGATGGCTTGCGTCGTTATCCGGTTCATCGATGGGGTCGTCATCCGGTTCATCTGCCGGGGTTGCTTGCGGATCCTCGACTGGCTGCTGCTCGTTGCCGCTCAGCGTGAGGATGCGGT
>CAMAMO010000131.1 GCA_945836915.1 uncultured Mediterranea sp.
GGCGTTGGTTGATGAGGTCTTTGCCGGAGCTGATGCTGCGGCGGTCGAAGTAGCGGGTTTCGCCCCACTTGGCCAGCAGGGAGAGCCAGCGGTGGTCGTAGCGCAATAAAAGGGTGGCGCGAAGGCCGTGGCCGGAGAAGGAGAGGGAGGAGAAGGTATGGTTCAATCCAGGCTCGTAAGCATAGACGCGGCTGTCGTAGTTGTCGGTATGGAAGTAGCTACCTTGCAGTGAGAGCTTCAGAGGAAATCGCTGCGGGGTGAGGGTGAGACGTTGTGTCAAAGCGTAGCCTTGCATGGCGGGTAGGGTGGTCTGTTGGAAATGGTTGTAATCTACGGTGGTCTGGATCTGCCAAAGGGGGGTGCTATAGGTCAGACGCAGACGGCTACGGTGGTGATAGAGGGGCTCTATCCGTTGGCCGCTGGTGCCGGTGAGGTCGCGCTCCTTCCGCTTGAAGCGGTAGTTCAGGGTCAACTTCATTCGTTTAGAGGGACTCCATTCGGCCTGCGTCAGGGCATCCAGCCCTTGAGAGGGTTTGCTGATGCGGTACTTCCACCAGGGATGGGAGAAGAGGTCAAGGCTGGCAAAGAGCCGCCAACGGCGCCAAGGGGCTACCTCAGCGGCCAAATACCAGCCGTTTTCATTTTGCGGGGTGCCGCTCTCGCCAAAAGCAGCGCCATGCCAGGTCCAATAGTCGTGGCTGTAGAGGCGGTGGATAAGTAACAGGCCGCCATCGCCATGAAAACGATAATTGAGTCGATGGAGCAGGGCATACCCCTTTTTGCCAAGGGCAGACTCTCCGCTGAAGACGAAGCGCTGCCAACGGGCTTGGTAGTGGAGTGAGAGGTTGTGAAAATCGCTCCCTACGGGGTAGTAGCGGGCATACTTGGGTAGCTGGTGATAGTAGGGGCGCGAGAAGTGGGTATAAAGACCGGTTACTCCAATCTGAAGAAGACCATGGCGGTAGGTGAGGTCACCACCCATATCCTGCCTGGTAAAGGCGTTGCGTTTGTCGGCCTCTTTCTCGGTGCGGTGTAGGCCGGTTTTGTAGATGGAGGTAACGGTGTCGCCCTTCAGCGTTCCGTCCAATGAGCGGTGAGAGTAGAAGGCGGTGAGCTGTAGTCGCTTAAGGGGGCTGACTTGCATAGCGGCACCCTGGAAGTAACGGTACTCGTCGGTAGAACCGTGTGGGGTAAGGGTGGTGTTGCGGAAAGTGGCGGTGGTGAGCGAGGCACTTTTACCGTTCATAAATCCTGATCCGACGATTAGTCCCAACCCCAAATGGAGCCGGTAGTTGCCTACGATGAGTTGGTTGACCCACCCTATGTTACGCACCATCAAGTAGGGGGAGTAATAATCATACCCTTTGTTGTTATAGAGGGCGAAGAGGGGCTCGCCAGCATCTTTCTCGGCGGTGAAGCCGGCCACGATAGACTGACCACAGCGGTAACGGTAGCGGATGGAGTGATAGAGTGACGGGCCGAGGTAGTCGCTCTTGTACCCTTCGCGCCGATAGAGGGGGATATCGACGCGCCCTTCTAAGGTATGTCGGCCCCATTTCAACCACTGGCGGGGTGTGGGGAAGTGTGCTTTCGTCTCAACGGGCTGGATGGTGACGAAGGGAAGGATGCGCTCGATGGTGCGACGGTGGAGGCCTGGGACGGCGTAGAGTTCGTTGAGCGATAGTAGGTCGCCATATCGGGCTCGGTAGTCGAGCAGGATGGAGATATCACTCTCGCTGAGAAAGGGTAACAATTCCCAATCGCTGCGGGTGGAGCGGTTGACGTCAAGGGGATGAAGGCGTAGCTGCTCCAGTTGCTCCAACTCATCCTCCCAGTCGGTCTCTTCGCCATAGAGGGAGAGCTCTTCGAGTGTCTCCTCCAGATAGACCGAGGTGGTGGAGTGCTGGGCTTGTGCCGCTATCCAGGTCAGGAGTAGAAGCACCCCTGTGAGTAGCGGGCGGAATCTCTTCATCGCGGTAGCATTGGGGTAAGCAGGTCTTGGCAATCAGTCGAAGAGGTTCAGCCGATTCTTGCGGGCCTCGTCGAGTGAACGCTGTGGGGTATTCGCTGCCTGATGCTGTTGGCGTAGGGTGTCGTAGCGGCTCTTCAGCTCTTCATCCAACTGATGGTGTTGTTCGCTATTCATCAGTCGGGCCGCTATGGTGGCGTTCTGTGAGGCATCTTTCAGGTGAACCACGGTGCCGTGATAGACGGGGTCTATCTTCAAGGCGGTATGCATCACCGAGGTAGTGGCGCCACCAATCATCAGGGGAATATCCAGATGGGCACGTTCCATCTCTTGAGCCACATGGACCATTTCGTCGAGCGAGGGGGTAATCAATCCGCTCAGACCGACGATGTCCACCTTCTCCTCAATGGCCCGTTTCACAATGGTTTCAGCGGGTACCATCACGCCGAGGTCAATGATTTCGTAGCCGTTGCAGGCCATCACCACAGAGACGATGTTCTTACCGATGTCGTGCACGTCGCCCTTCACGGTAGCTACCAAAACCTTGCCAGCTGAGACAGTTTGGCCCTGACGTTCTGCTTCGATATGGGGTTGCAGAATGGCTACCGCTTGCTTCATGGTACGGGCGGTCTTCACCACTTGGGGCAGGAACATTTTGCCAGCTCCGAAGAGCTCGCCTACACGGTTCATGCCGGCCATCAACGGTCCTTCGATGATATCCACTGCATGGGGGTAGTGGGTGAGGGCTTCATTGAGGTCCTCTTCTAAGTAATCACCGATACCTTTGACTAGGGCGTGGATTAAACGGCCCTCCAGAGGCTCTTCGCGCCAGCTGGGGAGGGTGGCGGCTGTCTGGTTTTCGCCAAGGGCTTTCTGCTGCTCAGCTTCGACCTTCATGGCTTCGGCCAGGGTAATCAGCCGTTCCGCCGCATCGGGGCGACGGTTCAGAATCACATCCTCCAGATGGTCCAGCAGGTTAGCGGGGATATCGGTGTAGAGCACGGCCGAGGCGGGATTAACGATGCCCATATCCATGCCCGCCGCAATGGCGTGGTAGAGGAAGACGGCATGCATCGCTTCGCGCAGGTAGTTGTTGCCACGGAAGGAGAAGGAGAGGTTGCTGACGCCACCGCTCACATGGGCACCGGGCAGGTTCTTACGAATCCATCCGGCGGCCTGGATGTAGTGGAGGGCATAGGCGTTATGCTCCTCCATGCCGGTGGCCACGGCCAGTATGTTGGGGTCGAAAATGATGTCGTTGGGGTTGAAGTGGAGTTGCTGGGTGAGCAGCTGGTAGGCACGCTGGCACACCTCAATCTTGCGCTCGTAGGTGTCAGCTTGCCCCTTTTCATCGAAGGCCATCACCACTACGGCAGCTCCGTAGCGCTGGATGGTGCGTGCATGGTCGAGGAAGCGCTCTTCGCCCTCCTTTAGGGAGATGGAGTTGACGATGGCTTTGCCTTGGATGCACTTCAGGGCAGCTTCGATGACGTTCCATTTCGAGGAGTCAATCATCAATGGCACCTTGGCTACATCCGGCTCTGAGGCGAGCAGATGGAGGAAGTGGACCATTTCGGCTTCGGTGTCGAGCAGGCCATCATCCATATTGATATCGATGACCTGAGCGCCATCTTCTACCTGTTTGCGGGCAATGCTGACCGCTTCATCGTATTTCTTTTCATTAATTAACCGCAGGAACTTGCGCGAGCCGGCTACGTTGCACCGTTCGCCTACGTTGACGAAGTTGTTCTCTGCTTTCACCTCCAGCAGCTCCAAGCCGGAGAGCCAGAGGTTTTGTGGCTTGGCTACGGGTTGGTGAGGTTTGGCGTTCTGAGCCAGTGCGGCAAAGCGGGCGATATGTTCGGGGGTGGTACCGCAGCAGCCTCCGATGACGTTGACCAATCCTTCGTGCAGGTACTCCTCCATCTCATGGGCCATGATTTCAGGGGTCTGGTCGTATTGACCCAGACTGTTGGGCAGTCCGGCATTGGGGTGGGCGGTGATGTAGTAGGGTGCCTTGCGGGCCAGCATTTCCAAGAAGGGCTTTAGCTGACGGGCACCGAAGGAGCAGTTCAAACCCACGGAGAAGATGTCGGCATGCTGTACCGAGGCTAAGAAGGCTTCGAGCGTCTGACCTGAGAGGGTGCGACCGCCGGTATCGGAGATGGTGACCGAGAGCATGATGGGGAGGTGAACGCCTCGTTGAGCCATGCAGGCTGTGGCGGCATAGAGGGCGGCCTTGACGTTCAGGGTGTCGAAGATGGTCTCCATCAGCAACAGATCGGCACCGCCGTCCATCAGGGCGTTAATCTGTTCAGCATAGGCTTCGGCCATCTGGTCGAAGGTCACGGCGCGGTAGGCCGGGTTGTTGACATCGGGACTCATCGAGCAGGTCTTGTTGGTAGGTCCGATGGAGCCGGCTACAAAGCGCGGTTTGGCGGGGTTGAGGGCGGTATAGTGGTCAGCTATGCGGCGGGCTATCTGGGCCGCAGTGCGGTTGATTTCGGTGACGTACGCCTCTGTATGGTAGTCAGCCTGGCTGATGCGTGTGGCGTTGAAGGTGTTGGTGGTGATGATATCAGCACCTGCCTCCAGGTAGCGGCGATGTATCTCTTCCACCACATCGGGACGGGTGAGGCAGAGTAGGTCGTTGTTGCCTTGCAGCTGCCCTTCGATGGTGGTAAACCGCTTACCGCGAAAATCGGCCTCGCCCAGGTGGAAGGTCTGAATCATAGTGCCAGTGGCGCCATCCAGAACGAGGATGCGCTGGCTGATGACTTGTTGTATTTGGTTCATACAGAGACTTTTTGGGTTGTTATTTCTTAAACATGCGAGCCATTTCGCGCTTGTCAGCTTTCTCCTTGAGCGACTCGCGCTTATCATACTCTTTCTTACCCTTAGCCAGGGCGATGACCACTTTGCAGAGCCCCTTTTCATTGATGAACATCCTGACGGGTACGATGGTAAAGCCTGGGTCTTTGCTGCCCCGTTGCAGCTTCTCCAACTCTTTGCGGTTAAGCAGCAACTTGCGGTCGCGGCGGGCCGAGTGGTTATTGTAGGTACCATAGAAGTACTCAGCGATGTGCATGTTCTTCACCCACAGTTCGCCGTTGGCAAAATAGCAGAAGGTATCGACCAGGCTGGCTTTGCCCAAGCGTATCGATTTGATTTCTGTACCAGTCAGCACGATACCGGCGGTATAGGTATCGATGAGGGCGTAGTCGAACGTGGCTCGCTTGTTCTTTATGTTTACAGGGGGTTGCTTCATAGGGGTGATAGGGGATTAGTTGAGCAGGAAGGTCAGTTTGTTGAACACCGTCTCGATGAGCGAGGGTGCTACCAACAGGGTTATTGAGGTGACCAGGGTGAAGTTCAGCCGCTTCTCGTTACTGATGCCGATGAGTCGGTCGCTGCCCTCCCAGACGATATAGACGGTGTAGAACTGCAGTAGCAGGGCAATGATATAGAAGTCGGGCATCAAGGCCAGCAGGATGCGCAGGCAGAAGATGACCACCATAGAGTAGCCGGCCAACTGCATGATGAGAGGTTTCTCCATCTCTATCTTCAAGTGGTTGATGGCGTACCAATGGGCGGCCTTGGCTGCCAAGAAGTAGCCGCCGAAGAGCGACACCGCCATGGCGCAGCAT
>CAMAMO010000132.1 GCA_945836915.1 uncultured Mediterranea sp.
GAGGCTGAGGCGCGCTATCAGCGGCAGCTTCAGCAAATGGAGCAGCGGCACACGAAGCAGCAGGAGGAGCAGGAGGCATTGCAACAGACCATGGCCATGACCTTTGAGAACCTCTCGAACAGGGTTCTTAAGAGCCGTACGGAGGAGTTTCGTCAACTGAATGCCGACCATCTGCAGCAGCTGCTCCAACCCTTGGCTGGATCGATTAAGGAGTTCAAGCAACAGGTGGAGCAAGCCTACGCTACGGAAGCCAAAGAGCGCTTCTCGCTGGCTCAGCATATCAAGGAGTTGGTGGCGCTGAACAACCGCCTCTCTGAAGAGGCCGATAACCTGACGCGGGCGCTCAAGGGCGACAGCAAGGTGCAGGGTAACTGGGGCGAGATGATTCTGGAGCGACTGCTCGAGGCCAGCGGACTGATTGAGGGCGAGCACTACGTCAGGCAAGAGTTCCTGAAGAATGAGCGAGGTGAGGCGTTGCTCAACGAGGAGAGCGGTCAGAAGATGCAGCCCGACGTGGTGGTGCGATTCCCCGACGAGCGCGAGTTGATTATCGACTCGAAGGTCTCACTGACCGCCTATGCTGCCTACACCACCGCCACCGATAAAGAGGAGCAGACGGCTCATCTCAAAGCCCATCTGCGTTCTATCCGGGCGCATGTTGATGAACTCAGCGTCAAGGATTACTCGCGTTATGACGATAAAGCGCCAGACTTCGTCGTGATGTTCATCCCCACCGAGGGGGCCTATCTGTTGGCGTTGGAGAACGATGCGCAGCTGTGGGAGTATGCCTATAACAGGAAGGTGGTTATCATGAGTCCGACAAACCTGATCAGTGCCCTCCGCCTCTCGCTCGACCTCTGGAAACGGGAGTATCAGGTGAAGAATGTCAAGGAGATTATCAAACGAGGCACCCTGCTTTATGAGAAGATTGTAGGTTTTACTGACAGTTATTTAGCGATTGGCGACCGCCTCAAGTCGCTTCAGACCGATTATGACAAGGCGTTGAAGCAGCTCTCCGAGGGCAACGGCTGCGTCGTGCGGCAGGCTGACGCTCTGAAGAGATTAGGCCTGACTCCGAAGAAGCAAATCTCCGAAAAACTCCTACCGTCAGATTCCTCTCCATCGCTTATTGAGTGAGAAGTCAAGGCTTTTCCCTGATACTTCACGGGCCTTGATACCTGACGTAGCCTTGACACTTTACGTAGCCACAAGGGGATTGCTCCTTGCCCAACTACTTACCATATCCCTGAAAATAACCCTATAAAACGAAGGGTTAGAATGTCAAATCAAACAGGTAGGCCAGTTTGACGGTAATGATGCTATGAGCTGAACGGGCAAAGTAGTCTTTCTTGGTGCTATTATAGAAATCGGCCAGGCCGTAGTAGTAGCGACCTTCGAGGAGGAAATTACCGGCTTTGGTGCGCAGTTCCAAACCGGCACCTGCAGCTATTCCATAATCAAACTTGTTGTCAATGGACTTACCATGCTGCTCCGTGGTGAGGTTGGCGCCATAAGAGAGGGCCTCCTCCCAATTGCCGCTGATACTCTCACTGTCGCTCAGCAAGAAGGCGATTTGCGGGCCGGCGTGGATGAAGAACTGCATGCCGCGGTCGCGACCGAAGGCCAAATGGGCCAGGAAGGGCACCTCGACGTAGTTCATGGTGCGCGTATAACTCAGTGTAGGAAAGTCGATGTAGCTCTCCTCCCATCCGCGCTGGGCAAAGTTGACCTCTACCTGAGCGCCACAAATCATCTTGAAGTATTTTTCTGAGATGTATCGGGCGGTGAAGCCGCCGTTGATGCCTTTCTTTGACACCTGCTTGATGGAGGGTGTGAGGCTTATGCTTGCCATATTCAAGCCACCGTTGACGCCGATAGCCAGGTTGTGGCGCTGTTCGCCAACCTGGGCGGTGGCGCTGGTGATGAAGAGCAGAAGCAGCCCCAGAAGGGTGAGGCAATGGGGTATGGGTCGTATCATAATCAATCAAAGTCGAGTTTGAGGAGTTCGTAATTCTTGGTGAAGTGGACGAAGAAGACCTTGCGGTTGATGAAGCCACCCCAGTTGTTGACGCGGGTAAACTTGAAGCCGGTCTGGATGGGCACCAAGTTGAGCTGGTTCATCTGCTCTTCGAACTGACTGCCGTAGCGTGAGAGCCCGCGCAAGAAGTAGTAGCCGGTGTCGAAGCCTAACATACCATACTTGGGGTAACGGTCGTCCATCTCCTTGTGGTACCAGCGACGGTAGCTGTTGGTAAACTGGATGGCGGCGGGCAGCAGGTTATTGGTGTAGAACGAGGAGTAGAAGTAGGTATCAATCTCGAAGAAGGCATCGAGATGGTCGTGCGTGTAGGTCTGCCACTCCGGGTAACCGAAGAGGTGGATGGCGTGTTCTGGGTTCTCGCGTACGGTGAGGACCAGTTGCGGCAGAATCTTCAGCAGAGTGAGGTTGCTACCCGACGTGGGGATAAAGAGGTTCTCTTTATCGCTGCGTAGGCATTGCTGCAGGCGTTGCGAGTCGGCATCATCGCTGACGCTCTGGCTGCTCAGACCGCGGTTGGCCAGCTCCTCTTTCAATCCCTTGATGAATTCGGCCTTCTCCTTGCTGCCGTCGGCAGCTTCAATGAAGATGAGGTTCATCTGGGCAAACTGACGGATGAAGTGGTCATAGACCTCGGAGTAGAGATAGGACTGGGGGGTATTGATCTGATAGATCATGGGGTTAGAGAATACAGCGTTCTCCTTCGACGAGAAGGGGATGACGAGGCGTATGTGGTGCTTCTGGCAGTAGCTGGCCAGGGGAGCGATGTGCTGCGTGTAGCGCGGACCGAAGATGATGTCCATCTGCTTTAGCTCCTCCTTAGCTAAGAGAGCGGTGAGCGAACTCTTCTCGTCGCCGGTGGTGTAGGTGTATAGGTCGATGCTCACGCCGCTGCGCTTCAAGCTATCTACGGCCATGAGGAAGCCTTCGTAGTACTCCGTCATGCGCGAGCTTTCAGTTGCAGGTACATTGAGGAAGGGGAGGATAAGGGCAGCTTTGATGACCTGGTAACGCTTGGTCGGACGGCTGTTCTCCTGGAAGAGCTGGCTGTCTGTAGGTGTGGCGTTGGTGGCAGAGGGTTGCTGATCCTGTGCATAAGGGATGCAGAGGAGGCTTCCTTTCTTAATCTTATTTTCGCCCTTCAGCTCAGGGTTGGCGGCAATGAGCTGGGCTTCGGTGATGCCGTATTGATGGCTGATGCTATAAACCGTCTCTTTCTTCTTCACGCGGTGCATCTCGCGGCAGTTCGAGCGGACGCCTTGCTGGATGTTTTGTTGCGGCGTGGTGGTAACCTGCTGAGCGTTCATAACCGAACCATCTTGTTGAGCGGTTGTGCCAGAGGTTTCGGTGCTGTTTTCTAGAATAACGGGGATGCGTACTACCTGACCGATGCGGAAGTTGCTGGCACTGAGGCCGGGGTTGGCGGCGCAAATCTGCTGGGCAGTAACACCGTACTTCACCGTGAGGCGGTAGAGGGTCTCGCCAGCGGCAATGGTGTGAAAGGTGGAGACCTGGCTGTTGTCTCCCTTACGGGGAATGCGTAGCGTGCGACCGCTGACAATCTTTTGGTCGCTACCGGGGTTGAGTGAGACAATCTCTTGAACCGAAACGCCATACATGCTGGCGATGGAGTAGAGACTCTGACCTTTCTCAATGGTGTGTACGAAGGTGGATTCAACTTGCTGCGCCAGCAGACGTCCGGCAGGGAGCAGGGTGATGAGCAACAGACAGGTTATGCGGCTGATTCGTTTCATGCGTTTTTACTCTTTTTCAAGCCTTACGGCGGTTATTTTTATGCCAATGCGGTGCAAAGTTAAGAAAAAAAATAGCTTCTTTGCCGATATTCGCCAAGAAACCGCTATTTTTGCAGTGACGTTTCGCCTTTTTATACCTATTTTAATACAGTAAGGGCGGAACAGACTGGATTTGAAACTCTATTTATCGCATGATGGACGAAACGGAACAGATAAATGTCTATGGCGCCAGGGTGCATAACCTGAAGAATGTGGATGTCACCATTCCGCGGCATAGCCTGACGGTGATTACCGGCCTGAGTGGCAGCGGCAAGTCGTCGCTGGCCTTTGATACACTCTATGCCGAAGGGCAAAGGCGCTACATTGAGACCTTCTCTGCCTATGCACGTAATTTCTTGGGTAACCTGGAGCGACCGGATGTGGATGAGATCAGTGGCTTGAGCCCGGTTATTTCAATTGAGCAGAAGACCACGAACAAGAATCCGCGATCTACCGTGGGTACCACTACCGAAATCTACGACTTCATGCGTCTGCTGTTTGCACGAGCCGGTGTGGCATACTCCTACCTCTCAGGCGAGCGTATGGTAAAGTACAGCGAAGAGCAGATTTTGGATCTGATTCTGGAGCATTATATTGGCCGGAAGATTTACTTGTTAGCACCCTTGGTGCAGGGACGTAAGGGTCACTATAAAGAGCTGTTTGAACAGGTACGTAAGAAGGGCTACCTCTACGTGCGTGTGGATGGCGAGGTACGCGAGGCGTTGCCGGGTATGAAGCTGGACCGCTACCGCAACCACGACATCGAGGTGGTGATTGACAAGCTGGTGGTGCAAACCAAGGATGATGCGCGGCTGAAGAGCAGCGTGGCCGTGGCCATGCGCCAGGGTGACGGCGTGATGATGGTGCTGGATCATGAAACGGCTGAGGTGCGCCACTTCAGCAAACGGTTGATGTGCCCCTCTACAGGTTTGTCTTACCGCGAACCGGCGCCCAACAACTTCTCTTTCAATTCGCCTCAAGGGGCTTGTTCCAAGTGCAAAGGATTGGGCGAGGTGGCTGCGATTTCTATCGATAAAGTGATTCCTGACCGGTCGCTCTCCATTCAAGATGGCGCTATCATCCCCTTAGGAAAGGGAAAGAATAGCATGATTTTCTGGGAAATAGAGGCGCTGCTGGATAAGTATGAGGCTACGCTCAAAACGCCCGTGAGCGAACTGCCCGATGAGGCTATCGACGACATCCTCTACGGCAGTGAAGAGCGTATCAAGATCAAAAGCTCGCTTATCGGCACCTCGAGCGACTATTTCACCACCTTTGAGGGAGTAGTTAAGTACATCACGATGCTGCAAGAGAAGGAGGCCTCGGCCACGGCACAGAAGTGGGCGGAGCAGTTTGCCTGTACGACCACCTGTCCTGAATGTGGCGGCACCCGGTTGAACCGCGAGGCGCTGTCGTACCGCATTCATGATAAGAACATCTACGAACTGGCTTCGATGGACATCAGCGAACTCTACGCCTGGCTCGATGGGGTAGAGGTGCATCTGGATCACAAACAGGAGCAGATTGCAGCGGAGATTCTTAAGGAGATTCGCACCCGTCTGAAGTTCCTGCTGGATGTGGGGTTGGATTACCTCTCGCTGAACCGTACCTCGATGAGCCTCTCTGGCGGCGAGAGCCAGCGTATCCGACTGGCTACGCAGATTGGATCACAACTGGTCAATGTACTCTATATTCTGGATGAACCCAGTATCGGCCTGCATCAGCGGGATAACGACCGGTTGATTCAC
>CAMAMO010000133.1 GCA_945836915.1 uncultured Mediterranea sp.
GCCTGCAGCGACTGGACCGAACCCGAAGCCAAGGACTACTTTGTTCCTCAAAGCCAGGGCTATAAGAACAACTTGAAAGACTACTTCAACTCACCCCACAAGGTGATGTTCGGATGGTTTGGTAACTGGTCAGCCGGTTCGATGAGCAACTCGCTCTGCGGTTTGCCTGACAGCACCGACTTTGTCAGCCTCTGGCTCTGCTGGGGTAACCTCTCCGAGGCACAGCAGGCTGACTTGAAGAAGTTTCAGGAGAAGGGCTCAAAGGCCGTCTTCTGCTGGCGTGCCGGTGACATCGGCGATAACCTCACCCCCGAAGGGATAGATCCTCACGAGTTTTGGGGTTTCAGCGAAGATGATGAGAACTCAATGGTCATCGCCGCTCAGAAGTATGCGCAGGCTATCGTTGACTCTTGCCGTAAGTACAACGTGGATGGTTTCGACTACGACATCGAGGACTGGGGTTCATTGATGAACTGGGATTACCCCTCTGTGCCCAACGCCTTCATGCGTAAGCTGCGCTCTGAGTTCGATAAAGATGGTCGCATGCTGGTGGCCGATATCCCTGGCGGTAAAGGCTGGCTCTGGTTCTATTACATGTTAGACAACGATGTATTGGAGAGTTTGGACTATCTGGTATGGCAAACATATGACTTAGGCCACAAGGGCCTGGACGACTTCTTCAACGGCACCGATGGCGTACGCGACTATAACCCCGAGATGTTTGAAGCCGTGGTGAAGAAATCAATCGTCACCTCCACCTTCGAAGAGGCTGCCAAGAAGTATCACTTCGCCGAGCAGCAGAGCTATCACCCCTCATTCGGCATCGAACATGCCGGCATGGGTGCTTATCACATTGAGTACGACTACGCTGGTACACCCGACTATCCCAACGTACGTGCTGCTATCGCCGCACAGAATCCCCCGGTAAACTATTAAAACTGCATGGATATGAAAACAAGAACCTTTATAAAGAAGGCACTCCTCGCCCTGCTGGTGGCATCGCCTTTTACTGCTTGCGAGGATGCTAAGAACGCTATCATCGACAACCTGGTCTATATCAACGAGGCCGCTACGGACAAGAGTAAATCGCTGACCCTTGTGGAAGAAACCTCTTCAACCACCCTGACCGTCCGCATGGCGGAGGCCGCTCAGACGGACGTGAAGGTGAAATTGGTTCTGGCTCCCGAGAAGTTGGAGGCCTATAACAAGAAGAACGATGCTGCCTACAAGTGTATTGATGCCCAGTATGTGACGTTCGATAGCGAGGCCACTATTAAGGCCGGTCAGGTGATTTCTGATCCTATCAACGTGACTGTAACCCGTTTTGATACCCAGGGTGCCGACTATGCTGTGCCCTTGGCTATTCAGTCTGCTACAGGTGCAGAACTGGCAGAGAGTTCTTCGTCATTTATTGTGCTGATCGTTAAGCCCATCACTCAATACGCTCCCATGTTCTGGTATGGTATGGGTATGAAGGTAAATGGCGATTGGGGCATTGACCTAAACAACTGTACTTTTGAGTGGTGGAGCCGTGTCACAGGTTATTATGGCGAAGATCAGGGCTATTCAGTCAACAACCAAGCCATTGTTTGGGCCGGTGACCCCTCAACCAACAGTTTCTACCCCCGTTTTGGCGACGTAGTTTACACTAACGAAAATGGCAAGTACGTTTATAACTTCCTTCAAGTGAAGGCCATGGGCAGCCAGTTTGATACGGGTGATCCCTCAAAGGGCGAAGGTTTGGAGTCGGGCAAATGGTATCACTTTGCCTATACCTACGATGCTTCAACCGGAACCTCGCTGCTCTATAAGAACGGCACCCAGGTTGCTGCAATGACTACAGAGAAGGGCAAGAAGTTGCGCATCGACTGCTTCGAGCTGCTCTGTTCAGACTGGGATTATTGGTGGGACAACATTGAGATGTGCCAGGTACGCCTTTGGAAATCTACACGCTCAGCCGGCCAAATCAAAAAGGGTATGTACAGCGAGGTTGAATATGCTCATCCCGACCTGATATTCTACCTCCCAATGAACGAAGGTCCGCAGGAGGATGGTACTAATCCCGTACTAAAGGATGTATCCGGTAACGGTCACGACGCTGTTATTGGCAGTCTGGGCAAGGGAGACCCATCCATCGCACCTTGGGAGATCTATACATTTGCTCAATAACCCATAAAACTGAAAGAATCGTATGAAAACATCAATCAAATACCTGTTGATGGGTGCTTCGTTGCTGGTCACTCTGCCGCAGCTGACCGCATGTAGCGATGACGACGCAGTAGATCCCTATGACCTGAACTACGTCTATATCTACTCACCCAATCAAGCCGACAATAACCTGGAGTACAAGGCTAACGGCACCTTTATCACCGCTATTGAAGAGCAGTGTGTGGTGAACCCCGTACGTTGCACCAAGCCTGCTCCCTCAGATCTCACTGTAGAGCTCTCTATCGATGGCTCTCTGGTAGATAGCTATAACCAAGCCCATGGCACCAGCTACACCCTGCTCAAGGGGGCCAAGCTGGAGAACAGCAGCCTCACCATCAAGAAGGGTGAATATGCTTCTGAGCAATCACTCCGAGTGGTTTATACCGATATGAGCGAGTTCCAGAATGGTACGGAGAATTACATCCTGCCCATCGCTATCAGCAATTTGACCGGTTCTGGTGCTCTTGTCAGCGAGACTACAGGTCAGCTCTATCTCACCTTCACCTCCATCTACCGCGCCAATCTGGTCAGCTTCGACGCGATGTCCACTGACATGACACTCTACTTCAAGTCATCCGGTTACACCGAGGAGGTAGAGTCATTCAGCCTTGGTCAGCTGATTAGCAGTTGGAGCGCTGATGAAGAGATTCGTGTCAACCTGGCTATTGATAACAACCAGATTGATATCCTCAATGCCCAAAATGGTACGAATTACCAGCCTTTGCCCGTTCCAGTAGAGTTGAAGCAGCGTAGTTATACCATTAGCAAGGGATCAGCAGCCTCAGAGCAAGCCATTGAGATTCTCTTCAGCGAAGGCATTCAGAACCTTCCCCACGTAGCTGCCAGCTATGCCGTGCCCGTTGTGATAGAGAGCGTAGAGGGTACTGGTGCTGCCAAGGATGCGGAATATCAGGTCTATTATGCCATTATCGACTGTGTTGAGCTTCCCTTCGCCACCAGCAGCAGAAGTGCCAGCGGCACCCTGATGCCCGTAGATTATGACAACTGGACGGTAACGGTTAATGGCTCAGAGACCTACGATTACGAAGGCTATATTTACGAGTGGATCTGGCTGTTTGATAACTATGAAGTCTATTATTGGAATAATAATGAACCGATGGTTGTTGACTTCGGCAGCGAAAAGAAACTCTCTTCAGTAGAGTTCCTCTTTAATTACGGTAGTGAATTATCTTATGACGGTATGAAGATAGAAACCAGTGTAGATGGAGAGAATTATGAATATGGCACCGTGGCTTTGAACCGTTCAAGCAAACAGGTGCTCAATATAAGCAATCCACGCCCCGTTCGTTACTTGCGGATGACACCCTCTACCAGTTATTGGGGTTATCCCACAGGTATTAATCTCTACGTGGCCGAATAACATTTCTTTTAACCGATTAAATTTTTAAGTGCAGGGGGATGGGGGTACGTGAGGTATCTCCATCCCTGTTTTTTGGGCCTTTCACCTCTCTCTGTTAATTATACTAAAACTTTATCCCTCGCCCTCAGTATAAATTCTTGATAAGTTGTATTTTTATAGACGAATTCGATTTCGCTGATTGATGATGAGGCATTCGCTTCCGTCGATAAGATAATAAGGAATACTATTTAAAATTAAGGAATACCATGAACCGATTCCACTTTGTTACCCGTCAGACCATATGGTGCCTTCTTTCGATGGCCTTAGGTCTTATGCTGATGAGCAGCTGCTCACCCTCGGCCTCTTGTGATGCCGACTATGCCTCGTATGTCAACCCCTTTATCGGCACTGGCGGCCATGGCCACACCTTCCCCGGAGCGGTAGTACCTAACGGCATGATTCAGCCCAGTCCGGACACCCGTATCTACCAATGGGATGCCTGTTCGGGCTACTATGATGCCGACTCAACCATCAACGGCTTCAGCCATACCCACCTCAGCGGTACCGGCTGTGGCGACTATGGCGACCTTTTGTTGATGCCCACCGTGGGCGAACAGACCATTCATGCCATGGGCAGCGAAAGCCAGCAGATGGCCTACGCCTCACCCTTTAAGAAGTCGAGCGAGGTGGCTCAGCCTGGCTATTATGCTGTGACCCTTGACCGCTATGGGGTGCGTGCCGAACTGACCTCCACGTCCCGTGTGGCTCTTCACCGTTATACCTTCCCCCAGAGTGATGAGGCTGGTTTCATACTCGACCTGGACTATAGCCTGCAGCGTCAGCAGAACGACGAGATGCAACTGCAGGTGCTGAGCGATACGGAGATTTGCGGATCGAAGAAGACCAAAGGATGGGCTTGGAACCAATACATCCACTTCTACGCTAAGTTCTCTAAACCTTTTGCTTATACCCTGGTGACCGACTCGATGGCGCTCGACGAGGGCGGCAAGTTGCTCCCCACAGCCAAGGCACTGCTCCATTTTGCTACTTCAAAGAATGAAGAGGTGCTGGTTAAGGTAGGCCTCTCAGCCGTCGATGTGGATGGTGCCCGTAAGAACGTTGAGGCCGAACTGCCCCATTGGGATTTTAACCGCGTGAAGACCGAAGCCCGTCAAAGCTGGAACCGCTACCTCAGCAAGATTGACATCACCACCGATGATGCTGACCAGCGTACCATCTTCTATACCGCCCTCTATCACACCGGTATGCAGCCTAACCTCTTTACCGATGCCGATGGCCGTTACTTCGGCATGGACCGTCAGATTCATCAGGGTGATGTCAACCAACCTATCTACACCATCTTCTCCCTCTGGGACACCTTCCGTGCCTACCACCCCTTGATGACCATCATTGACCCTGACCTAAATAGTGCCTTTATCCGTTCGCTGCTTATCAAGGCTCGCGAGGGTGGCGTACTGCCTATGTGGGAGTTGGCTGGCAACTATACCGCCACCATGATAGGCTACCACGCCGTGTCGCTTCTGGCAGACGCCTACGCCAAAGGCGACCGTAGCTTTGACCTGCTTGAGGCTTACTACGCCGCACGCCGCGTAGCCGAGTACGATACCACAGGCATCTGCGCACCCAAACCCTTTGTCGAAGGACTCTTCCCCCCAGCTAAGTACTGGAAGAACCGCGTAGGCTACGTGCCCTGCGATAAAGACAACGAGGCGGTAGCCAAGGCCTTGGAGTACGCCTATAACGACTGGTGCATTGCCCAATTAGCTACAGCCGCTGGCGATGAGGCAGGCTACGAGAAGTACATGGCCTATGCCAAAGGATACAAAACCTATTTTGACCCATCGGTGCGCTTCATGCGCGGACTCGACAGCCAGGGCGAATGGCGTCAGCCCTTCAATCCCCGCTCTTCTAACCACCGTAACGACGACTACTGCGAAGGTACCGCTTGGCAGTGGACCTGGTTTGT
>CAMAMO010000134.1 GCA_945836915.1 uncultured Mediterranea sp.
TTTAAGGGGGGCTGGGAGGGTCTCTCCTTTTTTGGGGGGCTGGGAGGGTCTTGGGTCTTTTATTGGGGGGCTCGTTTGCGATATTTTAGGGGTGTTTGGCCGGTTTGGATGCGGAACATGCGGGTGAAGTGGTTGGGATAGGCAAAACCTAACTCTTCAGAAATGTCGTTGATACTCATCGTGGTTGTGTCTAACAGGCTCTTCGCAGCTGTTAGGATTTTTTGCTGTATGTAGTCGTGGGCGGTGACCTGCAACTCGCGCTTCACTAACTCGCCAAAATAGTTGGGCGTGAGGTGAAACTGCTCGGCACACCAAGCTACCGTGGGCTGACCCTGACCGGCAGGCAATCCGCTACTTAAATAGTTATCTATCAAGATGTCAAGACGACTCTTCAAACTGTTATCGACCGAGGCCCGCTGGGCAAACTGACGCTCGAAGAAGCGCTTGCAGTAACTCAGCAGGTGGCCGATGCAGAGGCGGATGAGGTGGTTGCTGAGGTAGTCCTGCGGCGTGTTGAGCTCGGCATAGAGGTTGGCAAAGCTGTTGAGAATGATGCCCCGCTCGGCCTCGGAGAGTTCGAGCGCCTCGAAAACATCCTTCTGAAAAAAGTTGAACATATAAAAGTCGCGGCCCAGTCCGCAGTTCTGCATCAGCTCGGGGCGGAAGGCCAACATCCAGCCACGCGGCTTGCGGGTGTAATCCAGGTTCATCGACACCACCTGACCCGGCCGCAGTGAGAAGATAGTGCCCGCACGGTAACGCATCGGCTGTCCGCCAAGTACCAGCTCACCGAAATCTTCGTCCATCAAAACCACACAATACATGCCAAAATCCAACGGCTCAAACAGCGTTAAGTCAGCGCGCGAAAGGTCGGCCACCGAGGCATAAGGATGCAACGTGGGCTGATGAAAGTATTGATTGAACTCTTCGATACCTTTTACTGTTTTCATAATCATTACTTTAGAGTGATTGATTTCCGTTTCACTATCAGCTTTGGCGCCTCTCTATTAAAGGAGGTCGGGAGGGTCTCTCCTGGCTTTTATTCTGCAAAGATAGGTAAATTTGGTCTATTTACAGTAATATTGGTCTTAAAAAATGGTATTTATTAGTTTTATCGGTACTTTTGGTCTTTTTTGCCGTAAAGATGTTCATCGCTATCTCATAGTTTCTCTCTAATTTTGCAACCGTTGGTTGTCCGACGATTTATTATTGACCTTTGAACAACCTCATTAATAATATACATATAATAACCATACAAAACACTTACATTATGGCCGTAAAATTTTATCAAGCCGAGAATCAGGTGCCCTTGGAGATGCACAAGGTGCGCGTTGTACAGAAACTGAACCTGCTGCCCGTAGAGCAGCGACTGAAGTGCATTCAAGAGGCAGGCAATAACACCTTCCTGCTGCAAAACCGCGATATTTATATGGATATGTTGACCGATAGTGGTGTCAATGCCATGTCGGACAAGCAGACTGCCGCCATGCATATTGCTGATGACTCATACGCTGGCAGTGAGACCTTTAACCGCTTCCGCGCCGCTATCAAAGAGGTGTTTGGCACCGACCACGTACTGCCCGCTCACCAGGGTCGCGCCTGCGAGAATATCTTGGCCGAAGCCTTCGTCAAGCCAGGCATGGTAGCCATCATGAACTTCCACTTCACCACCACGAAAGCGCACATTACCCGCTGCGGCGGCGAGGTGCTCGAGCTGGTTTGCAAGAAGGGACTGAAGCCCCAGAGCGACGACCCCTTCAAGGGCGACTTCGACCTGGAGGAGCTGAAACGCACCATCGAGGCTTACGGACCGGAGAAGGTGGCCTTTGTGCGCGTAGAGGCTGGAACGAACCTCATCGGCGGACAGCCCGTTTCGCTGGAGAACATGCTGGCCGTGGCCGACATCTGCCACAACTACGGCGTGCTGAGCGTGCTCGACGCCTCGCTGCTGCAGGACAACGTCTATTTCATGAAGACCCGCGAAGCACAATGTAAATACATGACTACCAAGCAGATTTACCACCTGCTGGCCGATAAGATGGACATCATCTACTTCTCTTCACGCAAGTTAGGCTTTGCCCGCGGCGGCGCCATCACCAGCCACAACGCTGAACTGATCAAAAGCATGATGGAGTTCATTCCGCTCTACGAGGGCTTCCTGACCTACGGCGGTATGGACGTGCGCACCATTGAGAGCGTAACCGAAGGTCTGTATGAGAGCCTCGACATGGACTACCTGAGCCACGGTCCGGAGTTCATCGCCTACTTAGTGAAGGAGCTCGATGACTATGGCGTGCCGATGATTAAGCCTGCGGGCGGCCTGGGCGCTCACCTGAACTGCTCGGAGATTGTGCCCAATGTGCCTCATAACCAGTACCCTGCAGCTGCCGTAGGTGCGGCGCTCTACATTGCCGGCGGTATTCGCGGTATGGAGCGCGGTACGGTGAGCGAGCAGCGCGAGGCCGACGGTACGGAGCGCTACGCTGAGCTGGAGTTGCTGCGCCTGGCCCTGCCGCGCCGCGTCTTCACGCTGAGCCAGGTAAAATACTGCGCCGACCGCGTAAAGTGGTTGTGGGACAACCGCGAACTGATTGGCGGTCTGAAATGGACCGAGGAGCCCAAGGTGTTGAGATTCTTCTTCGGACGAATGAAGGAGATAGGCCACTGGCAGGAAGACCTCGTCTGCAAGTTCCGCGAGGACTTCGGCGACAGCCTCTAACCCGATTATTCTATTTCTATATTATACTAATGAGTGCCCCGCGAGCTGAGAAGCTGGGGGGCGCTCTTTTTTTCGGGGGAGAGGAGGAATGGATTTGCGTATTTATTGAATTATGATTAATTTTGCGCCCTTATTTGATAAACCCTATTTGAGATGAAACGAATTGTTAGACTGGGGCTGACGGCCTTGTTTTGTGTGGAGAGCCTCTGGACTATGGCTGACGAGCCGGTCATTGCCGTGCCTACGGTGAAGATTGGTCAGAGCACGCTGAAAATCTCTGGCTTCGGACAAGCCACCTATACGGCACAGGAGGCTGGCCAGGAGAAGAGCAACGCCCTTGAGGTCCAGCGCTTTTTCGCTATCGCCAACGCCCAACTGACGGAGAAACTGAGCTTCTTGCTGATGTACGACTTTGCCGCAAGCAAGATGCATGAGTACTACGTACAATACGCCTTCAGCCCGGCGCTGAAGCTGCGCGTGGGTCAGTACAAACTGCCCTTCACCATCGAAAACCTGCTGCCGCCCACGCTGATTAGCAACGTGGGGTTCGACGAGAGCGCCGGCTTCATGGCGGGCTTCTCAAGCGACCCTTGCTACGGCATGGGGCGTGTAGGACGCGACGTAGGCGTGATGATTACGGGCGACCTGTGGCAGAAAAACGGACATGTGTTAGTTAACTACTACTTAGGTGTGTTCAACGGCTCGGGCATGAACCAGAAAGAGAATAATAACCAGAAGGACGTGGTAGGCCAGCTGAACGTAAGCCCCTGGAAGGGCACCACGCTGAGCGGCTCGGTCATGCTTGGCACGGGCCACGCACAGGCCGCCTCACCCTTCGGCTGCTTCGAGGCGGGCGAGAACTACCGCCGTAACCGCTTCTCGGTAGGTCTGAGCCAGAAAAACCGCTGGGCCGATGTGCGCACGGAGGCGATGTGGGGCAACGATGGCGGGGCCAAGAGCATGGGCTGGTACGCCAACGCCGAGATCCACCTGCTGAAGCGGCTCGACCTGGTAGCCAACTACGACTACCTGAAGCGCAACCTCGATCTGGATGGCACCGCCACGCACAACTGGCTGGGCGGCCTGCAATACTGGATTCATAAACAATGCTGCCTGCGTAGCCAATATATTTACAAAAACCGTCAGACGGGCCACGACACCAAGGCGTGGGTCACCCAGCTGCAAATCGCTTTCTAAATCCCCTACCCTATGTCAGTATTTATTGTACTTCCTATCCTAACGCTGCTGATGTTCGAGCTTGGCCTCACGCTGCAGCCCGCCGATTTCCGTCTCTTCCTCACCCGTCCGCGTCCGCTGCTGGTCGGCTTGGCCGGACAGCTTGTTTGCCTGCCCCTGGTGGCTTGGCTGCTCAGCAGCTGCTTCTCGTTGCCAGCGGTTTTCGCCGTGGGCTTTATGTTGATAGCCTGCTGCCCCGGCGGCAGCTCAAGTAACGTTTTTTCGCTCTTGGCCAAGGGCGATGTGGCGCTCAGCGTGTCGCTTACGGCCTTCAGCAGTCTGATTACGCTGTTTACGTTGCCGTTGATTATGCAATGGGTGGTGAGTAGCAGCGGACTGGCGCAGCAGGCCGAGATTTCGCTGCCCGTGGGCAAGCTGCTGGTACAGAACCTGTTGACGATGCTACTGCCTATCGTGGCGGGCATTCTGTTCCGCCGTTACAGCCCGCAGCGGGCCGAACGCATCGAGAAGGTACTGAAGCGCATCGCCTTCCCCTGCCTCATTCTGCTGGCCGTGGTCTTCTTCATCCAGGAGCACGAAGCCATCCTGAACCACTTTGGCGAATTAGGGTTGGCCCTCTTCCTGCTGATCATGACCTGCATCTTATTAGGTAGCGGCTTGTCACGATTGTTCCGACTGAAAGGAGCCGAGCGCCGCACCATCGTCATCGAGGTAGGCATGCAGAACGCCGCCCAAGCTATCGCCCTGGCCTCCAGCCCGTTCGTATTCAACAACGCCCAGATTGCCATCCCGGCTATTATCTATGCCTTGCTGATGAATGTGGTGCTGTTGGGATATTTGAAAACCCTCTCTGCCCCTCATTAAGGGGGCTGTTGGGGTCTTACCTTTGGAGGTTGGGAGGGGTCATTAGGCCTTGAATGGTGGCTTTGACCAAGTCCCAACGATTCTTTTTGGCGTATGTTAGGATGTTTCTTAGAGTGACGGGGATGGTGAGGTAGAGGATGGTGAGCCAGAGATAGGGCTTCCGGACCCAACGCTTGGCGAAGAGAAGACGCGAATGAACAAGATAACGCTCACGCAAAGGGGAACGGAGACCGATGCTCTTGCCCTCTTTGTGATAGATGGTGGCGGCGGCCTCAAACCAAACTTTGTAACCGGCGGCAAGCACGGCGTAACTCCAATCAAACTCCTCGTAGAAAAGGAAATAACCCTCGTACATGGGGCCAATACGGTCAACAACGTCGCGACGCAACATCATGGCTGCACCGTGAACGACCTCTACCTCACGACTGATGCGGTCGCGGTTGGGCAGGTGGGCGTCAGGACAACGGTTGCGCAAGGTGATGGGCGTCAGGCGCCAATCGCCAGCGTATTGCACCAAGCCAGGCGTGTGTGTCAATTCTATTCGCGGAGAGAGGGCGCCAATCTGAGGGTCTGCGAGGAAACGGTTAACCATCACCTCGAGCACGGGACCGGCTATCTCCGTGTCATTATTCAGGAAGAAAAGATACTCGCCCTTCGCTACGGGCAAGCCGAGGTTGTTGCCTCCGGCAAATCCTAAGTTCTTC
>CAMAMO010000135.1 GCA_945836915.1 uncultured Mediterranea sp.
TTGCATCCGTTCATTCAGCGCATCTATCACAAAACTTGGGGTCGCAAAATCCATGTCAGCCACCCAAAGCGGAAGCAGGTCAGAGCGACCAAAACGCTTATCCAATGCGTCACACTTAAAAGCACCCGTGCCACGTCGGTCAATCAGCTCATCAAAATTGTAGGTCATATCGTCTATATTAAAAATTAAGTTCAGCCTTGATGCACCGTCAGTTGCGGGAAGGGGAATCCGATACCCTCGCGATTGAAGGTGTTGTAGATGGCTTTATTGGTATCAAAATAGACATCCCAATAGTTGGCCGCATCCACCCAGACACGAATCACCACATTCACGCTGCTACTATCCAAAGCATGGAGAGCGACAAAGGGCTCTGGCGTGGTTAGGATTCGTTGGTCAGCAGCTATGAGTTCTCTGACCACACACTCTACCTTAGCCAAATCCTCACCGTACTCCACACCGACAATCCACTCCACACGGCGGGTATCCCGACGGCTGTAATTAATCACCGTACTGCTACTCAAAGAGCCATTCGGAATGTAAATAGCCCGATTATCGGCAGTAACCAATATGGTATGGAAAATCTGAATCTCGTTTACTGTACCTATCACACCCTGACTCTCAATCAAATCTCCCACCTTATAGGGACGTAGAAGCAGCACAATCAAGCCACCAGCAAAATTCTGCAAATTACCCGAAAGCGCCATACCGACAGCCACACCGGCAGAAGCCAGCAAAGCGGCAAACGACGTGGTCTCCACCCCAAGTTTGCTCACCACTGCGATAATCAATAGGATGGTCAGTAGAATATTCACTAAACTGCGTACAAAACTCTGTACGCTGGGGTCAAAATGGCGACGAACCATAATCTTGGCCACCAGGCGGTTAAGAAATGAAATGATAAATCGGCCAATAACAAAAATCAAGATGGCCCCCAAAATGCGTCCACCGGCATTGACACCCCACTCAATCAGTTGTTGCAGAAAGAGTTGCAACTTATCAAGGCCATCGGCCTTTGAGGGCAAATCGGTAGCTAAAAGCGTAGTATTAAACATATAAAAATATAAATAGTAAGTTTTCAGCCTGCAAAAATAGAAAATAAAACAATAAGATAGGGTGTAGTTCGGAAATAAAAATAAAAGGGCTCTTCTTTTTGCATTTTCTGTTAGCTTGCACTATCTTTGCAGAATGAATTATTAGCCCCCTTAGCACAATGGATAAATTGAACAGACTCTGGTCGTTTGTGAGGCAGCACAAATACCTCATCACTACACTCTTATTTATCATAATCATCGGCTTTCTCGATGAGAACAGCATTGTACGCCGTATGGGCTACTACCGCGACGCCATGGAGTTGCGTCAGGAAATAGAGAAGTACCGCGAGGAGTATGAAGAGAGCACAGCCCGTCTGAACGAGCTGGCCGTAGATTCAGAAAGCATTGAGCGCATTGCCCGTGAGAAGTACTTCATGAAGAAGCCTAACGAAGATGTGTTTGTTTTTGAAGATGATGTCACCAAATAGTATGCGCATGAAGAAAGTTCTCTCTTACCTATTTATATTAGGCGCCTTGATGCTCCTTAGCGGTGCAGCGATCTACATCACGGGGTTGACCTATGCGCCTCACCTGTTTATTGCAGGAGCCCTGTTGGTGGCCATAGCCCAGATTTTCTCACCCGCCTGTGGTGATTCCATCACCCTCAAGCGGTTACGTCGCCAACAGTTGTTTGCCTCTCTGCTACTCGTTGTCAGTGGTCCGCTGATGCTCTTTTCTCATGGCAACGAGTGGATTATTACCCTGACTATTGCAGCCGTACTGGAACTCTATACCGCCTGGCGCATACCCCAAGAGGAGGAGAAATCGCAGCAGAGTCATAACAATTCCATGAAGTAAACCTCAGAATCATCACCGTAAACACCTCACTATATGGAACAATACATCGTATCAGCCCGTAAGTACCGCCCCGTCAATTTCAGCTCGGTCGTGGGACAACAAGCACTGACCACTACACTGAAGAACGCCATAGCCTCTGGCAAACTGGCTCACGCCTACCTCTTCTGCGGTCCGCGCGGTGTGGGTAAAACGACATGTGCCCGTATCTTTGCCAAAACCATCAACTGTCTCAATCCCGGTCCTGATGGCGAGGCATGCAATGCCTGCGAATCGTGCGTGGCCTTCAACGAGCAACGTTCCTATAATATCCACGAGCTGGATGCAGCCAGCAACAACTCGGTTGATGAGATTCGTCAACTGGTAGAACAGGTGCGCATTCCGCCACAGATAGGTAAGTACAAGGTCTATATCATCGACGAGGTCCACATGCTCTCTACCTCCGCTTTCAACGCCTTCCTCAAGACGCTTGAAGAACCACCCCATCACGCCATTTTCATTCTGGCCACAACCGAGAAGCATAAAATTCTCCCCACCATCCTCTCTCGCTGTCAGATTTACGACTTCAACCGAATGAGTGTAGAAGATACAGTGGCCCACTTGGCCCATGTAGCAGCCCAAGAAGGGATTACAGCAGAACCAGAAGCGTTGCAGGTGATTGCCCAAAAGGCTGACGGCGGTATGCGCGATGCCCTCTCCATCTTTGACCAGGTGGTGAGCTTTACTGGCGGACAGATTACCTATGAGCGTACCATAGCAAACCTCAACGTACTGGACTACGAATACTACTTCCGATTGACCGACCAACTGCTGAAAAACCGCATCAGCGAGGCCCTTTTACTTCTTAATGAAGTGATTAATAAGGGATTCGACGCTGGACACTTTATTAACGGCTACTCCTCTCACTTGCGCAATCTGTTAGTTAGCCGCGATGCCGCTACCCTCTCCTTGTTAGAGGTGGGAGCCAGCATCCGCCAACGCTACCAAACTCAAGCCACGGACTGTTCGTTGCGCTTCCTATACCGCGCCATGAAGTTGAGCAATGATTGCGACCTGAACTACAAAGCCAGTAAAAACAAGCGTCTGCTAGTGGAGTTGACCCTTATCCAAATAGGTCAACTGACCAGTGAAGAGGATGATGTCAGTGGTGGGCGTAGCCCTAAACAGTTAAAACCCTTCCTCCAAAACGCTCAACAAGCCGCCGCACCACAACCCGCAGCGACTCAACCCGCAGTTGCGCAACCAGTTGCCACACAACCCATTGCCGAACAATCGCAAGTAGCCAGACCATCAGCTCCCTCTGCCCAACCAGCAGCTACAGCCGCTAAAACATCCACGCCCAGTAGTATGGAGGAGCTACTGAAGCAGAAAAGTGGTGAAGGCAGCCGAATAAGCAGTACAAACAACCGACGGATAAGTATCTCCATCCGCCAACCGAGCAGTGCCACGGCACCTACGAAAAGCTACACCATCCCACAGGTGCAACAATCCGTTACCGCTGAGCCCGCTGGAAACCGCCCGTTGACGGAGCATGACATTAACTACTACTGGCACGAGTTTATCGGTCAGATGCCCCAAGAGCAGGTTGCCTTCCAGAAAAAGATGCAGAACATCCATCTGACGCTTGTAGAAGGAGCGGTTTGCGATATCCCCTTCGACAACGAACTGGCTGAAAAAGAGTTCCAGGCTATCCTTCCTTTGGTAGAGCAACACCTGCGGACCAAGTTGCAAAACAACCTCTTCACCCTTCATACCCACGTGGTGGAGAGTCAGGAGCAGCAACGGGCCTTCAGCCGGAACGACAAACTGCAGATGATGAGCCAAAAAAATGAAAGCATCCAGCTACTGATACAGACTTTCGGCTTGGAATTCAGCTAATTGAATAGATGATACCATTTGATTTCATGGGAATTAAGGTTTTTAAACAATAAAAATGAACAACGAAAGGATAAAACTGCTACTTTTGTCCTCCGTAATTAGTACTAATCATTAAAAATTTAACACAATGGCTTACGTAATTAGTGACGATTGTATCGCTTGCGGCACTTGTATCGATGAATGCCCCGTTGGCGCAATCTCTGAAGGTGACAAGTATTCTATCAACCCCGAAATGTGCACCGAGTGCGGTACTTGCGCTGATGCATGTCCTTCTGAGGCTATTCACCCCGCAGAATAATACAATCTGAAGAAGACAATTTGTAGAGGCTTTCCCTAAGGGAGAGCCTCTTTTTTCTCCCCATATCTTACCATACATATCCTTAAATTGACAAATTAGCAACTATAACCCCGTATATTTGCTAAATAGAAGAAAAAAACAGCCTACAGCATTTAACTTTCTCACCTTTACTGGGTCAAATAGACAGGAACCCCACAAAAGAGCTCAACATGGAGGAAACCAAATTTTAAGATGAAAGATTAAATAATTAAAGCAAGTAAGATTATGAAGAAAATGATGAAAACCCTATTGGCAGTTCTAATGATGGGCGCTCTTTGCAGCAATAGTTATGCACAGCGTAATGAAGAGCGTAACGCTCCACGTGAACGTCGAGAACACCCGCAAACTGAACAACGAGAACGACTCTCTCCCGAGCAGCGAGCCGAACGCCAAGCTCAGCGCATTGCTCGCGAATTGGCCCTGGATGATGCCACACAGCAACGGTTTGTTGAGACCTTCTGCCACTATCAAGCCGAGAAACGCGCCCTGATGCCCGAGCGGAAAGAGTGCAAAGATAATCAAGGCCCCAAGCAACCTAAAGCCAATCCCACCGAGGCGGAATGCAAGCAGAAGAATGAGCAACGCTTAGCCCACCAGCAACAAATGCTCGATCTGCGCAAGAAGTACTATAAAGAGTACAGCAAATTCATGACCCAAAAACAGATTTCCCGCATTGAAAAGATGGAGAAGCCACACAAGGGATGGAATAAAGCAAAGCTTTGCAAAAATACCTGCTCATCTAAAAAATAATTGGGTATAATAAAAGAATAAGTGAAACGAAACAAAACAAGCGGGGCGGCTTCTCACGAAGCGGCCCCGCTTTACAATATTCTCTGTTATAAAGAAGATTATAACATATAGTAGAAGAGAGAATTATTAATCATCTTCTGTTAAGCCTGTGTAACGATAGCCTGAGATTTTGTACTTATCAAATCCATTAGATGCGGGATAGTCATCATCACTGAACGATACATAAAATTCAATGTAGTCAGCCTTCGTACCATGGGGCGTTTCTGCACCGCCAACAACAATCTTACCACCCTCAATCGTCACATCACATCCGTCATAAGCCACATTAGCTACCGCACCATTTGACTGGAAGGTAAGATTTTGGGTATCACAAGACAACTTAATCTTAAATTCCCAGAAATTGCCATTATCATCAATCCACATCTCAGTCGCTTTGTTGGCCGCTGTGTTATAGGTGCTCAGCAAGAAACGTCCCGAGCCGAAAAAGTCCTCTGCAACCACATTTCCATTGGCATCAACCGCATCGGCTACGAC
>CAMAMO010000136.1 GCA_945836915.1 uncultured Mediterranea sp.
CTCTAATTATAGATTAGAGAATCGTTAGAGGAAGATTAGAACTTGATTAGAGGTTGAGTAGAATTATTACTTTTCAGAAGCCCACTCTTTGGCGCCTTGCTCTTTCAGCTTCTCGGTGTAGGCTTTGGCTTTCTCCATCGTGGCAGCCTCCTCTTCGGGGGTGGCGTAGGCGTGGCGGAAGCCCTTCACCTTGTTCCATTCGCCGCGGGTGAAGTCGGGGAAGGCTACGGCTGCGCAGCCATTATCCATCGAAAGCTCGCCCAGCTCGGCCAGGCAGCACCATTCAGCCAGGTCATAGACATCCATGTCGAGGGGCAAGCCGTTCTGCAGACAGTAGATTAGGCGGCTATCCATGATAAAATCCATACCGCCATGGCCACCCACCTCTTTCGCCATTTCGCCATACTTCTTCAGAATGGGGTGTTGGTACTTGGCCTCCAGCGCCTCACGCTCCTCTTGGGGCATGAAGCCGTGCGAGCTTAGGTCATCCACCTTGGGTGTTACACCCGATGCCTTCATCTGCTCGGCATCGAGGGCGTAGCCGGAGATGGGGTATTTGTTGGCGAAGCCCTTGGTACCGGTCAGCTGATAGAGACGGTTGTAGGGTTGCGGGGTCATTACGTTGTGCTGAATCTCAATCACCTTGCCGTTGGCGGTGCGTAGCAGGGTAGTGGTGTGGTCGCCGTTGCGGAAGTAGTGGCAGGCCGAGTCGGCACGCTCCTCAACCAGCTGTTTGCCGATGACCGACTTGGTATCCATGGCTACCAGTGTCGTGATGCGGTCGCCGCGATGGATATCGAGCGCTTGGCAGACGGGGCCCAGACCATGCGTAGCATAGACATCGCCGCGGTGACGCATGTTGTAATCCAGACGCCAACCCAGTTTGTCGCCTTCGCCGTTCTTCCAGTAGTGGTCCCAAAAGGGGGAGAGGTTATGGATATAAGCACCCTGTGCACGTACAATTTCGCCAAAGACACCATGCTGGGCCATGTTGAGGGCGTTCATCTCAAACCAGTCGTAGCAGCAGTTCTCTAAGATCATGCAGTGCAGACGCTTCGATTCACTCAGGTTGATCAGCTCCCAGCACTCCTTCAGGTTCATGGCCGAGGGCACTTCGATGGCCACATGCTTACCGTTCTCCAGGGCGCAGCGGGCTACGGAGAAGTGGTGCAGCCAGTCGGCAGCGATATAGACCAGGTCGATGTCGTCGCGTTGGCAAAGCGCTTCATACCCCTTTTCGCCGCTGTAGATGGCCGCCTTGGGCATAGAGGCCGCTCTCAGGTAGCCCTGGCAGATTTCAGCGCGCTCCTTCTCGTAGTCGCACAGCGCCACAATCTGTGTGCCGGGGATATAGGTAAAACGCTCTACGGCACCTGGTCCGCGCATACCGAGGCCCACAAAGCCTACACGGACCACCTCCATCTTGGGCAGAGCCATGTTGATGACGCTCTGTTGCCCGGCCGGGCGTTCCGGTGAAACCACTTCGATTGTTCCTTGATTCCATGTCCACTCCGTACCCTGTTTAGAGAGATGGGTGGGATTGTTGCTGCTGCATGCGGTGAAAGCCAGAGATGCAGCGATGAGCCATGTGCTTAAATGTTTCATATTTTCATATGGTTAATGATGGTCGGATGATTATGGAGACAAAAATAGCAGTTTCCTTGGTAATAGCCAAATGTTTTATTTAAAAAATAGCCAGACTCAGCAAAGTGCCCTAATTTGTTAATTGTTTATAATTAATTGAGGGTTTTGCTCTCCACGTGGCGGGGAATGCCTAATTTTGAACAAAACTATTTTCTTAAACTCTTTTAATTAAAAACACAGTAACTATGAAAGTGAAATTTGGAATGATGGCGCTGCTGCTTTGTGCAGCTGCGGCCTCGGCACAAGAGAGTGGTTATCAGTTTACTAACGTGGCCACAGTGCCAGCCACTCCGGTAAAGAATCAAGCCTCTACGGGCACCTGCTGGTGCTTTGCTACCACGTCGTTTATGGAGTCTGAACTGCTCCGTATGGGTAAGGGGGAGTATGACCTCTCAGAGATGTTTATCGTCCGCCAAAAGTATCAAAACCAGATGCTCGACAACTACTACCGCCACGGCCGCGGCAACGTCAACCAAGGTAGCTTGTCGCACACCTGGGTCAACGCCTTCAAGCAGGTGGGTATCGTCCCTGAGGAGGTCTATCACGGCATCAACTACAACTCAGAGCGTCATAACCATGGCGAACTGGTTACCTACGTGCAGGCTTTGGCCGATGCGTCGGTCAAGTTGAAGGCCCGCTCTCCGCAGTACGACCAGTTGGTCAACGCCCTTTTCGACACCTATCTGGGCCCATTGCCTGAGCAGTTCACCTATCAAGGCAAGAGCTACACACCGCAGAGTTTCGCAGCCAGCTTAGGGCTGAAGATGGAGGATTATGTAGAGCTGACCAGCTTTACGCACAAACCCTACTATCAGCAGTTTTCTCCCGAGGTGCCCGATAACTGGGAGCACCAGCTGATGTATAACCTGCCGCTGGACGAGCTGATGGAGGTGATGGATCATGCCTTGACCCACGGCTACACCGTCTGCTGGGATGGCGACGTGAGCGAACGGGGCTTCAGCCACAAGAATGGCGTAGCGATCAATCCGCAGCTCAAGAAGGTAGAAGACCTCTCATCCACCGACCGGGCCCGCTTTGAAAAACTCTCCAGCCAGGAGCAGCGCGACATGCTGGAAGAGGCCTACCGCTTCGAGCGTCCCTGTCCGGAGGTGGAGGTCACTCCCGAAGTACGTCAGGAGGGGTATGCCAAGTTTGTCACCACTGACGACCACCTGATGCACCTCACCGGCATAGCGCAGGACCAGAATGGCACCCGCTACTACATCACCAAGAACTCGTGGGGTACCGAGCGTAACCGCTTTGGTGGCTATCTCAACATGTCCACCAGTTACGTCCGTGCCAAGACCATCTACATCATGGTCCACAAGGATGCCCTCCCCAAAGCCATCAGCAAGAAATTAGGTATTAAGTAATCGTGAGAAAGCAAAGACCTATGAAAGCAATCCATCTCACGCTCCTCATCGGGCTCAGCCTGGTGGGGAGTCTAGCTCATGCCCAATTAGCCCATCCGCGTGATCCATTGAGCTGCACCAGCATCATGGTAGGTCGTAAGGCCAGTGCCGACGGCTCGGTCATCACCAGTCACACCTGCGACAGTTGGTACCGCACCTGGGTCAACGTACCCGAGGCGCGCGATTACGAGCGTGACACCATCACCACCATCTACGACGGCCTGATGCACACCGAGTTTCCTGCCGACCGCACGGGCGTGAAGGTGAAGGGAGAGATTCCGCAGGTGCGCCACACCTACGCCTTCCTCAACACCTCGTACCCCTGTATCAACGAGAAGCAGTTGGGCATGGGTGAGACCACTATCACCGGCCGCAAAGAGCTGCAGAACCCCAAAGGAATGTTCATGATTGAGGAGCTGCAACGCATCGCCCTGGAGCGCTGCACCACGGCACGCGAAGCCATCCGGCTGATGGGGCAGCTCATCAAGAAGTATGGCTATGCCGACAGCGGCGAATGCCTCACCATTGCCGACCCTCAGGAGGTGTGGCAGTTCGAGGTCTTTGGCGAAGGCAAGGAGAAGATAGGTGGCGTATGGGCGGCTCAGCGCATCCCCGATGACCACGTAGGCATCTCGGCCAACATCTCCCGCATCTCCACCCTCAACCTCAAGGATAAGGATCACTTCATGGCCTCGGACAACGTCTTCGACGTGGCCCGTAAGTTAGGATACTGGGACGGCAAGGAGCCCTTCAAGTTCTGGAAAGCCTACAGCGGCGGCAACTACTTTGGCGAGAAGCGCTCCTTCAGTGTGCGCGAATGGTTTGTGCTCAATGCGCTGGCACCCTCGCTCCATCTCGACCGTGAGGCGGAGGAGCTGCCCTTCAGCGTGAAGCCCGAAAAGGCGGTGGCCGTGACCGATGTGATGGCTCTGCTGCGCGAAACCTACGAGGGCACGGAGCTGGACATCACCCGTAACCTCAAGGTGGTGGTGAAGCAGAAGGATGGTCAGACCGATACCATCATCAGTCCGAAGGCCAATCCGTGGATGCGCCCTGATGAGCAGAAGATGCTGAACGGCATCCGTGAGGGAGCGGTGAAGAATGTGCGCAACATCTCCGTGCCCCAGTGTGCCTACTCCACGGTCATTCAGCTTCGCTCATGGCTACCCGATGGCGTAGGTGGTGTGGTTTGGTTCTCGATGGACAACCCCGGTCAGAGTCCGCGTGTGCCCATCTTCTGCGGCGTTACCAAGTTGCCCGCCCTTTATGGCGTCTGTGGCAACCACCGCTACCGCAAGGATGCCGCCCTGTGGCACTACCGCGAGGCCAACAAGATAGCCGCTCTGCGGTGGGGCAGCTGGCGCAAGGAGATGCAGGCCAACCTGCTCCACTTCGAACGCAAGGGTCAGGAGGAGCTCCCCATGGTGGAGGCACGCTACCAGGCGTTGCTGAAGGCCGAGGGAGAAGAGGCGGCTCGCAACTACCTCAACGGCTACACCAAGGACTTCATCGGAGCCACCATCCTCACTTGGGACGAGATGGCAGCCGATTTCTGGAACACTGCAAGATTTGGATTCTAATCGTATAACCTCAGTTTCGCATGTCAGAGAGATGCTGTCAGCTGACAGGTTTGGCGATGAGATAGCCCAGTTGATGACTTGCGAAACTTAAATCATATCATCTTAATATCTATGACCTATCGATTCATAGCAGCCTGCCTCCTCACTTGGGTGGCTTGTGTTGTGTGGGGTCAGCGGGTGCCTTCGCTGGAGGAGGTGGTGGCTGGCCGTGTGATTGAAACCAATTGGGGCGGTGCGGTGTGCTGGATGCCCGACGGTGAGCGCTACTCGCAGGTAGAGCGCCGTGCAGATGGCCTTTATGAGGTGGTAACTTACCGTGCCAAGGATGGCCAGCGCCAGGTGTTGATACCGGCTGAACAGCTCATCAACCCCGCTACCGGTAAGCAACTCTGGGTACGCAGCTTCCAGTTGGACGCTGAGGGTAAGCAGGCCCTGATTTATACCAACACCCGCCGTGTGTGGCGCTACGACACACGAGGCGACTACTGGGTGCTGCGTTTGGCTGATGGCCACCTGCAGCAGTTAGGTAAGGGATTGCCCGAGGCCTCGTTGATGTTTGCCAAGTTTGCTCCGCAGGCCGACCGCGTGGCCTACGTCAGCGGAAACAATATCTACGTGGAGCGTCTGGCTGATGGCGAACGTACCGCCTTGACCATTGATGGAGGGGCCGACTGCGTCAACGGCACCTTCGACTGGGTCTATGAGGAGGAGTTCGGCTGCCGCGACGGCTTCCGCTGGAGTCC
>CAMAMO010000137.1 GCA_945836915.1 uncultured Mediterranea sp.
TATATAATAAAATTTGGTACGAGAGATTTTACCCCCATCAAAAAATGAACTGCAAACTGCAAACTGCAAACTTTTTAGGCTATTCCTTGGTTGTTTTTCGAGGTATCGGCAGTAAGCAGAGAACCCAGAACAAGCGGTTTCTGACCTGATTTGTTTAAAAAGAAAAACATCAAACAGCCACTAATTATTTGATGAAATATTTGGTTTATTCAAATTTTTATCGTATCTTTGCATCGTTATTAGAAAGCAGTTCGCACCCAGCCGTCGCTCAAACGTTGTTGCTCCGTCGCTGCTCCGTCAATTCTCCGCTTTGAATTCGAACGTTCTCCGCTTAGAAGGCCTTCTGGAGGAACAATCGATGACAGCCGGACGAAGAGCAGACGGACAGTCAAAGAATCACCAACAGAAGAGAGGAGCCCAAAGGGCGGTATGGGCCATAAACAGGCGAACAGCAACTTGAACGGATGTGCATACAGAAAATCGCCCCTCCTCTACCGGGACTGGCCAGCAGGCGAGGAGTGGCGGCAGATATAAAGCAACGTTCAATTATTCGATAGGTGGCTCTTGATCCTGACCACTGCCGTAGCGGTGGTACTCGTAAGAGATACTCTGCTCTTTGATATAGTGAATCAATTCTACGCGACCCTGCTTAACGGGTGCAGCGGTGGCGATGTAGCGGTTGACCTCAGCGGCACGTTGGTACATGGCTAAGGGGATATCGGGCGAGCACGATTCGTCGAGCATCTTGACCAGAAACTTCTTGTCCTGTGGGCGTTGCACCATGGTGGCGTACTTGTGCTGCTCCCTGCGTTCGGCATCGGTGATGGTCTCTTCACAGGTCTGATACAGCGTCATTACCCTGTCTTCAACTTCTTTAATGGTAGGCTTGTTCATAACTGAATAAATTTGTGGTTCTACATGGCAACAATTTTACAGCTATTTTTGATATTTGCAAATTTCTTGCGCTATATATTCTCACTTTTTATTCATTTTGAAACTTTAAAGAGCATTTCTATGTACATTTGGATACTTGTTAAACACTCCATACCACCTCTTCACCCCAAGAGCGGAAGAAAACGGCAGAAAGTTTTTTTGCCTTAGCGCTATTTTTTTTGCTCTTTTTCTGCTCCATTTCAAAAAATATATCTATATTTGCATACGATTTGAATATATATTCAATCATCTAATTATAAATATAACAACCTAACAACAAAAAAAGAAACGATAGTCATGAGAAACATGCTTTTGGCCTTCTTAATGTCTTGCAGCCTGCTGAGCGCCTTTGCACAGCAGAAGTCAACCGTAGATATCAGTGCCGAGACCCGCATGGGTTACCACCATGACGAAGTGGATGGCAAAAAGAACGACAGCTCCACAGGCATCAAGGGCGATTACCTGAACCTGAAAATCAACGGCACGATTGATGAGCACTTCTCCTACTCCTGGCGCCAACGCTTCAACAAGAAAATCTCTGATTCGCACTACTTCGATGCGACCGACTGGATTTACATCACCTATGCAGCAAACCAGAACTGGAGCCTCTCGGCTGGTAAGCAGGTGGTGCTGATTGGTGGCTACGAGTATGACGCCGCACCGATTGACGTCTTTATGGCCTCAGAATACTGGCAGAACATTCCTTGCTACCAGTTTGGCGGTAGCGTGACCTATGCCACCAACAGCGGCAACGACAAGTTCACCGCCCAACTCTGCGAAAGTCCCTTCCGCACGGACGAGAACAACGATTTACTGGCCTATAACCTCTTCTGGACGGGTAACCACGGACCGTGGAGCACCCTCTGGTCGGCCAACATGATTGCCTATGCCCCCGGCAAGTACATCAGCTACATCGCCCTGGGTAACAAGATAACCACCGGTAACCTCTGTCTGGAGCTCGACCTGATGAACCGCGCCACCGACCACCAAGCCTTCCTCTTCCGTGACTGCTCAGTGATTGGCAAGCTGATGTGGCAATGCACACCCCAGCTGGAGCTCTATACGAAAGCCAGCTACGACGTGAACCGCACCCATCACGGGGGTGACCTCTGTGTGATGCCCGGCACCGAACTGACCTCACTGGGTGGCGGAGTAGAGTACTGCCCCATCAAGAACAACAAACACACCGTGCGCCTCCATGCCTGCGCCTCCTATACCACAGGCACCAACAGCAACCCCAGCGGCACGCTGGTAGATAAGTACTTCTACCTTAACGCTGGCGTCACGTGGAAGTTCCACATCCTCTCCTGGGGTAAATAACAGACACTAACGAAAACAAACTAACCCAATCATTAACCCTGTTAACTTTTCTATTTTACGCGTATGAAAAAGCATTTCTTAAAGCGTATCAAACCAACGGGCGGCGTATGGTGCCTGCTCATTGTGGTTCTTATCTTCGGTTATCTGAGCCGCATCATGGGCGTGCCCAATATGCTCAACACCATGATGAAAACGGCACATGACCTGCTGATCAACACCGTGTTCTACCTGATGAGTATCTGCGTACTGACCGGAGCTATCGGTGAAATCTTTGTAGAGTTTGGTGTAGTTAAAATGCTGGAGCGCCTGCTGCGTCCCCTGATGAAACCACTCTTTAACCTCCCCGGTGTGGCCTCGCTGGGTGCAGTGATGACTTTCTTGTCCGACAATCCCGCCATCATCTCGCTGGCTCACGACAAACGTTTTGCAACCTATTTCAAGAAATACCAGTATATCTCGTTGACCAACTTTGGTACCGCCTTCGGTATGGGTCTGCTGGTTATCGTCTTCATGGTGGGTCAGGGCTACTATGCCGCTCCCTTCATCGGTTTCTTCGGTGCCTGCTGCGGCTGTATCTGCTCCACCCGCTTGATGCAACACTTCGTTGTCAAGGCTTACCCCAAGTATGCCGAGGAAGAGGCTGTTGACCCATCGCAAACTGACGAAAAGGAGAAGGCAGCTGTAGAGCATAAAGGCGTCTTTACCCGTGTGCTGGATGCCTTGCTTGATGGCGGACGCAGCGGTGTGGATGTGGGCTTGGCCATTATTCCCGGTGTATTGATTATCTCGACGCTGGTGATGATGTTTACCTTTGGCAGCAACGCTGAAGGGGTTTACGACGGTGGCGCTTACCAGGGTACAGAGTTGCTCCCTTGGCTGGCTCAAAAGGTGGACTTCATCTTCCGCTGGCTCTTCGGCTTCCAAGATCCCCATCTGGTGGCCTTCCCTATCACAGCTCTGGGTGCCGTAGGCGCTGCACTGAGTCTGATTCCCAACTTCGTAGCCAATGGCTGGGTGGATGGAAACGCCATTGCCGTCTGCACGGCTATCGGTATGTGTTGGTCGGGTTTCCTAAGCACACACACGGCCATGCTCGACTCACTGGGCTTCCGCGAACTGACCCCCAAGGCGTTCCTGGCTCATACTATCGGTGGTATCGTGGCCGCTCTGACCGCTCACTGGGCCTATATGCTGTTTGAGCTCATTGCCTAATAAACGCATAACCTACTTTTGATCTACAGATAACACGTACAAAAAACAGCAGAGGCAGGAAGTTCTCTCATAGAGAATCTCCTGCCTCTTTCATTTATCTTGCAGCAGAATTACTCGTCACGCTTGGCACGCTTGCGCTCCAGTTCGTCGAGAATCACCTTACGCATACGCATCGATTTGGGGGTCACCTCTACATACTCATCGGCCTTGATGTACTCCAACGCCTCCTCAAGCGAGAACTGTACGGGGGGAATCAAACGTGCCTTCTCGTCGCTACCGCTGGCACGCATGTTGGTCAACTTCTTCGACTTGGTCACGTTGATTACCAAGTCCTTCTCATGAGCATGTTCGCCCACAACCTGTCCAGCATAGACCTCCTCTTGAGGGAAGATGAAGAACTTACCACGATCTTGCAGCTTATCGATGGCGTAAGCAAAGGCGGTACCGCTCTCCATGGCAATCATCGAGCCGTTGGTGCGACGCTCAATCTCGCCCTTGTAGGGCTGATACTCCTTGAAGCGATGGGCCATGATAGCTTCACCCGTACTGGCGGTGAGCACGTTGGTACGCAGACCGATGATACCGCGCGAGGGCATGTTGAACTCCAGGTTGACACGATCGCCACCGGCACTCTCCATCTTCACCATCTCACCCTTGCGGCGAGTCACCATATCGATGATCTTGCTGGCAAACTCCTCGGGTACATTGACCGTGAGCTCCTCTATCGGCTCGCAACGTACACCGTCTATCTCCTTAAAGATAACCTGCGGCTGACCCACCTGCAACTCATAACCCTCGCGGCGCATGGTCTCGATCAGCACAGAGAGGTGAAGCACACCACGTCCGCTAACTACCCATTTGCCATCCTCCTCACCACGGGTCACGCGCAGAGCCAGGTTCTTGTCGAGTTCCTTCATCAGGCGATCGTGGATATGGCGTGAGGTAACGTACTTACCCTCCTTGCCAAAGAAGGGGGAGTCGTTGATGGTAAAGAGCATGCTCATCGTAGGCTCATCAATGGCGATGGGTGGCAAGGCTTCGGGGTTCTCGAAGTCGCAAACGGTATCGCCAATCTCAAAGTTATCGATACCCACCAGGGCGCAGATATCACCCGACGAGACCTCGGGTACACGCTGACGACCCATACCCTCGAAGGTGTGCAGCTCCTTGATCTTGGTCTTGATGATGCTGCCGTCGCGCTTGGCCAACGACACGTTCATGCCCTCTTTCAAAGTGCCGCGGTGCACACGGCCTACGGCGATACGTCCGGTATAGGAGGAGTAGTCGAGCGAGGTAATCAGCATCTGCGGTGTACCCTCCAGCTGCTCGGGTGCAGGGATATTTTCAATGATGCAATCCAGCAGAGGGGTGATGTCCTCGGTAGGCTTCTGCCAGTCGGTACTCATCCAGCCGTTCTTGGCCGAGCCGTAGATTACGGGGAAATCGAGTTGCTCCTCTGTGGCATCGAGGCTGAACATCAAATCGAAGACCATCTCATACACCTCTTCAGGGCGGCAGTTGGGCTTATCCACTTTGTTAACCACCACGATGGGCTTCAGACCAATCTGCAAAGCCTTCTGCAGCACAAAGCGCGTCTGAGGCATCGGCCCCTCGAAGGCATCGACCAAAAGGATGCAACCATCGGCCATATTAAGCACACGCTCTACCTCGCCGCCAAAGTCGCTGTGGCCCGGCGTATCGATGATATTGATTTTTGTATCTTTGTATCGTATAGAGACGTTTTTCGAAAGAATCGTTATCCCTCGTTCGCGCTCCAAGTCGTTATTATCCAGCATTAATTCACCTGTGCTCTGGTTGCTACGGAAGAGGTTTCCGGCCA
>CAMAMO010000138.1 GCA_945836915.1 uncultured Mediterranea sp.
CATATTACGGACACACCCTCTTGTTATTATCACAGAGATTTAGATTACCAGCCAGGGTTCTGGGTCAGTTCAAATCCTTTATCCTTGTAAACCGTAATCTGTCCGGCAGGGATGGCGCGCAGGTAGTAGCGCTCGCTGTTCAAATCGCCCTCCTTGAAGATACGCAGATTCTTATCACGGAGATAATAGATGTAACCCTTATCGGCATTTGCGTTCGTCGGATCTTCTGGATCATAGAGGAACAGAGTGCGTTTACCACCCTCGTTCACAGCAGACATGCCAGGATAGTCAGCCAAATCAACATAAGCGCCTAAGAAGGTCTTTGAAGGCACACCCGCTGCATTCTCGCTATTCAAGTAGCTGAACTTCGCCCAACGACGAAGGTCCTGACCGCGGCGACCCTCCATAATCAGTTCCACACGACGTTCACGGCGCAGCTCCCAAAGGATAGGATCAACCGTGGTATCGCGGGCGGGGTCGTTGATAACCACCCCATTAACTGAAAGACTATTGCCAGCCAACTGAACCTTAGGCATGCTCTTGGCCACCGTCTCACCCCAAGCTGTGAGCTGACGGCCACGGATCTGGTTGATAGACTTATCCAAATCGCTCTGACTGAAGGCAGAACCGCCAACGCGTGAGATTTCATAACGGGCCTCAGCATAGTTCAACAACACCTCTGCGTAACGGATGCAAGGTGCATCAGCCGGACTCAGGTTGTTGGTGCAGTAAGCAGAGCCTGCCGCATACCATTCATCATTGAGGAACTTCTTGGTGGCATAACCTGTAGGAGAGGTTCCGCTGGTGTAGTTGGTATTCATGGCGCTCATGATGCGCAAGCTGTCAGCCAAAGTCTGATAGAGACGGGGATCACGATGAGCAAAGGTCTTATCGATATGCTTGTCACCCTCGTAGAGAGGAGACTGACCGATAGGCAGGCCATCATCACACAGATAGCTGTCCACTACATCCTGCGTTACGCCACCCTGAGTCTGGTCTTCAGGACCGTTATATGACATCAAGGGGTTGGTCGTCACTCCAGAGGTGTACTCACGGTACCACACAATCTCTTTGTTGGTACTCAAATCATCCGTCGTAAAGAGCGCCGTGTAGGTATTACCGATAGCAAACAGACCGCTATTCATCACCACCTCAGCGCCGTTAATGGCAGCCTGAAGCATAGCCTTGATTTCGGCATCAGCAATCTTCTCTGCGCTTGAGCCAACGGTTGAGCCATGGTACTTCAACCAAGTGGCATGGTAAAGCATTTCACGCGACATGTAAGCACCAACCACCTGCTTGTTCACTTGGCGCTTGGTATCATTGACACGTACATTGTCCAAGGCATACTGAAAATCCTCCATCACCTTCTGGGCAACCGTGAGGTAAGAGTCGCGATTCTTATACAAATCCTGACTGGCAGGGTCGGTCACTGTCTCATAGTAAGGAACACCACCATAGGTCTTCAGCAGCAAACTATAAGCCATGGCGCGGAAATAGCGAGCCACACCCGTCCAGTGAGCCTTTGCTTCATCCGAGATGTTCATGCCGGGAATCTTCTCAATCATCACATTGGCTTTGTAGATGACGCTGTAGCTGTTTGACCAGTTGGTCGTCTTGCTATTCCAGTCGGTCGTAGCCGATGTAGGGAAGTAGATATAACCCGCGCTATTCGTATTCGCATCGTTCAGATTGATGAAATCATCGGTATAGTCATCACCTGCGAAGTAGCCACCAAAGACGGTATAGTCTGTCCCATAGCCAGTAAAGTAATAGGAGTAGAAATCCTGTGCATAGGTGCGCAGAGAGGTTTCGGTGCGCCAATAGGTGTCATTGGTTTGCTTATCCTGCGGGTCCTTATCCAGGAAGTCATCACACCCGGTCAGAGTGGCAGTAGCCAACAGACAGCCAATATAGAAAATAGTTCTTGTTTTCATTTTCGTAGCTAATTAAGAGATTATAAGCTGAGTTGCAAACCAAACGAGATGGTCTTTTGATAAGGATAGCTTCGACCGAAGTTACGCTGATCCTGAGAGGTGCCCACGGTACGGATACCGATTTCAGGGTCGATTGCCGGTTTTACACCATCAATGGTGAAGAGGTTCTCACCCGTGAAGTAGATACGCAGGCCCTGTACCTTATATTTGCTCAGCAGCGTCTTGGGCAATGAGTAGCCAATGGTCAGCGACTTCAAGCGCAGATAAGCCATGTTCAGCATGTAGCGGTCGTTAATGCTATAGTTACCCTTGGTAGCTTGGTTATAAGCCATGGGACGCGGATAGAAGGCATCTTGATTATCCTCTCTCCAATAATCCTCAGCACCCTTATAGTAAGGCTCACCAGTGGTAAAGCCGGGCAATACCTGGTTACCGGCTGCCCAAAGGTTACGCTTCAAAACGCCCTGGAAGAAGGCGCTGACATCGAAGCCCTTCCAAGAGGCATCCAGATTCAAGCTCAGCTGATAGCGAGGCAGCGCATTGCCGATGACTGAGAGGTCGCCAGGAGCGGTTGTCTGGGTTCCCTTTTCAATCTTGCCGTTACCGTCAATATCCTTATAGAGTACATCACCGGGAGCAAACTGGTAACCTGCGGGGAATACTGTGGTTTGGTCGGGGATGCCGGCCTTGAGCGTGGTACCATCAGCCTCGAAGTCGTTCTTCGTCAGGAAGCGATCGAACTGCAAGCCCCAGATGTCACCCAGAATCATGCCCTCTTTATAGGCACTGCTGTCCCACCAACCGGTGGCACCGTAAGTAGGAATCTTGGTGTTGTTAGTCCACTTGGTCACTTCAGTTTTACTGTCACTGATTGATGCCATAACGCCGAAGTTAATGCCATTCTTGAAGGTATGTCGCCAGTCGATGGCCAACTCCCAACCCTTGGTCTGAATCTCACCCATGTTGGTGTAAGGCGCAGCGGCACCCAGCGTACTGGGCAGGTTGGCGGTGGTCAGGATATCGCTGGTGCGGCGGTTATACCAGTCGAACGTTACACCCAGCGCATCGTCAAAGAAACGAGAGTCAAAACCCAAGTCGATAGTGGTTACCTTCTCCCAGCTCAACGATGAGGAGACAATGGTCGGCTTGCCGGTGCTCTGCACCTTCTTGCCGTCGATAATCCAAGAATCGGTAGAGGTTGAGAGTGTAGAGATGAAGCGGTCGGTACCCACGTCCTGGTTACCAATCATACCCCACGAACCACGCAGTTTCAAGCTGCTCAGATAGGGCTTCAAGGGCTGCATAAAGGCCTCTTCGCTGATACGGTAACCGGCAGACATAGAGGGGAAGAAGGCGAAGCGGTCGCCAGCGGGGAAGCGGCTTGAACCGTCGTAACGGCCATTGACCTCCAAGATGTAACGGTCCTTGTAGGTGTAGTTGAGTCGTCCGAAGAAGCCGGCTACTGACCACCAAGTATGCGAACTGCTCGTGGTCTGGTCACCAGTGGCCAGATTGAGTTCAGGTTTCTCGGGGTCGAGCAAGCCCATACGTTTAGCCCAATAGTACTTATATTCGCTCTTCTCCAGGTTTGAACCGGCCATGGCCTTGAAATCGTGGTCGCCCCAGCGGTGAGCATAGGTGGCTACAAAGTTGCCGGTGAGATTCTCGGTACGTCCAGTCTCCTGATAAACATAGTCGTAGCTCTTTGAAACGTAGTTAGAATATGAACTTCTCAAGCTCTCGACAGAGGATTGAGCTGAGAAGATGTTATAAGCCGACGTATAACTGGGGGTACCATACTTCTTATAACGGGTCTCTACCGTACCGTAAGTGGCATCGATATCGATGGTCAAATCCTTAATAGGTTTGATAGTAACACCGGCATTCAAGCGGAGGAACTCACGCTCACGGTTGGTCAGAGGCATAGTGCTCAACTCGGTCAAGGCGTTGCGGAAAGGTTTGCCCTCGAAGGTGCCGTAAGGCATCATCGGCTGCCAACGGTAGAGGTAATACATCTGGTCGTAGAGATCACTGTTGTAGTTGAAGGGTTTATCGTAATCGGAACGCGTAAACATGACACCAGTGCGGATGGAGATGTATTTATTCAGCTCTGAATTGATAGAGGCATTGAGGTTGTAACGCGAATACTGGTCAGACTTGATCTTCATCATACCCTCTTGGTTGAGGTAGTTGAGGGCAACGTTGTAATTGGTCTTGCCGTTACCGCCATTGATAGTGAGGCTGTGAGTCTGCTGCGGCGACCAATCCTTGATGTACATGTCGTACCAATCCCATGTACGCATGAAGAACATACCACCATCACGGAACTCGAAGTCACGGCCCAACTCCATTTCGCTACCAAACTGATCACCGAAGCCATACTTCTCCCAGTAATCTTTCATTTTCTGTACGTGGGTAGCATCCACACGCATGTTACCTACTACGTTATAGAAGCTGGTTGCACCCTTTGACTGGTTGATGACACCCTGCAGGTTGATGTCTGCCTGCTGCCAGCCGGGGAGCTGCTCAGGCGTCTTGGTGGGTGTACGCCAAGCGAAGTTGGCTGAGTACTTCACGCTCAAACGCTCGTGTTTAGTCTTTGATTTGGTGGTAATCAACACAACACCAAAGGCACCACGCGCACCATAGATAGAGGCCGAAGCGGCATCTTTCAATACAGAGATGCTTTCGATATCATCGGGGTTAACCAATGAAATATCGCTCACCTCAACGTTGTCCACCAGAATCAGGGGACTACCGCTACCATTAGGCGATCCGATGCTACCACGAATCTTGATGGTGGGAGCTGAGCCAATCTCACCAGAATTGGTAGTAACGATCAAGCCCGGCACAGAGCCTTGCAACGCACGGCCAATATCGGTAATAGGACGGCTGTCGAGCGTCTTGTTTACATCCACTGAAGCCACAGCACCGGTCAAGTTGACCTTCTTCTGCGAACCGTAACCTACCACAACCACTTCGTCGAGCAGTTCGGTATCCTCCTTAAGTACAACACGTAATGTTTTAGCGGCTTTCACCTCCTGGGTTTGGTAACCAACAAACGAGATTTGCAAGACAGCACCAGCCTTGACCGTAAGTCTGAACTCACCATCAATGTTGGTCACCATACCATTCGTGGTTCCTTTTTCAACCACAGATGCACCGATTACAGGTTCCCCTTTGGCATCGACTACCACACCGCTGACGGCGATAGTTTGCATCTGTTCGGCTACTACCGGCGAGCTGACAGAAGCTCCGGCTGCCCATAGATTACCGCTACTAAAGAACAGTGAGCCTAAGGCCACTGCTGTGAGGAGCTTGCCACTTGCGAGCCCTCTTCTTTTGCGATTTT
>CAMAMO010000139.1 GCA_945836915.1 uncultured Mediterranea sp.
ATGTACGCCCCAACATGCTCTACCGCTGGGTAAACTATCAAGGCTTCCGCCGCAAGCAGGCCGTAACCGACAGCGCTGGCATCTCTCGTCGCGCGAACTTCAGGAAGCGCTACAGTCTGAACAAGCAAAACCGCATACAGGAACGCCTGGCCAACGTAGGCATCTTCAAATACACCGAGATGCAGTACATACCACGTGATACGACCTACGCCATCGATACCTTAGATGTTCGCATCATGGCCGCCTTAGACAAACCCTATGATGCCGAGCTGGACTTCAACCTCAAGATGAAGAGCAACAACCAAACCGGTCCGGGTGCCTCGTTTACCGTCACCAAGAACAACGTCTTCAAGGGCGGTGAGAGCTGGAACGTCAAGCTCTATGGCTCGTATGAGTGGCAGACGGGTAAGAACAGCTCCTCGCTGATGGACAGCTATGAGATGGGACTCTCCACCGCTTTGACCTTCCCTCGTGTGCTCTTTCCACGCATGGGAGGACATGAGTACGACTTCCCTGCCACCACCACCTTCAAGCTCTACGCCGACCACTTGAACCGCGCCAAGTACTACCAGATGCTGGCCTTTGGCGGTAACGTGACCTACGACTTCAAGCCCAAAGAGACACATAAACATAGTTTGACCCCCTTTAGACTCACCTTCAATACGCTGACCGGAGAGACCGCCGACTTCCGCGAAATACAGGCCGCCAATCCCGCCCTCTACACCAGTTTGCAGGATCAGTTTATACCCGCTGTAGAATACACTTTTACCTACGACAACGCCTCAGTGCGCGGCAAGAAGCACCCCATCTGGTGGCAGACTACGCTGGCCGAAGCCGGAAACGTCACCTCGTTGCTCTACCAAATGGCCGGCAAAAGTGTCAGTCAAAAGGGGAAGAAGATGCTGGGAGTACCCTTTGCGCAGTACATGAAGATCAATACCGAGTTCCGCTACAACTACAAGTTCAGCAAAGGTCAGAGTCTGGCTACCCGCATCACAGCCGGCATCATCCGCGCCTATGGAAACTCCGCCACCGCACCCTATACCGAACAGTTCTATGTAGGTGGAGCCAACAGTTTGCGTGCCTTTTCCACCCGAAGTATCGGTCCCGGTGGCTACGTGCCCAGCGAGGACAAACGCTATGCCTACATCAACCATGTAGGTGATGTACGTCTGGAGGCCAATGCCGAATGGCGCTTCCATCTGATAGCCGACCTTCATGGCGCTCTCTTCCTGGATGCCGGCAACGTCTGGTTGCTGCGTAGCGATTCAGCCCGTCCGAAGGGCAAACTGACGCTGAAAGACCTGCCCAAACAGATTGCGCTAGGCACTGGCGTAGGTTTACGTTACGACCTTGATTTCCTGGTCTTCCGTCTCGATTTAGGTATCGCTCTCCACGACCCCTACGACACCGGCAAGAGCGGTTACTACAACATTCCTCGATTCAAGGATGGTATGGCCCTGCATTTCGCCATCGGCTATCCCTTCTAATCACCCGCCAAAACAGAAAGAAGAAAGATGAAAAAGAGACTCTCCAAACAGCAAAGCGTCTGCATCACCCTCCTATGGGTTGCCCTCTGCTATATCGTACTGACCAGCACCCCCCGCATCGATGGCCCCGTCATCGTCACCCTGCTCATGTCAGCCGCCTTCGTCTTTATCCCCGTTTACAAAAGTTTGAAAAATAAAAAGCAGTAACTATGCCCCATCATCTCAACAACAACAAGCAATTCATGATTGGCAACGGCATTTTGGCCTTTGCCGTGATCTTCGTCGTGGTCATCTTCGTCTATATGAGCATGCGCCTTCAGCAGCAGAAGAGTGCCGAGCGTAAGTTTATCGAAACCTACACCGTGGTGCTTGAATCGGGCTTCATAGGCGACTCCATTTCATTGAGCATCAACGACAGCCTCATCCTCTCGGCCCGCATCACTCAGCAGCCCCTTCGCATCGAGGCGCCACGCACCGCCGAACATAGCGCATTGATGGTGGTTGATCACGCCACCGACCTGCTCTCCGTCATCGAATTGGACGAAGATGGAGGCACCTACAGGCTGGAAAAAGAGGGAAATGAGGTGAAACAGATTGTTAAATAACATTTTTTCTCTTTAATGTTTTGTAGATGACTATATTATTACTACCTTTGCAACCGCAGTGGAGAATCAGGAGGAGGGGCAAGTTGCTCCTCCTTTTTGTTACCACCCGCTGAAACAGTTTTAGAAACTATTTATAACGACTATGATTGAAAAAGAAACGGTACGTAGCCTGGTAAACCAATGGCTGGAAGGTAAAGAGTATTTTCTCACAGATTTGAGCGTCAGCCCAGACAACCGCATTGTGGTAGAAATTGACCACAAGGAGGGTGTGTGGATTGATGACTGCGTCAACCTGAGCAGATACATCGATCAACACCTCAACCGCGACGTCGAGGATTATGAATTGGAGGTGGGCTCTGCCGGCATCGGACAACCCTTTAAGGTATTGCAGCAATACCTCAACCACGTAGGCGAAGAGGTGGAGGTGATTACCGTTGGCGGTGAGAAACTGCGTGGAATCCTGGCCGAAGCTAACGCTGAAGGCATCACCCTTACCGTTACCCGCAAGGTAAAGGAAGAGGGTATGAAGCGCCCCAAAATGGTGGAGCAGCAGGAGGCTTTCACTTACAACCAGATCAAGCAGACCACCTATGTGATTAACTGCAAATAATCACCGTTTACCCTGCATTTTATTCCTTACTGATAATATAAAACAGATAAATATATGGCCAAAAAAGAAGAAACCGTAAGCTTAATCGACACCTTTGCCGAGTTTAAAGAGTTAAAGAACATCGACCGCCCCACACTGGTCAACGTGTTGGAAGAGTCGTTTCGCAGTGTAATCGCCAAAATGTTTGGTTCAGATGAGAACTACGACGTGATTGTCAATCCTGACAAGGGCGACTTTGAGATTTACCGCAACCGCACCGTGGTACCTGACGGCGAGGCTACTGACCCCAACCGTGAAATCACGTTGAGCGAAGCGCAGAAGATTGACGCCAGCTATGAAGTGGGCGAAGAGGTGACCGATGCCGTGGACTTCCTGAAATTTGGCCGTCGTGCTATCCTCAACTTGCGTCAAGCCTTGGCAGGCAAGATTCTGGATTTGGAGAAAGACAGCCTCTATAACAAATACATCGACAAGGTTGGCACCGTAATCAGCGCTGAGGTCTATCAGATTTGGAAGAAGGAGATGCTGCTGGTCGATGACGACAACAACGAACTGATCCTGCCCAAGCAGGAACAAATCCCCAGCGACTACTACCGCAAGGGTGAGACTGCCAGAGCCCTGGTGCTGCGTGTGGATAACGCCAACAATAACCCCAAGATTATTCTGAGCCGCACCTCGAACCTCTTCCTGCAGCGTCTGTTCGAGCAGGAGGTACCCGAAATCGCCGACGGACTGATTACCATCAAACGGGTGGCTCGCATTCCCGGTGAGCGTGCCAAGATTGCCGTTGAGAGCTACGATGACCGTATCGACCCCGTAGGAGCCTGTGTCGGCGTCAAGGGTAGCCGTATCCACGGCATCGTACGCGAGCTGCGCAACGAGAACATCGACGTCATCAACTACACCCAGAACCCTCTGCTCTTAATCCAGCGTGCTTTGAGTCCTGCCCACGTGATGAGCGCCAACATCAAGCTCGACGAAGAGAACCGCAAGGCCGAAGTGACCCTGAAGCCCGAAGAGGTGTCATTAGCTATCGGTAAGGGAGGTCTGAACATCAAATTGGCCTCGATGTTGACTGAATACACCATCGACGTCTTCCGCGAAGCAGAGCCCAACGCCGCCTTAGGTGAAGAGGACATCTATCTGGATGAGTTCCGCGACGAAATCGACGGATGGGTTATAGACGCCATCAAGAATGCCGGACTGGAGACAGCCCGTGGCGTCTTAGGAGCCTCACGCGAAATTCTGGCCGAGAAGGCTGACCTTGAAGAAGAGACTATCGACGAGGTAATCCGCGTGCTCAAGAAAGAGTTTGAGGAGTAATCCTCAAATCCCCAGAAACCCCATCCACTAATCATTAAAAAAGAAAAAATACAGAATGACAATAAGGCTTAATAAAGTAACCCGTGATCTCAACGTCGGTATCCAGACCGTGGTGGAATTCCTGCAAAAGAAGGGATACACCGTGGAGCCCAATCCGAACACGAAGATCAGTGAAGAACAGTATGAGTTGCTGAAAAAGGAGTTCAGCAACGACAAGGACCTGCGTTTGAAGTCGGAAAAACTGAACCGCGACTCACGCGCCAACCGCCGCGAAACAGCTGCTGAGGAGATTCGTACCGAGGTGCCTCGCGATGCTTTCAAGATTAAGACAGTAGGCCATATCAATCTGGATGGCAACACCCCCTCAAAGGCCGAAGAGCGGAAGCCCGAAGCCCCACAAGCGGAGGAGAAACCAGCCGTAGTAGTTCAGCCTGCTGCCGAAGAGGTAAAACCTTCCGCCGCTGAGGTGAAACCAACCAATGAAGAGAAACCCGCTGCGAAGCCCCAAAAATCAGAGGTAGCTGAAGCAAAGCCTGCCACAGAAGAGGCTAAGCAAACACCCGCCGCTGAGGTTAAGCCTGTTGCAGCAGAAGAGAAACCTGCTGCAGAAGAGAGAACCGCCACAGAGGATAAACCAGCCATGGAAGTGAAACCAGCCGCGGAAGTTAAGCCCGCAGTTGATAAAAAACTCGCTGCCGCTGAACAGAAACCTGCCGCTGCAGAGACGAAATCTGCTGCGGAGGCAAAACCCGCTGCTGATGAAACTAAACCTCAGACCACCGAAGCCAAACCTGCCACAGAAGCTCCATCACAAGAGCCCTCTCAGGAGGTGGCTCCGAAACAGGAGGAGGTCTTCAAGATTACCCGTACCGAGCCTTTGAACAAAATCAACGTCATCGGTCGCATCGACCTGGCCGCTCTGAATCAAAGCACACGCCCCAAAAAGAAATCGAAAGAGGAGCGTAAGAAAGAGCGCGAGGAGAAGGAACGCCAGCGCATGGATCAGCGTAAGCAGATGAAGGATGCCATCTTGAAGGAGATTCGTCGCGAAGAACCCAACAAGAGCGACGAGAACCAGCAGGGTGGTGACTCGAAGAAAAAACGTGCCCGCATCAACAAGGAGCGCATCGATAT
>CAMAMO010000140.1 GCA_945836915.1 uncultured Mediterranea sp.
CCGAGGCGAAGCCTATTTTATTAAAAGATAGTGCAAGCCGAGCGAAAAAGCAAAAAGAAGCTTGTATATTTTTGTTTTTCCGAGGCGCCGCCTATCTTGGCGCAGCAAAGTGTGCAAGCCGAGCGAAAAAGCAAAAAGAAGCTTGTATATTTTTGTTTTTCCGAGGCGCCGCCTATCTTGGCGAAGCAAAGTGTGCAAGCCGAGCGAAATAGCGGGGCTAATGGGCGATTTTTTTAGGATTTGTTGTTTGATATTCCATAAATTTCACTACCTTTACCACGGAATATTAGATTATCTACCATGAAAGCAAAACCTATCATACTGTTTATTACGCTCTTTCTATGCATTGGGTGCCGCCTGCAGGCACAGAATCCCTCCTGTCTGTTCACCCATTACAGTCTCGATGACGGCCTCTCTCAGAATACCGTAATGAGCATGGCTCAGGATAGCAAAGGTATCCTCTGGCTGTCCACCTGGAACGGACTCAATCGCTTTGATGGCATCCGCTTTAAGAACTACAAGCTGCAGTGGGGTAGTCCTACGGGCCTCTCTAACAGCCGCATCGACCATGTGCAGCCCGACCGCTTGGGGCGCATTTGGGGCATCACCTATAGCCATCATGTCTGCCTTTTCAATCCGCTGACCGAGTCGTTTACCCGCATTCCCGTGGAGGGTGAAGAGGGGGCTGATGCCTTCATTCACACCATCTGCGTGCTGGATAAGGCCGTCTGGTTCCTCTCTGATGAGGGCGGTGTGGGCCGTTCGGCTATTACCGATATTCAGAGCATCCCCGTGACCCGTTGGTTCCCTGCCGCCCAGGTGGGACGCGTACGTGGTGTGTTGTCGGATACTCAAGGTCGTGAGTGGATTTACGGCGATAAAGGCCTCTTCTGCCTCTCTGCCGATGGCAAGGAGGAGAAGCTCCTCTATATTGAAGCCACCGCCAATCCTACAGCCACCACCGTCACAACTGCTACCACCGCTGCGACAGCCCTCGTTACCTCTACGGAAACAGGTCCCACCACCGCACCGCTTCCCTCCGTTATAGCCCCCCGCTTTACCTCTGCCCTTGTTACCGATCACGACCTCTATTTGGGCAGTGAAGAGGGAGCCCTTTGGCATTACGACGGTCAGCGCCTGGAGGCGATGCCACTCTTAGGAGCCTCCTCTGCAGTCATTGCGCTGGATGAGAGCCTGCAGGGTCGCCTGATGGCTGTGACGGCCCGCAACGGTCTCTACCTCTGCGACCTCAGTAAGCGGGAGCAGGAGGTCATTCCGCTACCCAAGACGATGAATGGCGAGGTGTTTACCGCCTATGTCGATGCCTACGACGAGGTGTGGATTGACCAGCAGACTCCCGGTCGAATAGCCCACTACGATGTGGTCGCGCGTCAGTGGCTGATTGAGGCGCTGGCCGTAGAACCCACCTCGACCGACCGCTCACGCCCCGCCTTCCATGCCCATGAAGATGTCAATGGCACCCTCTGGATTCACCCCTACGGTGGAGGCTTCTCCTACTACGACCGCACCAAGCGTCAGCTCTGCCCCTTCTTCAACAGCCTCACTGGCGGCGAATGGCGTTTCTCTAACAAGATCCACTCCTGCCTTTCCGACGCCCAGGGTAACCTCTGGCTCTGCACCCACTCCAAGGGGGTAGAGAAGGTCACCTTCCTGCGCAACCGCTTCCAGCTGATGGTGCCTGAGCAGCTCCCCTACGAGTCGCTCAGCAACGAGGTGCGCGCCCTGCTTGAGGATAGCCACGGCCAGATCTGGGCGGGCTGCAAGGATGGCCACCTGCGCCTCTATAACCGTCAGAAACAGTACTTAGGTTACCTTACCGAGGCGGGTACCGTGAGCCGTACGGGCCAGCCCATGCGGGGTAACGCCTATGGTTTGATGGAGGATAAGGCCCATAATCTCTGGATAGCCACCAAGGGCGACGGCCTGGTCAAGGCCCAACCCCTCAGCGAGAAGCTGTTCCGCCTGAGCCGCTACGAGAGGCGCGAGGGCGACCCCTATAGCCTGAGCCATAACGATGTCTATGCGGTTCACGAAGATAGCAAGGGACGCATCTGGGTGGCCACCTACGGAGGAGGTATCAACTACTTTGATCCCTCCACCGCCGCTAACCCCCGCTTCCATCACGCCTATAACGACCTGCGCCGTTACCCCATCGAGCATTGCAGCAAGGTGCGCTTCGTTACCGACGATGGTCATGGACGCATCTGGATAGGCACCACCTTAGGCGCGCTGGTTGCCCCCGAAGAGTTCAATACCCCCGAATCCCTCCCCTTCACCCATATATATAATAAGGAAGAAGAGCCGCAGAGCCTGCGTAACAACGACGTCCACTGGATTCACCGTTCCAGCAGCGACACCCTCTACTTAGCTACCTTTGGTGGCGGACTCAACAAGCTCCTCTCCCTCAGCCCCGACGGCAAGGCTACCTTCCGTAGCTACGGCACCGACCAGGGGCTGGCATCCGATGTGGTGTTGGCTATCCGTGAAGATGCTACGGGTCACCTTTGGATGAGTACCGAGAGCGGCTTGAGTCGCTTCACCCCCTCTACCGAGCAGTTTATCAACTACAGCGAGAAGGAGGTCGGTCCGCACATCCGCTTCAGCGAGGCCGCCTCGTGCAGTTCCACCTGGGGCAGCATGCTCTTCGGAACCAGCAACGGCATCTGCTCCTTCTATCCCGACTCCACCCTGCGCAGCGACTACGTGCCCACCATCGTTCTCTCGCGGCTCAGCATCCAGGGTCGAGAGGTGCAGCCCGCTCCGCGCAGTCCCGTACCTGTGGCCCCTGATGGCTTGAATAAGCTGGTGCTGACCCATCGCGACAACCTCTTCAGCTTAGAGTATGCCGCCCTGGACTACACCGCCCCGCAGCAGATTCAGTACGCCTACATCATGGAGGGGTTTGAGAAGAGCTGGAACTACGTAGGCAACCGCCGCACCGCCATCTACACCAACCTGCCCAAGGGCAAGTACCTCTTCAAGGTGCGCTCCACCAATGCCGATGGCGTCTGGACCGACAACGAGCGCGTGCTGCCCATCGAGATTCTGCCCAGCTTCTGGGAGACCCCCTTCGCCTACTTTCTCTACGTGCTCTTCATCCTGCTCGTCATCGTGGCGGCCGTCTATATCCTCTTCACCATCTACCGCCTGAAGCACGAGGTGGTCGTGGAGCAGCAGGTTACCGACATGAAGCTGCGCTTCTTTACCGACATCTCGCACGAGCTGCGCACCCCCTTGACCCTGATAGCAGGCCCCGTGGAGCATGTGCTCAAGAACAACCAGCTGCCCGACGACGTGCGCCAGCAGCTCGAGGTGGTAGGCCGCAACACCAACCGCATGCTCCGACTCATCAACCAGATTCTCGACTTCCGCAAGATACAGAACAAGAAGATGAAGCTCCAGGTACAGCGCCTGGAGGCCGTGGAGTTTGCCCGCAAGCTGATGGGCAACTTCCAGGCCGTGGCCGACGAGCGCGGCATCGACTTCCAGTTCGAGAGCAGCCAGCCGCAGATCTTCCTCTATGCCGATGTGGATAAGCTGGAGAAGATCATCTTCAACCTCCTCTCCAACGCCTTTAAGTACACCCCCGACGGCAAGCAGATCCTGCTCTTCGTGCGTCAGGCTGGCGAGAAGGTGCAGATAGGCGTGGTGGATCAGGGTATCGGCTTCGACGAGTCGCATAAGCGCTCCATCTTCCTCCGCTTCGAGAACCTGGTAGATCGCAAGCTCTTCCAGCAGAGCACCGGCATCGGCCTCTCGCTGGTCAAGGAGCTGGTAGAGATGCACAAGGCGGAGATTGAGGTGGATAGCAAGCCGGGCGAGGGGAGCCGCTTCACCGTCACCTTCCTCTCCGGCAAGAGCCACTTCGACCCCACCACCGAGTTCCTGCAGGATGACGCCAGCGTGGCCCAGCTCCACACCAGGCCCGAGGAGGCCACCGCCAGTGCTGAGGAGGGGAAACCCACCCTGCTGGTGATTGAGGACAACGGCGAGCTGCGCCTCTTCCTGCGCACCATCTTTGGCGGCGACTACCAGATAGCCGAGGCCGAGAACGGCCAGGTGGGTCTGGAGAAGGCCCGCAATCTGCAGCCCGACCTGATTATCAGCGACGTGATGATGCCCGTGATGGACGGCATCGAGATGCTGAAGCGCCTGCGCAACGAGATGGCCACCAGCCACATCCCCGTGGTACTGCTCACCGCCAAGACCTCGGTCGAGAACCAGATTGAGGGGTTGGAGTACGGTGCCGACGCCTACATCACCAAGCCCTTCAGCGCCTCCTTCCTCAAGGCCCGCGTCAAGAACCTCTTGGCTGGCCGTAAGCTGCTGCAGACCACCCTGCTCAACCGCCTGATGCCCGCCAGCAACGAGGTGATTCAGCCTCAAGAGGCCTCGAACGCGGCTGAGGCCAACGGCGAAGCCCCGGTGGTCGATGCCATGTCGCCTCAGGACCGCAAGTTCATGGATAAATTAGTGGCCCTGATGGAGAAGAACATGGACAATGGCGAGCTGCTGGTGGACGACCTGGTGCAGGAGATGGCCGTGAGTCGCTCCGTCTTCTTCAAGAAGTTGAAGAGCCTCACCGGATTAGCCCCCGTAGAGTTCATCAAGGAGGTGCGCATCAACCGCGCCATTGAGCTGATCAAGACCGGCGAGTACTCCATGACCCAGGTGGCCTACATGGTAGGCATCAACGACCCCCGTTACTTCAGCAAATGCTTCAAGGCCAAGATGGGTATGACCCCCACCGAGTACCGCGAGAAGATAAAACAATAAGAAAAGTGGCTGCAAAGTTTGGAATTTAAAAAATAATGCCTACCTTTGCAGCCGCAAACACGGGAGTAGCTCAGTTGGTAGAGCACCGGTCTCCAAAACCGGGTGTCGGGAGTTCGAGCCTCTCCTCCCGTGCCATAGAGCAGTAGAAAAGTTCCAGCCAAAAGCTGGGACTTTTTTTTTAGACCCTCCCGACCCCCCTTAAAGGGGGGAGACATAGCTGTCAGGTTTCTCGAAGGGTGGGTTAACCCGTTTAAGAGGGGAGACGTAACTGTCTGGTTTCTCGTCAGGGTGTGTCATCCCCCTTTAAGGGGGACAGAGGGGGTCTTCGGTTAGTTTCCGGCCTCAT
>CAMAMO010000141.1 GCA_945836915.1 uncultured Mediterranea sp.
ATGAAGCGCACGGGGTCCATCTTTTCGTAGGTAGGTCCGGCGGTAATCAGCACCCGCTTGCCGCGGAGGTCGCCATCGCGCTGGGCGAAGAAGAGCTCCAAATGGGTGACGATGCCTTCCGGCTCCTCCATGCGTCCCTTGCCTACCAGATGGCTGGCCAGTTCGCCCTCGGCCGGCTCAATGATGTGGTTACCATAGGCGCGGAGGGTAGCCAGATTGGCTTGTGTGGAGGGGTGGGCAAACATGTCCAGATCCATGGCCGGAGCCACGAAGACGGGTGCCTTCATGGAGAGGTAGGTGGTGACCAGCATGTTATCGGCCACACCGTGTGCCATCTTTCCGATGGTTGAGGCGGTGGCCGGTGCTATCACCATGGCGTCGGCCCAGAGGCCCAGATCAACATGGCTATGCCACGAGCCGTCGCGACCGGAGAAGAATTCTGAGATGACCGGTTTACTGGTCAGCGCTGAGAGGGTGACGGGCGTGATAAGCTCCTTGCCCGCCGGGGTAATCACCACCTGTACCTCGGCGCCCCTTTTCACCAGGGCACGGATAAGCAGACAGGCCTTGTAGGCGGCGATACTGCCCGTAATGCCCAGTACTATTTTCTTTCCTTTCAGTATATTCACCATCCGTCGTAGTGTTTATTTGATGCGGGTAGGTTGCCCTAACTTGATTCTTGTCAACATATTCTTGGTGTTTAGCGTAAAGTCGTTGTCCATAATCCAAGCGTAATAAGATGGGTCCTGGGCCAGTACGTCGCTCACCAGGCGGCCTTTGTATTTGCCGAAGTTGAAGGTCTCTCGTCCCTGTTCATCGTAAATCATACGTCCGGCAAAATCGACGTTGCGGTTGTATGACGAGTAGTCAGAGAGGAACTTGATGTCGTTTTGCAGTTCGGGGTAGCGGTCCAGCTGCCCCATCAGTACCTCGTAGGTAGCGTGGGTGTCGGCTGCCGCCGTATGGGCATCGTTCAAGTCTTTGCCGCAGTAGAACTTATAGGCGGCCGACAGGGTGCGTTGCTCCATCTTGTGGAAGATGACTTGCACATCTACAAACTTGCGGCGGGTCAGGTCGATTTCTACGCCAGCGCGGAGAAATTCCTCCACCAGCAGGGGCACGTCGAAGCGGTTCGAGTTATACCCGGCAATGTCGCACCCTTCAAAGTCGTTGGCCACCATCTGTGCCACCTCCTTGAACTTGGGGCAATCCTTCACATCCTCGTCATAGATACCATGGATGGCCGATGAGGCCTCGGGGATGTGGCATTCGGGGTTGATACGCATGGTGCGGCTCTCTTCGTTGCCGTTGGGATAGACCTTCAGGTAGCTAATCTCTACGATGCGGTCTGAGATGATATTGACACCCGTGGTCTCCAGATCGAAGAAGACCAGGGGATTCTTCAGATTCAGTTTCATTAGTCAGAATGATGATGTTAGTCGTTGAGCATCATGGGCATGAGCAGCATCAGGATGTCTTCGCCTTCTTCTTGCTCGGCTGGAACGAAGAGGCCTGCGCGCGAAGGGTCTGCCAGTTCAATCACGACCTCTTCTGAGGTGAAGTTATTCAAAATATCAATGAGGAATGAGGCCTTGAAGCCGATGTTGATGGGTGAGCCATCATACTGGCAATCCAAGCGCTCCTCGGCCGAGGTGGAGAAGTCGATATCTTGAGCCGAGACTTCTAATTGTCCGCTCATTACGCGCAGTTTGATCAAGCTGCTGGCCGGAGAGGAGAAGACCGATACGCGCTTCAGCGCACCCATCAGGGCTGTGCGATCTACCGTAACGTGATGCGGGTTGTTCTGCGGAATAACGCTGTTGTAGTTGGGGAAGCGGCCCTCAATCAGCCGGCAAGCCATGCGGTAATTCTCCATGGTGAAGAAGGCCATGCGCTGGTCGAATGAGACCTCTACGTCGCCCTGCTCTTTAGGCAAGAGGTTGCGCAGCAGCATGGCCGGCTTCTTGGGCAGGATAAAGGCGCAGCGCTCGTTGCCTTTGGAGACGAACGAACGGCAACGTACCAGTTTATGGCCGTCGCTGGCTACCATCGTCACGTCTTCGGTGGTGATATCGAAATAGATACCGTTCATAACGGGGCGCAGCTCATCGTCAGCCGTGGCGAAGAAGGCGCGGTTCACGCCGCCCAGCATCACGTCGGCAGCCATGGTGAGCGATACCGCTTGCTCGCTCAACTGCTGAGCCTGAGGGTACTCGTCGGCGTTCTGGGCTATCATTTTATACTGGCCGTTGGCATATCTCATGGCTACCTCTTTGGTGTCGAGATTGATTTCAAATCCCAGCGACTGTTCGGGCAGCTCCTTCAGTGCGTCCAAAACCGTCTTGGCCGTCAAGGCAAAGCGTCCGTCGGCATCGCTGTCGCTCACTTCGAGTGAGGTCATCATGGTGGTTTCGCTGTCAGAAGCCGTAATGTTCATTGTCCCCTCGCTCAGGTCGAAGAGGAAGCAATCCAAAATAGGCAGGGCGTTTTTAGAATTGATGACGCGGCTGATTGATTGCAGCCGGCTGTAGAGCTCCAAACTTGAGATGTAGAATTTCATGTTGTATATGTCATTTTTAAGTTTATAATTCGTCGTTTTCAGGCCTCCTTGAGTTGCATGTGTTCAAAAGGTGCCTACCAAGTGACAAAGTTACGTAAAAAATCTGGGTCTGCATCGTTTTTTGGCGAAAAAAGCGTGAAAACTTGTGAGTTTTCGCTGAAAAAGCGTATCTTCGCACCCAATTAACAATAAACGAAAGAGACTTATGGAATTTACAGGAAGAATAATTGCCGTGCTCCCCGAGCGCGGAGGTATATCAAAGAATGGCAACGAATGGAAGGTGCAGGAGTATGTGATTGAGGATCATGGCCAGTATCCCCGCAAGATGTGTTTTGATGTGTTTGGAGCGGATAAAATCGCTCAGTTTAACATCCAGATGAACGAGGAGCTGACTGTATCTTTTGATGTAGATGCCCGTGAGTATCAGGGCCGTTGGTACAACTCAATCCGCGCATGGAAGGTGGATCGAGTGGCCGCTCAGCAGCCCGCAGCCGCACCGGCTGTAGCTCCAGCCCCTGCCCCTGAGTTTCAGGCTGGTAACAGTGCTGACGACCTTCCCTTCTAATCTCCAGGCGAGGGTTGTAGGAAATCTCTATATCCCCGCGATTCGGCTGCCCTTTGAGGAGCTGATTCGCGGGGATAAATGTTTTATGCAAAAATACTGTCAGTCTGTCAGTTTTCGCTGAAATTAGTCCTTAATTGATTGGCATACAAGGTGTTGTGTGGCTGACAGTGTGGCTGACAGTCTGGCCGAGACTGTCAGCTTGCTAATTATATGAAAATCAGTTTGTTGTTGGCGAAAAAAGGCCGGAACTGACAGACTGACAGGAAAATCGTGATTTTTTTGTTTTTTCTGTACTGTCTTGATTTAGGTTGACTACTGCTTGTCTTAAACCTTGATACAGTTGACTGGGTTAAACCTTAAAAACGGATTATAGTTGACTGTAATTCTTTACCACTGATGTGAGTTGGCTGAGTCGTTGCTTCAGTTTGTCATTCCCTTAGTTTTGCGCAGCTATTCTCTTAGCATTCCCTTAGCATTCCCTTAGTATCCTCTTAGATTGCTAAGAGAAATGAACAGGATGCTAAGGGGGTGGTCATGTGATGGTGGCGGTTTGGCGGCAAGTTGACGCAGCTTTGTCTCCGTCAAGTCTCCTTCAGATCTCTGCTAACTCTCTGCCAAGCCTACGTCGATTGTCCGTCGGTTCTCCGCTTTGAAGGGGGACCAGACGGAGAATGAACGGAGCAGCGACGGAGGAAGGGTGGAGGAGCGGTGCCATACTTTTTTGTTGACACATTGGTTTTTTCCTGGACGCGCAGAAACCTGGCTGGTCTGTGCGGCCAGAGTGTTGAGTTGCTACGGGGGCGGAGTTTCTACGGATAATAATCTGAACTGTTGCGGGGTTAGCCTTGATTAATTCAATGGTTAAAATCCAGCCAGTTGCTCTACTTGTCGGATTTTTTCCTCCAGGGGTAGGGTGGCGTCTATCCAGTGGATGTGGATGCCTCGGCGCTCCATGCCGCGGAACCAGGTCATCTGCCGCTTGGCAAACTGGTGGATGGCGGTCTCTAACTGGTGAAACATCTCGTCATAACTCAGCTGGCCGATGACGTGGAGGGTGAGGTATTTGTACTCCAATCCGTAGTAGAGCAGGTCGTCGGGGGTGAGGTCACGGCTGAGCAGTTGGCGAATCTCGTCGAGCATGCCTTCGTCAAGGCGTTGCTTCAGGCGGCGGGTAATCTTTTCGCGGCGTAGGTTGCGGTCGATGTCGAGGCCGATGACCAGGCTGTTGAGCTGCGGAAAGCTGCGCTCTTCAATAGGCGTGTGGGCGTAATACTCTTCAATCTCGATGGCTCGGATGGCCCGTTTGGCGGTATCGACGTCGGTGGTGTTGTGCAGCGTTTTGTAGCGGCTCAGTATCTGGGTCAGCTCCTCAAGGCTGTAGTTGGCGAGTTGCTGGCGGAGGGTGGGGTTTTCGGGTACTGGCAGCAGGCGGTAGCCGCGCAGAACCGATTCTACATACATGCCCGTGCCGCCGCAAAGAATGGGCAGCAGGCCCCGCTGGCGCATCGACTGATAGGCGGAGAGGAAATCGCGCTGGAATTCGAAGACGTTATATTTATAGCCAGGGTCGGCAATGTCGATGAGGTGATAGGGGATGGGTTCTCCCTGAACCACGTAATCGGCCAGGTCCTTGCCCGTGCCCAGGTCCATGCCGCGATACACCTGGCGAGAGTCGGCGCTGATTACTTCGCTGTGGAGCCGATGGGCCAAAGCGGCTGCAAAAGGCGTCTTGCCCGAGGCTGTGGGGCCAATGATGGCGATAAGGTCAATTTTACTCATGGTTTGATGTTTTAGAGGTGCAAATATAGTGATTTGCGGTCTATTTTGGGGTATTTGCAAAAAAAATAATGAAAAAAACGCCGAAATGTTTGCGGGTTCAAAAAATAGTCGTACCTTTGCACCGCTTTTGAAACGAAAGTGACGGGCGTTTAGCTCAGCTGGTTCAGAGCATCTGCCTTACAAGCAGAGGGTCGGGG
>CAMAMO010000142.1 GCA_945836915.1 uncultured Mediterranea sp.
TGCAATCACCATGCGAAATGCTTGCATTCCAGACGCGAAATGCTTGCATTCCAGATGTGAAATGCTTGCATTCCAGACGCGAAAAAGTAGCATCTACCTCGGGGAAATTCAACTACTCAGAAACAGGCTGCGCAGTGGTTTGATCCACCCCCTCAGCTTGACCAGCAACCTTGCCACGACGGCGATTCCTACCTCCACGGTGGTTTCTTCGATGCTTTTTTGCGGCCTTTGCCTCACCTTCTGCCCCCTCTTTCGCTGCGGTATTGACGGTCTCATTCGAGGTTGCCTCCTTAGGAGCACTCTCTTTAGGTGCTACCACCTCTGCCTGAGGTTTCTCAGAAGAACGGCGACGATGGCGGTGATGCGAACGCTTCTTCTGGCTACTCTCCTGCTTTACAGCTGAATCACCTTGTTCTGTAACCGCCTCAATAGGCTGTTGAACAGCCTGCGTGGACTCTTCAGTAGTCATCACACTCTGCTTAATATCCGCAGGGCAATCAGCAGAGCGCTTCTTGCTCCGCTTCGTTTTTCCTCCGCTTCGCTTTTTTTCACCACCTTTACGCAATCTTCCTCGTCCATTTTCAGCCTTTTCTCCCTTGTACTCAGGACCTTCGCCCACCTCTTGTGGTAATGATAGCTTGTTTACTGACTTCCCGAGGAACTTCTCGATTTGTGCGAACCTACGCTGGTCCATCTCGCTGACGAAGGTGATTGCCTCACCTTCGCTACCAGCACGAGCCGTACGACCTATGCGGTGAACGTAGTCCTCACTGTCGTGAGGCACATCATAGTTGATAACCAAACGAATGTCATCAATGTCAATACCACGAGCCACGATATCCGTAGCCACCAGGATAGCTATGCGCCCAGCTTTAAAAGCGTACATCACTTCATCACGCTGAGCCTGATCCAGGTCACTGTGCATCTCGCCCACATTGAGATGCATCTGCTTGAGCGAGCGGGCCACCTCTTTCACCTTCAGTTTCGAAGAGGCAAAGATAATCACACGCTCCATTTTCTGCGCCTTGAAAAGCGAACGGATAATCCCTAATTTTTGTGCCTCATGGCAGATGAAAGCACCTTGTACAATCTTATCAGCCGGACGCGAGACCGCCAACTTCACCTCTACCGGATTGTTGAGTATATGTTTCGCCAACTGCTGAATCTTATCAGGCATCGTAGCAGAAAACATGATGGTCTGCCGCTGCTCGGGCAAGAACTTGGCTATCTGCATGATGTCATCATAAAAGCCCATATCAAGCATGCGGTCAGCCTCATCAAGAATGAAGAATGAAACCTTTGAGAGATCAACGTACCCCATCTTTAGATGCGACAACAGGCGCCCGGGTGTAGCAATCACCACGTCGGCCCCCAGCGTCAAGCCACGCTTCTGTTGCTCAAAAAGGATACCATCATTCCCTCCATAAACGGCTACGCTGCTCACCGGCAGAAAGTAGGCAAAGCCCTCCATCTGTTGGTCAATCTGTTGAGCCAACTCACGCGTTGGAGCCATCACGATACAGTTGATAGCATCCTCTGGATAACCGCCATCTGAGAGTCGGTCAATGACCGGGAGCAGATAGGCAGCAGTCTTACCGGTACCCGTCTGAGCTACGGCAATCAAATCCTTCCCCTCCAGAATGACAGGAATGGCCTTCTCCTGCACCGGTGTACACTCGTCAAAGCGCATGGCATCAAGTGCATCAAGCACGTCATCGTTTAAATCCAGTTCATCAAACTTCATTTTCTCAATTCTTCTAATGTTTTACGCCACAAAGGTAGCGGTTTTTTCCCGTTTTTATGCTAAAGAACATAAAAAATAAGCCTAAAAAAATCACTTTTTTGCTTGTTTATTTGGAAAATAAGTCAAGAAAGGCTTACCTTTGCACCCGATTTCTAAGCCGAATGCTTTGATAATCAACTTATCATTGCATCATATCTTCCGTGACGGAAGGCATAATCGGCCCACAGTTATGGCCGGGGAAGAAATCACTGCCCTTCAGTGGAGGACAGGCCTCGGATAGTATTAACCAAAATCGTTGGTGCATGAAATATGCTAAATTGATTTTTGTTGTATTACTAATCAGTTCCTTGACATCATTTGTAGAAAAAGACAAACCTACCGGAGGTTTGAATGTAGGCGATGTGGCTCCCAGTTACCTGCCCGATGCTACTTCGCTGATGCTGAACAATCAGACGGTTTCACCCCAGAAGGGTGGCTACGTCCTGCTCAGTTTCTGGGCCGGTTATGACGCACACTCCCGGATGCTCAATGCGAATTTGAGCAATGTGTTGCAGAATGACACCCAGCACAAGGTCGAAATGGTTTCCGTTTCATTCGACGAATATCCGTCGGTATCGCGAGAAATCGTTCGCATGGATCGTATCGCGGCTCCTCTCTGCTTTGCCGAGACCCGTGGTGCAGAATCCGACCTGTACAAGCGCTACCGCTTGCACCGCGGATTTACGAACTATCTGCTTAACGATCAAGGCGTCATCGTCGCCAAGAACGTAACAGCGGCTCAACTTGCTTCTTACTTGAACTAAGCCACACCACTCACGGTGTGAGCTTCCGGTTCTTGGAGGAATCGAGATTAGAAAAAAGGAAAAAACTGAATACAACAAAAAGCCCCTTGCATCGCACTCCATGATGGAGCCCATGCAAGGGGCTTCTTTTTTATCTCTTACCGAATCTCTCAGTAATCGGCCGTAATAATTTGTCGCGCATCCCTTCAGTAGCTGTTCTTCTCCTTGATTAAGCCCATACGATAGGCCACAAGAAGTTTTTTCAAATCCTGAATCTGAGCAATCAGATCCACTCCTTTATCTGTATCTTTCACCATCATACGTTGCTGGTTAAACTCAACCAGGAAGGTGGTGGATTTAATATCCTGTCCCTCTTCGATGGCCTTCTGTCGGCTCTGGAAGGGTTCATGCTGAACCAACTGCAGTCCATGTGAGTGATAGACCAACGTATAACCGGCAATACCGGTCTCAGGTTGATAGGCCTTTGAGAAACCGCCATCAATCACCAGCAGCTTGCCACCCGCCTTGATGGGCTTCTCGCCCTTGATGGTCTTGACCGGCACGTGGCCGTTGATGATATGAGCGTGAGGTCCGGGTTCAATCCCAAACTCGCGCAGAATCTGGTCGCACACCTCAGCCTGGTTGCGTAGGGTGTAATAGTGTCCCTTCGTCTCCTTGTTCAGCTCCTTATTACCCACGAAATAGCGCTCAAAGGTAGCCATCTTATCCTTGTCAAACGAGGGCGCATCAGGTCCGCACCACATGTACCACATATAATCCAAGGCGAAGGGCTTTCCCTCTGCGGTATCGTCATCAAAATAGGCCGATCTAACCAGGTGGTCAGCCTTCTTGAGCAACTTCTTTCCAGAATAGATCTTGCCGTTAATCTCCACCTCTTTGAAGGAACCGTCAGCATTCAGGGGCACCGAGGCATGATAGAGCAGGTTACTGTTGCAAACGGTGTACATACCGCCATAGGTATAGAGACAGCGCATGTGCTTTTTCATCTTCTCGCTGTTCTTGAACGAATGATGCAACTTGTTAACCAGGTCACGCTCTTCGTCAGTCAGGCGGTAGGGATCGTGAGGATCCACCGTGGGGAGGTTCTTATCACGCAGCGGATACTCCTTCCCTTGGTAACAAAATACACCCCGTTCAAAATCAATCAGATGAAGTAACTTACGACCCTCCATATTGAATTCCGGACGACGGGAAATAATTTCCGCCTCAAGTTTAAGCTGAATGACCGTGATGGCCTTATGCATCTGAGCGATCAGGCGCAACGTTTTTTCATTATGATCGATATCATTGACAGACACCTTAGGCATGAAGACCTCACAGGGATCATCGGCATACGCCTCCATGGCAAAGGTGGCCAGTGGTAGCAGATTGATACCATAGCCATCCTCTAATGTAGCCAGGTTAGCGTAGCGCATGGCCATGCGGATAACGTTAGCCATACAGGCATCATTGCCCGCAGCAGCACCCATCCAGAGCAAGTCGTGATTGCCCCACTGGATGTCGAAATTATGGTAATCGCACAACGTATCCATGATGATATGAGCACCTGGACCGCGGTCATAGATGTCACCTACGATATGCAACAGGTCAATGGTAAGGCGCTGAATCAGGTTACACATAGCGATGATAAAGTCATCAGCACGTCGAGTCGATATAATTGTACTGATAATCACATTGATATAAGCATGCTTGTTGGGCTCAATGCTCGACTCATGCATCAACTCCTGAATGATGTATGAGAACTCAGCAGGAAGTGCCTTGCGCACCTTCGAACGGGTATATTTCGAAGAGACGTTCTGACACACCTTAACCAATTGGTTCAATGTAATCAGGTACCAGTCATCCAAATCCACCTCTTTCTCCTTAACCAACTGCAGTTTTTCCTCGGGATAGTAGATTAGGGTACAAAGTTCCTTCTTTTCACTCTCGCGAAGCGTATTTCCAAAAATCTCATTCACTTTACGTTTTACCGCGCCCGACGCATTTTTCAGCACATGTTGAAACGCCTCATACTCTCCGTGAATATCGGTGAGGAAGTGCTCAGTGCCCTTCGGCAGATTTAAGATAGCCTCCAGATTGATAATCTCCGTACTGGCATCAGCAATCGTAGGGAAACTGCGTGAGAGCAGCTGCAAGTAGCGCAAATCGTCGATAATAGTTTCAGAAGTAATGGTACCCATAGCAGACATTGAATAATATGGTGAAATATCAGTAACAAAACACGTATGACGAAAAAAGGCAGCCTCACAGGTTTGTGTTGCTGCCTCATCTCATCTTAGTAGTGGGTACGAGAATCGAACTCGTATACCATGCGTGAGAGGCATGTATCCTAACCATTAGATGAACCCACCATTATGTCAATCGTACACTCTCAGGGATTCGAACCCTGGACCCACTGATTAAGAGTCAGTTGCTCTACCAACTGAGCTAAGAGTGCATTAAGCTTGCGGAAGCTGGGGGATTCGAACCCCCGGTACGGTAACCCGTACGTCAGTTTAGCAAACTGGTGGTTTCAGCCACTCACCCAAACTTCC
>CAMAMO010000143.1 GCA_945836915.1 uncultured Mediterranea sp.
AGAACTGATTATTTTCAGATAGCAGCAAAGTCTAATTCTGTAAAACTCCCGCAAATAGGTATTTCAAGTACAGATGACTATTATGTGCCCATACCCACAATTAGTGTCCAGCGTCAAATCGTCAGCCAGCTCGACACCTTCACTACATTGATTGCCAAACTGGAAAGTGAGTTGACTCTTCGCCAAAAGCAATATGAGTTTTATCGTGAAGAACTTTATGGAGATTTGTGGACTATAGCGGAAAAAGAAAACAATAAGGGATTAATTCAAATCAAGTCATTCAGTGAAATAGGCGATATTATACGTGGAAAGCGTTTTGTAAGAGACGACATCAAAGAACAAGGTCAACCGTGTATTCATTATGGCGACATGTACACTTACTATGGCGTGAGTGCTACAGAAACAAAAACATTTTTGGATTATGATTTTCCAAAAACTATGCGATATGCCGAAAAAGGGGATGTCGTAATTGTAGGAGCAGGTGAGAATAATAGTGATATAGGCGTTGGTGTAGCATGGTTAGGTGATGAAAAAGCAGCTGTGCATGATGCTTGCTATATCCTGAAACATGCGCTTGATGCAAAATATGTATCTCATTACTTAAGAACAAATATATATCATCAGCAACTGAAAAAATATGTGTCTGAGGGCAAAATATGTTCGTTTTCTGGTGAAGGTTTAGGAAAGGTTCTGTTGCCGGTGCCTTTCCAAGCTGAGTCATACCGCCAGCAGCAAATCGTCTCCCAGCTCGATACCTTTGAGCAGCTGATTGCCGCTTTGAAGCGGGAGATTGCCCTTCGTCAAAAGCAATACGAATTTTATCGTGAAAAGTTATTAACCTTTGAATAGAGCGGAAAATGGAACAGATTAATATCATAGCCCAACAGCCGGACTGCACCGTGGTGAGCCGTTACAAGGCGTTACCGCCTGCCAAGGGGGGCTACCAGAGCGAGGCCGCCCTGGAGGAGGCCTTCATCAAGCAGCTGGTGGGTCAGGGTTACGACTACATCGACGTGAAGAGCGAGGAGGCCCTCATCGCCAACCTCCGCACACAGATTGAGACGCTGAACCACTTCAAGCTGAGCGACACCGAGTGGAAACGGCTCTTCGAAGCCCATATTGCCAACGATAACCTTGGCATCGAGGAGAAGACGGAGATGATGCAGCAAAGCCCCGTGGTCAACATGACCCTTGACAACGGCCAAAGCATCAACATCACCTTCCTGGACCGCAACGACATTCATAACAACCGGCTCCAAGTGATCAACCAGTATGTACCCGAAGGGGGCAGCGCCGAGAACCGCTACGACGTCACACTGCTGGTCAACGGCTTCCCCATGGTGCACGTGGAGCTGAAACGCCGCGGGGTGAGCCTGCGCGAGGCCTTCAACCAAATCAACCGCTACGGCCGCGAGAGCTTCTGGGCGGGGTCGGGCCTCTTCGACTACGTCCACCTCTTCATCATCAGCAACGGCACCCTGACCAAATATTACAGCAACACCACCCGCTACGCCCACTGTCGCGAAGCGCAGAAGCAGAAACTGCGCATCAAGACGCAGAGCAACAGCTTTGAGTTCACCAGCTACTGGGCCGACGTAGAGAACAACCGCATCGAGTCGCTGCCCGACTTTACCCGCACCTTCCTGAGCCGCACCACCCTGCTGGCCATCCTGACCCGCTACTGCGTCTTCACCGTGGATAAGAACCTGCTGGTGATGCGACCCTATCAGATAGCCGCCACCGAACGCATCCTGAACCGCATCGAGTATGCCCACAACCGCCGCCTCTACGGCTCACTGAAGGGCGGTGGCTACATCTGGCACACCACCGGCAGCGGCAAGACGCTGACCAGTTTCAAGGCCGCGCAGCTGGCCACCAAGAAGCCCTACATCGAAAAGGTGCTCTTCGTGGTGGATCGCAAGGACCTGGACTACCAGACGATGAAGGAGTACAACAACTTTGAGAAGGATTGCGCCAACGGCAACAGCTCCATCGCCATCCTGCAACGCCAGCTCAACGACCCCGAGTGCCACATCATCATCACCACGATACAGAAGCTCTCCACCCTGCTCAAACGGGGGAGCGAGCGGGTGGCCTGTCTGGAGAGTCAGGTGGTCATCATCATCGACGAGTGCCACCGCTCGCAGTTTGGCGACATGATGCGCAGCGTGAAGCGGGCCTTCCGGAACTACTACCTCTTCGGCTTTACGGGCACCCCCATCTTCGCGGTGAACGCCGTGAAGAACAGCCAAGGCAAGCCGCAGACCACCGCCGACCTTTTTGGCGACCAGCTGCACAGCTACAACATTATCAACGCCATCAACGACCACAACGTGCTCCAGTTCAAGGTGGACTACCACCGCACCATGCGCCTGAAAGAGCAGATGGCCGACGAACAGGTCTATGACATCGACCGCCCCGACCTGCGCTATGCCCCCAAGCGGCTGGAACTCATTACCCGCTATATCCTAAACAACTTTGCCCGCAAGACGCACCGCAGCGAGAGCTACACGATGAGCGCCACGCAGAACATCAGCCAGGTGGCCCGCAGCCGCCATGCGGGGCAGGAGAAGCGCATCAAGGTGGAGGCCAAAGGATTCAACGCCCTCTTTGCCGTAGAGAGCACCGAGATGGCCCGCCTCTACTACGACGAGTTCCAGCGGCAGCAAGCCGAGCTACCGCCCGAGCAGCGGCTGCGCGTGGCCACCATCTTTACCTACGCCCCCAACGAGTCCGAGGCTGAAGAGAGCTTAGGCACCCTGGAGGATGAGAACCCCGACAGCATCGGCCGCCTCGACGCCACCAGCAAGGAGTTCCTCGCCCGGGCTATCGATGACTATAACGCCCTCTTCAACACCCAGTACAGCGTGGAGGGGGATCGGTTTGGCAACTACTACAAGGATGTGTCGCTGCGCATGAAGAACAAGGAGATTGACCTGCTTATCGTGGTGGGCATGTTCCTCACCGGCTTCGATGCCAAGACGCTCAACACCCTCTGGGTGGATAAGAACCTGCAAATGCAGGGGCTGCTGCAAGCCTTCAGCCGCACCAACCGCATCCTGAACAGCGTGAAGGATTGTGGCCACATTGTCTGCTTCCGCAACCTGCAAGAGCAAGTCAACCGCTGCTTCAGCCTCTTTGGCGACCGCAACGCCAACTCCATCATCTACATCCGCCCCTTTACCGACTACTTCTACGGCTACGACGAGCGCGACAAGAGCGGCCTGACGGTGCACCGCGACGGCTACCACGAGATTGAGGAGTGGCTGCTGACCTATTGCCCCGTGGAGCGGCTGGGACAGGTGGAGACCGACGAGGAGAAACGGGCCTTTATCCGCCAGTTTGGCGCCCTGCTGAAGCTGCGCAACCTGCTCTGCAGCTTCGACGAGTTCCGCCTCAAGGAGGGGGTGGTGACCGACACGGACGGGCACCCCGTGGATAAGCTGCTGCTGGACGAGAGCCGCCTGCAGGACTACACCTCCTACTACATCGACCTGCGCGAGCAGTTCCGCTCCACCAAGAGTGGCCAGGCTGAGCAGGTAAGCGATGACGTGGTCTTCGAGATAGAGTTAGTGAAGCAGGTGCAAATCAGCATTGACTACATCCTGATGCTGGTGGCGCAGTACCACGAGAGCAACTGCCAGGACCGCGAGCTGACGGTGACGATTGAGCGCGCCATCAACAGCAGTCCCGATCTGCGCGACAAGCGCGAACTGATTATGCAGTTCCTGGAGCGCATGAACCCCTCTGCCGAGGAGGGCGACATCACCGACCAGTGGCAACGCTACATTGCCGCGCAGCGCCAAGCCGACTTGGAGCGCATCATCAGCGAGGAGGGCCTTCGCCGCAGCGAGGCCGAAGCCTTTATGCAGCGTGCCTTCAGCGAGGGCGAGGTGCCCGAGGTAGGCACCGCCATCGTCAAGATACTCCCCCCGATGCCCCTCTTCGGCGGCAAAGGGCGGGCTGAGAAGCGGGCTGAGAAGAAGCGGAACGTACTGGCCCGACTGAAGGCCTACTTCAAGAAATATGTTGAGTTATAGACAAGAAATATGTTGATTTGAAACAAGAGTAATAACTAAAAACCAGAGATTACGAACCAGATAGAGATAGTACATACATAGAGCGTGTAAGCAGCGCAGCGGTCTCAGCCTTGAATCGCCAAATTCTATTATCTGTCAGAGATTGCCTACGCCATTACACTTCCGTGTGGTCTAAAACACCATACGGAGGCAGTGGTGGCTTTTGCATCAATCTGACAGAGGTTTTGGCGAACCTAAGGCTGATTTTTGCATCTGCCCCCTGCCTCCGCTTCTATTGAAACAGCAAGCCATGGAAAACAGCAGCAAGACAGACTATCAGGCCCTCTACATCGAGCTATTGAAACATTTGGAAATGGGCGAGTATATCGGAGCTTCGCCTACGGTTCAGCACTTCCATCTGCTCTCACAGCTTCATCATCTCTTTAGCGTCAAGCGTCTCTTTAACGCGTTGGCAGAAGAGGTCAAAAAGGGTGTCACTTTACAGCGCTGTCTGGAAATCAATATCGACAAAAAGATGGTTCGGCAAGCCATCCACTACGGTGTGGTGAGAGAGGATCTGGTGGCCGATGAAGGGAGCTTGGAATCTGTTCAAAACCAAACCTATTACCTCTCGCAAGCGCTTTATTCTGTCTCTGAAAAACAGAAAGTGGATGACTACATCGGACACATGGAGACGATGCTGTGGAGCCCGGTGAGCAACCTGATGCTCTTCGACCTGCTGCAAAAGGAGATGATAACGCTGGGCAATGAAATCAAAAAGATATGTGACGCTTTGAAGGATTGTATCAAACCTCCAGAGGCGAAGGAGCTCTACAGCGACCTGTATATGCAGTATAGAGAGAGACTGCAAGATGATGTAGAGAGCGACTTCGAATCGTGGAGCGGCAAACGTGGCGGGGTGAGATTATCCAATTACATCGAATGGAAGGTTGGGCGGGGGATGCGCATACTGTGTGATGAGGGGCTCGTTGCAGGCCGTGATG
>CAMAMO010000144.1 GCA_945836915.1 uncultured Mediterranea sp.
CTTCAAGGTCCACACGTTGGCTTCGCTCTTGGTCATCTTGCACTTATCGATATTCTGATCCCACGAAGCTGGCACGAAGAGCCACGTACTTTCATCAACCACACCGATATGGGCATAGACCTCACCGTTGTAATTGTAAAGTTTGGATTTGCTATCCGCTTTGAAGGTAATCACTAAAGCCTGGTCAGCATCCGGAGCTTGGGGTTGATAACTCAAGCCAACGGGAATCTCAGGCTCCGGATCAGTACCCGGTTCTTCCGTACCCGGTTTTGGGTCCGGATTGGGTTCTTCGAGGGGAGAGTCACCATCACTACAGCCCATGGCCACAGCCATCAGCAGACAAAAGAGGAAGTAAGGGAGTTGTTTCAGAACTTTCATATCATTATTATATATATTAGTAATCCATGGTATATCGGTTCAAAGGTAGAACAAAATCCCTCACCTCATCCCCTCGAGCTGATAGTAATCACCTAAAGGCAAGTGCAATCGATTGCAATCCACTCCTTAACCGAAGCAGATGCCCATGCGGCGGCCTTGAATCACCAGGTCGTTATCCTCTGTCACCAGTTTCAGTTTGCCAGCCACCTCGCTCAGCGGAGCGGAAGTGATTTCGTTGCCCTGCAGCGTCACCATGCGGCCAAACTGACCGGTAGCAATCAGTTCCGCGGCATGACCACCCATGCGGGTGGAGAGGTTGCGGTCGAACGAGGTGGGCGAACCGCCGCGCTGGATGTAGCCCAGCACCGTTTCACGCGTCTCAATGCCCGTTTCATACTCAATCTCCTGGGCGATGTACTCCGCTGCACGCTTCTTACCGTCGGTTTGGATGCCTTCAGCCACCACCACGATGCTGTAGGGTTTGCCCTTCTTCAGGCGGTTCAAGATGGTCTCGCCGATGCGGTGAATATCGTAAGGAATCTCGGGCAGCAGAATCACGTCACCCCCACCGGCCATGCCCGAGTAGAGTGCAATCCATCCCGCCTTATGGCCCATCACCTCAATCACCATCACCCGCTTGTGGCTGCTGGCGGTAGAGTGAAGGCGGTCGATGGCATCCGTAGCGATGGTCACCGCCGAGTCGAAGCCGAAGGAGAAGTCCGTGCCCCAGATGTCATTGTCAATCGTCTTAGGCACCGACACCACGTTGACCCCGATGCCTGCCAGCTTGGCCGCCGTTTTCTGCGTGCCGTTGCCGCCGATGGTCACCACGCAATCCAGTCCCAGCTCGCGGATATTCTCCAGAATAAGCGCCGGCTTGTTTACATCACCCATGATGCCCCCCTTCTTGAAAGGCTTCTCGCGCGAGGTGCCCAGGATGGTACCGCCCAGGTTGAGCAGTCCGCTGAGCGATTTCTCCGTCATCGGCTCCACATCCTTGGTCAGCAGCCCCTGAAAGCCGCTGTGAATACCCAAAACCTCCATGCCATAATGGTTGATGGCCGCCTTACTCACGCCCCGGATGGTGGCGTTGATACCCGGGCAATCACCGCCCGAAGTCAGAATTCCTATCCTCATAATCGTGGTATATTTATTACATATTTTGTCTTATCATGCTAAAAGCAGCCGTAAAGGTAGAAAAAAAAGAGGAAAAAGTATCAGATACGGGGAAATAAGATTAATTTTGTGCCAAAATTTTTAGAGAGATAGGAATGATTAACATCACACCACTACTAAACAACCTCTATTTCGCCCCACGTATGCGGGCGATAGAGCGCTATGCCACCGACGCCGAAGGCCTGCAGATGCAGGTGATGCGCCGGCTGGTTCAGAAGGCAGCCTCCACCGAATGGGGCAAGCTCTACAACTACCACACCATCCGCGACTACGACACCTTCAATCAACGCCTCCCCATCCAGACCTACGAAGAGGTGAAGGGCTACGTAGAACGTATGCGCCAGGGCGAGCAGAACCTGATCTGGCCCTCGAAGGTGCAGTGGTTTGCCAAATCCAGCGGCACCACCAACGACAAGAGCAAGTTCCTACCCGTGAGCCGCGAATCGCTGCACGACACCCACTACCAGGGTGGCCGTGATGCCGTAGCCATCTACCTCCACCAAAACCCCAAGAGCCGCCTCTTCAGCGGCAAAAGCCTGATACTGGGCGGCAGCCATGCCCCCAACCTCAACACCCCCCACAGCCTGGTGGGCGACTTGAGCGCCATCCTCATCGAGAACCTCAACCCGCTGGTCAACTACGTGCGCGTGCCCTCCAAGCAGACCGCCTTGATGGAGCACTTCGAGCCGAAGATGGCCCAGATAGCGCGTGAGGCAATCGGTGCCGATGTAACCAACCTGAGCGGCGTCCCCTCGTGGATGCTGGTGCTCATCAAGCACATCCTGCAGAAGAGCGGCAAGCAGACGCTGGAGCAGGTGTGGCCCAACCTGGAGGTCTTCTTCCACGGCGGTGTGGCCTTCACCCCCTACCGCGAGCAGTACAAGCAGGTCATCCAATCCGCAGGCATGCACTACGTCGAGACCTACAACGCCAGCGAGGGCTACTTCGGCACGCAGAACGACCCGCTCGATGCCGCCATGCTGCTGATGATAGACTACGGCGTCTTTTTCGAGTTCATGCCGCTTGAGGAGCTGGGCAGCGCCCACCCCCACGTGGTACCCCTCTGGGGCGTAGAGACCGGCAAGAACTACGCTCTCATCATCACCACCAGCGCCGGCCTGTGGCGCTACATGATAGGCGACACCGTGAAGTTCACCTCGCGCAACCCCTACAAGTTCATCATCACCGGTCGCACCAAGCACTTCATCAACGCCTTTGGCGAGGAGCTGATTGTAGATAATGCCGAGAAGGGTTTGGCCCGTGCCTGTGCCGCCACCGGTGCACAGATTAGCGACTACAGCGCCGCACCCGTCTTCATGGATGCCAACGCCAAGTGCCGCCACCAGTGGCTCATCGAGTTCAGCCGCATGCCCAACGACCTCGCCCAGTTCAGCCGCATCCTCGACGACACCCTTCAAGAGGTCAACAGCGACTACGAGGCCAAGCGTCAGAACAACCTCGCCCTGCAGCCCTTAGAGGTGATTGTAGCACGCCCCAACCTCTTCCACGACTGGTTAGACCAGAAGGGCAAGCTGGGCGGTCAGCACAAAGTCCCCCGCCTGAGCAACACCCGTGAGTATATCGAGGAGATGCTGAAGCTGAATTAAGCCCCCCCCTTAAGGGGGAAGACTTGACCTCCCTACGGATGGGATTCTCCCCTTTATGGGGAGATAAAGGGAACTACATTAGAATACATTAACCTCGCGGGAGAGGGTGACTCCAAACTTCTCCTTTACGGAGTGGATAATCCGCTCTGAGAGTTGGAAAATCTCCTCTCCCGTGGTGTTTCCCCGGTTCACTAAGACCAAAGCCTGCTTCTCATAGACCGCTGCGTGGCGCACAGAATCTGCAGCGCCTCATTCTTCGCCCCTTGGGGTACGATGGTTCCATGTAATCGGTGTCCGCCCTCAATGGCAAAGGTCTGTCCAGAGGCGGGACATGCTGTTTCGTTTGGTTTCTTCATTCATCAGTTTGTTACAGAGATGGCACAATAATCGCTGTGCAAATATAGCAAAATACTCTGGTCATACCCACTTTTTCTGATAAAAAGTTGCTATTTAGCTCCCTTTGCCCTATCTTTGCAGAGGCCTTTAAAATAATGGCCATTAAATTAATGACTATTATATTATTTGGATATGAGATTCTATGACCGTGAAACAGAGTTTGATACACTCAGAAAGAACTGGGAGCAATCGGCGTCACACTCCATGATGACTACAATGATAGGGCGCCGTAGAATAGGCAAAACAGCCCTTCTGCTGAAAAGTATAGAGGGGCAGAAGTCGCTCTACCTCTACGTCTCCAAGGACAATGAGCAGATGCTATGCAGCAAGTTTCAGCAGCAAGCGGAGCGCCAGTTGGGGCTGCACATTCACGGCAAGATGACATCGTTTGGCGCCCTGTTTGAGGAGCTGATGCAGTATGGCCATGAGAACCACTACACCCTCATCATCGACGAGTTTCAGAATTTCCTCGGCATCAACAAGGCCATACCCAGCGAGATACAAGACGTTTGGGACCGGCACAAGGAGGGCACCACCGTAAACCTCATCCTGTGCGGTTCCATCTACTCGATGATGAAGCGGATATTCGAGCATGGCGACGAACCTCTCTACGGACGTCGCGACTCCGCCATCCGGTTGCAGCCTTTCCGCACGGACGTGCTGCGCCTCATCCTGCAAGAGCATAACCCCTCGTGCAAGCCCGACGACCTGCTTTGCCTCTATATGCTGACAGGCGGTGTAGCCAAATACGTCTCGCTCCTCATGGATGCCCGAGCCACCACCTGCCCCAAGATGCTGCAATACGCCACAGCTGCCGACTCCCCCTTCATCACTGAGGGAATTGAACTTCTCGTATCCGAGTTTGGGCGCGACTACGGCACCTATTTCAGCATTCTGCAGCTTATCGCCGCAGGGGTGACAACTCAAAGCGAGATTGACAGCATGATAGGAAAAAACTCGGGTGCTTACCTCAGCAATCTGTGCGACGAATACTCGTTTATCACCAAGAACATCCCCCTCTTCAGCAAACCCGGCGCCCGCAACATCCGATGGAGCATCGACGACAGTTACCTTCGTTTCTGGTTCCGTTTCATCTATCCTCACCAGGGACTGATTGAGGCTGGTCAGACGGCGCTACTCCGTCAGTATGTGATAGAGCAGTATGAACAATTCACGGGGCGCACGTTGGAACGCTGGTTTCAAACCCAGGCGATGGAGAGCGGCCACTATAGCCGTGTGAGCAACTGGTGGGATAAGCGCGGCGAGAACGAGCTTGATCTGGTGGCCGTCAATGAGTTCAACCATACAGGCACCATCGCCGAGGTGAAGCGCAACGAGCGAAAGATCAGTTTGGAAAATCTGGAAAAGAAGGTAGCCTCCCTACCATCGAAGGAGTTTGGTAAATACCATTTCCAATTGCGTACCCTGTCACTGAAAGATATGTTTTGAAGAGAATA
>CAMAMO010000145.1 GCA_945836915.1 uncultured Mediterranea sp.
ACGAGCAGCTTGCCGGTGAACTCTTCCATCATGCCGCCCTTGCCGTCATGTTCTACGAAGGCGTCGTGCTTTTCAGCCGTACCTTCAGTCAGGGGGTGGAACCAGTGGGTATAGTGGGTTGCGCCCATCTCTATGGCCCATTTCTTCATGCCAGCAGCCACCTCGTCGGCAATGCTACGGTCGAGCGGAGCGCCATTATCAATCACATCAATCAGCTTGGCATAGACCTTGCTGGGGAGGTAACGAAACATCTTTTCTTTGTTGAATACGTACTTAGCAAAGTACTCTGAGGGGCGTTCCTTAGGCACAGCCACCTCTACAGGGCGTTTCTTAAACGCTGTCTCAACGACTCTGAATCTTAATTTTGTCATACCGTTTTAAGTTTATTGATTAGTCATATATATGAATTAACAAGTTTGGTCACCCTCCTAAGGGGGGGCCTTCACCTCCTCAAACTTAGTCTTCCTGATAATCGCTTCAATCTTTTTCATACTGCTTACCTTTTTAGTTGTACAAAAAAATTTAATTAGTTGTATTTGCTCTTACCTATTAAAAAACTCTCTTCATTCTGTTGTGCTCTCTTCTACGCTATCTTCTTCCTGATATCCTTTGTCTCTTGTATCCTGTATGGTTTGTTTAGTGTATCTCTTCTAGGAACTCCTTTTCTCTGTTCATGCTGCTTCATCATCTCCCCGGAGGGAGGAGCGAAGTGGCTAAATAAGCCAGCGCTGGAGGCGCTTCATCGCTTCGTGGCAATCTTCGTGGCTGCCGAAGGCGGTCAGTCGGATGTAGCCTTCGCCGCTGGGACCGAATCCTACACCGGGTGTGCCCACCACGTTGGCCTCGTAGAGCATCTGTTCGAAGAACTTCCATGAGCCTACGCCATCGGGGGTCTTGAGCCAGATGTAGGGGGCGTTGACACCACCAAACACCTTCAGACCTACGGCCTCCAAGCCCTGCTTCATGGTGCGGGCATTCTCCATATAGTAGTCGATGTTGGCCTTGACCTGCTCGCAACCTTCGGGGGTGTAGATGGCCTCGGCGGCACGCTGCGTGATGTAGCTGGTGCCATTGAACTTGGTGCACTGGCGGCGGTTCCAGAGGCGGCCCAGCGGAATGCGCTCGCCCTGAAGGGTGGCAGCGGTCAGCTCTTTGGGTACCACGGTATAGCCGCAACGTACTCCGGTAAAGCCCGCTGTCTTGGAGAAACTGCGGAACTCGATGGCGCACTTGCGCGCTCCTTTGATTTCATAGATGCTATGGGGTACATCCTCCTCCTGAATAAAGGCCTCGTAGGCTGAGTCGAAGAGGATGAGGGTATCGTTGGCCAGGGCGTAATCCACCCACTTCTTCAGCTGAGCGCGGGTCAGCGTGGTGCCAGTGGGGTTATTGGGGTAGCAGAGGTAAACAATGTCGATGCGCTTGTCGGGAATGGCGGGAATGAATTGGTTCTCGGCGGTGCAGGGCATGTAGGTCACGTTGCTCCACTTGCCATCGGCCTCGAGCACACCGGCCCTGCCGCACATCACGTTGCTGTCGATATAGACGGGATAGATGGGGTCTGTAACGCCTACGCTGTTGTCGTGGCGCAGAATGTCGCCGATGTTGCCGGTATCACTCTTGGCTCCATCATTGATAAAGACCTCGGAGGGGGTGAGGTGGATGCCGCGCGACTGATAGTCGTGCTTGATGATGGCGTCGATGAGGAAGTCGTAACCTTGCTCCGGACCGTAGCCATGGAAGGTGCTGGCCGAAGCCATCTCCTCAACGGCCTTGTGCATCGCCTCAATGCAGACAGGTGGCAGAGGGCGGGTGACATCTCCGATACCCAGACGAATCAGGGAGTGCTTGGGGTGAGTAATCTTGAAGGTATTGACCTTTTTAGCGATATCCGAGAAGAGGTAACTTCCGGGTAACTTGAGGAAATGTTCGTTGACCAGTGCCATATGCTTTTTCTTTTGTTTAGTGGTTGTTATGCTGTTTATTCTCTAATCTCCAGTTTGCCGTCAAACACGATGGTGGCGGGCCCTGTCATCATCACATGCCCGGTGGCTTCGTCCCAGGTGATGTGGAGCGTGCCGCCATCCATCACAATGGTCGATGTACGCGGACGGCGCCCGGTAAGGTGAGCCGCCACGGCGGTGGCGCAGGCGCCGGTGCCGCACGCCATCGTAATGCCCGAGCCGCGCTCCCATACCCGCATGCGGATGGAGCCGTCGGGCAAGAGTTGCGCAAACTCCACGTTGATGCGTCCGGGAAAGAAGGGGTGCCACTCCAATTGGGGTCCCACGGAAGCCAGGTCGATGGCGTTGACATCATCCACAAAGATGACCAGATGGGGGTTACCCATCGACACCGCCGTACCGCGGTAGCAGAGGGGCGTGATGCTGATGAGCTGCTCACGCATAGCGCGGGCGCCCTTACCGTCGAAATCCACAGGTTCGTCGGCCGGAGCGCCCATATCTACAGTGACCGTTTCTACACGGTCCGCATCGTCCAGATGGAGAAGTAATCGCTTGATACCAGAGAGGGTTTCAAGCGTCACTTCGGTCTTGCGGGTCAAACCGTACTCATAGACATACTTGCCGATACAGCGCGAGGCGTTGCCACACATCATGGCTTCCGAGCCGTCGGCGTTGAAGATGCGCATCGAGAAATCGGCCACCTCAGACCGGCCAATCAGCACCAATCCGTCGCTACCGATGCCGGTGTGGTATCTGCTCCACTCCACCGCCAACTTTTCCGGATGGGTCAAGGGGAAGCGCATGGTGTCAACGTAGATGTAATCGTTGCCCGCACCATGCATCTTGGTAAACTCAACGGTCTGCATATTTCCTGATTTCTCTGTCATCTTGCTATTTATATTATGTTGGTTTAATCCTTTTGCCTTAAAAACGTTGCAAAGATACGGCAATTTGTCAATACACAAAGCAAAATACTATCTTTTTTCCAAGAAAATCTGCACAAAATTACAGATTGAAAGTTATAATCGGCTATATATTACAGATTGTAAGTACAGGGTTGTATAGAGTGATAATGTATAACTTAAATATAACAAGTAGATTTCATTTCAACCCCTTTTGTGATAAAAAGAAAGTTGAAACAGGATTTATCTGACATTTTTCTTGAAATTTCAGCTATTCGGTATCTAAAACACAAAAAGGGGACAGACCGAAGCCTGTCCCCTTATACCTTATTATATATGTAGCGCTTGATTATATATGTAGCGCTTGCTATGCCTGACGCTATCGGCAATGCACCACACCTTTAGCGACCGCCAGCTGGGAGGTTGTGCAACCAGAAATCGGTCATGGTGCGACGTAGGTGAAGGGTGGTGCCTTCACGCTCATTGATGCTGTGGGTTCGCATGGGGTAGGAAATCTGATAGAAGAGCTTACCCAAGCGCACCAGCTCGTTAACCAGCATCTCGCAGCTCTGGTAATGCACGTTGTCATCGCCAGTGCCGTGAATCAGCAGCAGGTTACCCTTCAATCCCTCGGCATAACTGATGGGTGAGCCCTTGCGGTACCCTTCGGGGTTGCGCTGCGGGGTGTCCATGTAGCGCTCCTGGTAGATGGTGTCGTAGAGGCGCTGGTCGGAAACGAAGGCTACGGCAATGCCGGTGTGGAACACCTCGGGATAGCGGAACATGCAGTTCAGCGTCTGGCTGCCTCCCCCACTCCATCCGGTAATACCTACACGGCTCAGGTCGATGTAGCTGAATTGACGGCCAAGGTCCTGAATGCCCTGTGCCTGGTCGCGGCAAGCCAACGTGCCCACCTCGCCATAGATGCACTTACGCCACTCACGGCCACGCGGGGTTTTGGCGCCACGATTCTCGATGCTCACCACGATGTAACCCTGGTTGGCCAGATACTGATGCCACAGGCTGCCACCCTGCCAGACATCCGTCACGGTGGCGTTAGCCGGTTCGCCATAGACGTCGATGATGACGGGATAGCGGCGGCTCGGGTCGAAGTTGGCGGGCTTGATCATCCAGGCATCCAGCAGGAGGTCATCGCTCTTCACCTTGACAAACTCCTTCGGCTTGAGGCCTAAGGCCTCCCACTGCTCGCGGGCCTTCTGGTTGTCGGTAATCAGCTCCACACGGCGGTGTGAAGGGAGGGCGATGCGATCCACCACAGGGGGTGTGGCGGCGTTGCTGAAGGTATGAACCGCCCAGCGGCCACCGGGAGCCAAGCTGTAGCGGTGCTGGCCGCTCTGGTCGGCCGGACTGAGCCGACGAGCCTCCTTCTGACCGAAGAGGGGGGCTTCGTAGAGGTAGCGCTGGGTGAAGTTATCGGGCGAAGCGATGAAATAGACCACGCCACGCTTCAGGTCCATGCCCAACTCCTCGACCACGTCGTATGCGCCGCGGGTGATGGGAACCACCTGCTTGCCATCGCGGCTGATGCGGTAGATGTGGCGCCAACCGTCGCGCTCGCTCTGCCAGGTAAACCAGCGGTTCTCCTTGAGCCAGGTCACTTGGTCGTTGGTCTCTAACCAAGCGGCATCGCTGTCGGTGAAGATATTCTCAGCCGCGGTCTCACCCACGCGGGCAATCCAGACGCGGTTGGTGTTCTGCTGGCGGTTCATCTGCTGGATGAAGAGTTCGTTAGTGCCGGGTATGAAATCCATGCGGGGGATGTAGTTCTCACGGGCGTCGCCAGGCAGGTTGATCCAGGTAGTGGCGCCACCGGCAGCCGAGACGGTACCCACCTTGACCGCCGCATTGCGGGTACCCGCTTTGGGGTACGGAAAGCGCTGGATGGTTGGATAGAGAGAATCTACATTATTAATAATGTCAAACCAACCGGTACCACGGGTGTCGCTCTGCCAATAGGCCACCGACTGGCCATCAGGACTCCAGCGGAAGCCGTCGCGGCAGCCGAACTCCTCCTCATAGACCCAGTCGA
>CAMAMO010000146.1 GCA_945836915.1 uncultured Mediterranea sp.
TCATACCACAACAAAGGCTTTTAGGTACAGCTCTTTGAAAACACACGGAGGCAAAAATTAACCTTTTTTGATTTGCCTCCGTGTGTTATTACCCTTAACGACCTATTTGTGTTTGGGCATCATGCTTACCTTTGCCGACCCCTTTGTCTGAGAAGAAGGCATGGATTCATTGGATGCTTGCTTCAGGGCATCACGCCAAGTGCCTTTCTTGAATACCGGAGCATGGTGTCTCTCTTTCCAGCGTGTAATCTCAGCCTCAGATGCCAGTTGTGCCATACGTGTTGCCGCTATGCGGTTGATAGCGTCATAGGTCACGAAGGTTTCGTAATCGTATTGCCAGTTACTTCCTTCAGACATCTGCATGATGCGTTTGTAGATTTGCTCACGGCTTGGTGCGTTGAATGGGGTGTCGTTAAAGCGCATCATACTGTTCTCAGTGGGTCGGTAAGCGCCATATCCATAAAGGAACGAGCCCTCAAAGAGGCCTAACCCTTCGCCAGCATAGCGGCTATCATTCAGGAAATGGCTCCATTTGACCGTAGCTGGATCGTTACGCCAATCTACGTTGGCTCCCCATCCAAACTCTGTCCAAACATAATCCATGTAATCAGCTTGTTCTTTTGGCAAGGTCTGTTGTTCGTTACCAGGCTCAATATACTCATCAAGCAGATTACCAAAGCCGTGACCACCGATTTCGTGGTTAAGTACCACGTTGACCCCCTCCATCATATAGCCTACGAACGTTCGGTCGCTGTATATGGTGGTGTAGCTACGTCCGGCGTTTGCGTGGTTGTAGATGACGGCAATCATCGGTGGTTGCTGTTGGTTGACGCCCGTGGCTTTTTTCCAATACTCAAAGCAGGTGTTGTCATTTTGGTTCAACCGATGTTCAGCGCCGCTTGCAAATTCGGCGTTAGGCGAAACCACCTTGGTCATGAAGATGTTAAATCGGTTGCGGAAGCTCTTGTAGGGTTCGATGCTGAAGAACTGCTCCATCGCCTCGTTCATCTTCTGTTCATAGAGGCCGCCATCGCCCATATCCTTATCTACAAAGGCCTCACCCATAAAGAGTAGGTCGATACCTTGTCCTACACTGGCTTGTTGCTGCTGTATGGTCTCTCCATCTCTTGAGTAGTCGGTCGAGGTGTAGTATTGTGGGGCGTCACCTTCGCCCAAGATGGATTTCAGGAAAGCCTCTAACTGGCCTCTTGAGTGGGCTACGGGCAGCTGGGTAAAGAGGTTTGAGTCGTCGCTGATAAAGCTGATGTGCCCCTCTCTGTCCACCACCTCGATCAGCGGTGTAGCGTAGCCAAACCAAGTCTGCCAAATGGGTTCTTCAATCGTTGACCAGAAACTGCCGCCGTCCTTGGTCAATTCTTTGATGTGGCGCCATTGGTCTAATCCCGTTCGGGCCATAAAACTATTTCGTTCTTCAACTGATCCGCTGCCATAGACGCCGATGACTTGTAGGCCATGGTTTCGGTAGCGTTTTTCCAAAGCGATCATCTGCGGTGTCACCTGTTGGCTGTATGGACACCATTCTGTCCATCTGAAGAGCAGGGTATAATCGCTCTTGGCATACGCTTCGCCCAGGTTGATGGTAGCGGTGCCATCAAGTGTAGCGTAGGTGTTCTTTACAGCTGGAATTTTCAGACTACTGAAGTCCAGTCCATACCCCTTCTGTTGGTCTTGCAGCAGCAATCCAGCCCAGTGGGCAAAGCGTTTGCTTTTCACCACCTCATCGGGTATCACTCCCGTCAGTTGGTTCAGACCGATAGCGATATCTGCCAGTTGGTACTTTCCTTGATCTTCACCCGCATTAATGATGGGGCGGTCTATCATCTCAGCCCAGTCGGCTGGTATGGATCCAGTCAGATTGTTTCCTACGAGGACAAGTGTTCTTAAAGGCAGTTTGCCCAATCCGGCAGGAATGGGGCCTGAGAGTTCATTGGCATTCAGACAGAGGATATGGAGATCCTGTAGTTGGTTGATGCTCGATGGAATGGCTCCCGTAAGGTGATTGCATGAGAGGTCGATATCTTTCAAAGCCTTCAGTTCGCCAATCCATTCCGGGATATCACCCGTTAGGTAGTGTTCACCATCCATTTGGCCGTTGGCAAAATTGACATAACCATGCAGGTTCAGAGAACTCAGTTTGGTGAGATGGCGCAATCCTTCGGGCAATTTTCCGCCAATCTCAGATTGGCAAAGGTTAAGCTCTTGAAGATTGGTCAGTTCGCCGATACGTTCTGGCAGAGATTTCAGTTTGTTAGGCTTGCCGTTCTCAAATGTGGGCAAGCTGAGTGTGTTTAGGGCCTGTAAATCAGCGATTTCCTCAGGAATTGGTCCGTTGAGGTTATTCGTTACCAAAGAGATGCCTTCTACCCGGCCAGTGCTGGCGTTGACCGATATGCCATACCATTCACTGAGGGGTCGGTCGCTGCACCAGTTGCTGTTATTGGTCCATTGGTCGCCATTGGTTGCTTTATAGAGAGCCACAAGTGCGTCACGCTCCTTTTGGGCTATAATCTCTGCACTGTGGTCTTCCAGATAGAGCGAATAGACATTGCCTGCCTTGAAGCCTCCAGCGGGGCTCTTTTTCACCAGGATAGCTTCTCCTGTTTCCCCTTTTTTCGTGATGGCAAATGAGAAGGTCACCCCTTCCGGTTGAGGCAGCAAGGCCACGTAGCAGATCATCTCCTTTTTCCCCTCCGTCTTAGCCTCTTGGGGGATGAGGTAGTGTATGCTGCTTGCGTAGGCACCTTCACCCTCTATTGAGCCATTCTCCAGGTTGAGGTAGTGCTGGCTTGTGGCTATGGGTTGCCCCGAGCAACTGATCATGATTCCCCCCTTTTCACCGCAATCAGCAATCAATTCGGTGGGTACAATCAGTTTCAAGAAGGCGAACAAATGCTTGAACTGTAGGTTAAGCTGACGCTCTTTAACCTCTCCAGAGGTGAAGATGACGTCATACTGCGAGGCACTCTCTGCATAGGTCTGATTGGCCAGGTTTGGTAGCAGAATGCGCCGCCCCTCACCGCTTTCAGGATAGGGGTAGCAGGCATAGACCGTCTCGCCATCGGCCGCTTGCAGCTTATCGGTATCGGGAGAGAAGAGGGTGGTGGCCCCTGTTTGGTCGGCCTTGTATTTGATGAAAGATTGCTCCTTTGAGAAGAGGGCAATCTCATCCCCTTGCTTCCAATTGACGTGTATGGTCCCATTATCTTCAGTAAAGGTGGTGCGTGTTTGGGCAAAACTGGCTTTTACAGCGATGTCACCCTTCTGCTTGTTGCCCCAATCCTCCTCAGAGCAACTGCCCAATCCAACAATAGTCAGCAGGGCAAAGAGATAGTTTCTGTATGTCATACGATGGATGTATCAAGCGTTATTACCAAGGGTTATCGGGCATATCGTCAATGCCTCCTCCCGTCTGTTCGGGAGCTAACTGCGTCACCGTGATGGTTTGCGTTAGTTGACCAGCGGTCAAGGTGATGGTGCCTTTGCGTGAGGTTGTGCCGCTGTTGGCAGAGATGGTGAAGCGGAGGGTCTCGCTATTCAGACCGCGTGTGGTGACCGACTGAATCCAATCTACGTCGGTGCTGACGGTATAACTGACGTTAGCCTTGACCTCGATGGCTATTTCGCCCCCTTCGCCCTTCACCTCATAGCTATCCTTGTCTGTGAAGAGGCCCTCCTTCTGCTGCTGGGTAATTTTCACCTTTTCCTCCAGGTTATTGGCCTTGTTGATGAATGAAATCTCTGCGGTGCGGGGGTCATACGCCTCATTGGGGCTTACCTGGATGTAGTGGGTATGGGTGGAGATAGCGCGTGTAGTCGCCTCAGAGAGCCAGTTGGCACTGAAACTCATGTCGTAGTCCACGTTACTTTTTAGCTCAATTTGGATGGTTTCACCCTGACTGGCCACGGTATATTCATTTTGACTGAGCACCATGGTAGGCTTGGCACCCTCTTGATAGATGGTAACCGTCTCTGTGGCGATATCACTCTTGATAGTAATCTTTCCTTCGCGTTTACTCATCTCCTCATTCTCAGCCACGTGGAATTTGAGTGAGGTGGTGGTCAAACCTCGGGTGTTAGGTGCTGATATCCACCCTTTCGCCTCTTGCGCAATCTCGTAGTTAAATGCCACGTTGGCCTTAATTTCTACCTTCGCTTCGCCTCCATCCGCCGTAAGCTCAATCTTGTTCGAGGTCACCATTAAGGCGTCTCGTTGTTTCTGCTTCACGGTAAAACTCTTCGAGGTGCTCCCCGCCTTCAAGGTGATGGTTGCATTGCGTTCATCGTAGGTGTCGTTGGCTGTGGTGGTGATGGTCAGCGTGACCGACCCCGCAGAACCGCTCGTAGGAGAGACGGTGCACCAGCCAGCGGCCCGTGTAGAAGCTACCGAAGCAGTCCAGTTAGCCGTGGTGGTGAAGGATAGGGTTGACTGACCACCCTCCTGGGCGATGACAGGATTTGCCTGCGACGAAGGGATCTCAATTTTTGGTTGCTCCTCTGGTTTCGGTGTGGGTGCTGGTTCATCGCTACCACCCGAGCTGCAACCGATGCAGCCGAACATAAAGAGCGATGCCAACATAACAGTAAGTGCTTTCATACGCAAATGTACGCAAATGGGGGTTAATAAATAAGTTAACAACCGCAAAAATAGGCATTTTCTGTAAGAAAAGCAACAACCTTGTTGAAAAAAAGAACAAAAAAGAGCGCTGAATCAATTAACCACGATTTCATCGAGGAAATGGACTCCTCCGTAGGTGGTGTCGGGGTAGCTTTCGTAGCG
>CAMAMO010000147.1 GCA_945836915.1 uncultured Mediterranea sp.
TCACATTGACAATCAATTCATTGTATTTTTTAATCTGATTTCGCGACTGCCCCTACTGTAACGAAGGATAAAAAACGACTTCTGATTCATGGTTCCTACCATGTTAGCAATATTAAGCGGTTATCGCCATGGAAATAAATAAAAAAGTGTATCTTTGCACAAACTTTAAACATTAAACCATCATGAAAAATCTTCGCTCCATTGTTTCCAATTTTAAAATTGAAGGAACACTCCAAGAGATTAAGCCACTGGGTGCCGGACTGATTAACGACACCTACAAGGTAACCACCCAAGAAGCTGAAAAGCCTGACTACGTGCTTCAGCGTATCAACCACGCCATCTTCCAAGATGTGGATATGTTGCAAGCTAATATCGAGGCAGTAACAACACACATCCGCAAGAAACTGGAAGAACAACAGGCTACTGACATAGACCGAAAGGTACTCCATTTCCTGCCTACGGCCGAAGGGAAAACCTACTGGTACGACGGCGAGAGCTACTGGCGCATCATGGTCTTCATCCCAAATGCGAAAACATACGAAACGGTCAATCCGGAATTCTCTTACTACGCCGGTGTGGCTTTCGGCAACTTCCAGGCTATGCTGGCCGATATCCCTAACGAGCTGGGCGAAACCATCCCCAAGTTCCACAACATGGAGTTCCGCCTGCAGCAGCTCAGAGAAGCTGTAGCGGCTAATCCCGCTGGCCGCGTGGAGGAGGTGAAGAGCTATCTTGACGAACTGGAGAAGCGCGCTGAAGAGATGTGCAAAGCAGAACGGCTGCACCGCGAAGGCAAACTGCCTAAACGCGTCTGCCATTGCGATACCAAAGTGAACAACATGATGTTCGACGAGCAAGGTAACGTGCTCTGCGTCATCGACCTGGATACGGTAATGCCCTCGTTCATCTTCTCCGACTTCGGCGACTTCCTGCGCTCGGCTGCCAATACCGGACTGGAAGATGATTCCGATCTGAGCCACGTATCGTTCAACATGGAGATCTTCAAGGCCTTTGCCAAGGGTTACTTGGAGTCGGCCAAGGGTTTCCTGCTGCCTATTGAGATAGAGAATCTTCCCTATGCTGCTGCTCTCTTCCCCTACATGCAGTGTGTACGCTTCCTGACGGACTATATCAATGGGGATACCTATTACAAGATTAAGTATCCTGAACACAACCTGGTCCGTACGAAGGCACAGTTCAAACTGCTGCAAAGCGTGGAAGAGCATATCCCCGATATGAAGGCCTTTATTGCCTCATGTCTGTAATGCTACAACCTGATTATTAATGACAAGAAACATCACGAAACAGGTCATCTATTATCGTACAATATTCAGCCAGGATTGTACAAACATACATCCTGCATATGGCTATGCTGGTTATTGCAAAGAGCGGAATGAGTCTTTGTAAGATGAAATAGTTGATGTTTATGGTTATCCACAGCAGTGGATAGCTTTATCCACAGAAGTGGATAGACTTAGTCACATAGGTGGATAGCTCTATCCACAGGAGTGGATAACCTAAAATATTTAGTATAAAGGATATAAATAGAGTACACGTACAAAAGAAAAGGATGGTGTTACACCATCCCTCTAATCTAAAATCTCGGCCAACTCATTAGCTTTACAACTGGTCCACTCGTTAATTGGCTAATTGTATATCTCGTCAACTATATAATCATTGTATAGCCTCCCACACTTGCTCGCAGATACTCTTCATGCCAGCGATTGAGGGGTGGCCCCACTGCTTGTCAATATTTTGCAAACGGATATTTCGTATGCCGTAGTAACTACAAATGCGCTCCATGGAATCAGTCACCTCTTCTGATAATTCGGTATTGGTTATGTTGTAGATGCGAGCCTCTGGATAGAGTTCTCTCAGTTGACTCATCAGATAGCAAAAAGCCGGACGAAAGGCGTAAAGATCTTGCTTACTCCATCCACCAAATTGAAACTCACCGACGGGTACATGTGCCCAGCTGTCGTTGGTTCCGCCGAACACAAAAATCACATCAGGATTTCCCAAGCGGTGAATACGTGTGATGAAGGAGCGGTCAGAAAAATCCTGCTTCCGGTAGCCGGTATGACAAACGGTAGAGCCTGAATAAGAGTTGTTGGTATCAAGCTGCATGCCATGCTGCGTAGTCAGCAGGTGCCACCAGGTCTGTTCTACCAGTTTCACATCATTCACCTTCTTGTCACCTCCATCAGTTCCGTTATACCAACTAAGATTGGTTTCTGGCGTCACATAACCACCGAAAGTGGAATAGGAGTCACCTAAAATGGAGAAACGTACCTGCCCCATCACAACGGATGAGAGCGTCAGGAAGCAAAGCAATAGGCCATAGCGCGTAGAGTAAGACATAAGATAAGACTGTTTATTGGTTTATTGGTTGATTCGTTGATTCGTTGATTACAAGTTGCTTATTTCCTTAACAACAGAATATAGGGTTCGATGATGGAGGCCTCTTCAGTAGGTTCATTCTGCAACTTAGCCACCCATTCGGGCTTATCTTTTAAAAGTTCTGACAGACGTTCTTTACCTACAAAAACAGAGTAACCGGTTTTCAAATCGAGCTCATAATAGACACGCTGCGTCACCATACCCGAGGCATTGATCGCATTACCTACTTCACCGCCTAACTTGGTAGCCTCTTCATCGACAACCGTACTGGTAGCCACTTGACCTAAAGGTTGAGCTTTGTAGAATACGCGACCGCCAGCCCGTAAAGCCTGCGCATACCAAGCACCGAAACGGTACTTCTTATACCGCATCTTCCGGCAATTCAAATAGAGTACGCTATCTACCTGGATTGCATAACAACGGCGCTTGATATATTTCGAAAGGCCATCGTTCCCACGTGCCTCAATCTTGAAATCCGCACCGCCCATCAGATAGATTTGATTCTTAGAACGGCGCTCTACGTGAAGCGTCGTCACTGTGTCACCTTGAATGTCCAACAGATTCTTCAGATTGGAGAACAGAACCTGCTGCGCAAAACTGTATGCTACAGAAAGTGATAAGATAATAGCGATACTAATAAACCTTCTCATAGACCCAAACATTTATTTTAGGGCGCAAGTTACGCCATTTCCCTGAATGGAACAAATCAAGAAAGCAAAAAAAGATAAATAATGGGTAATTTTGGGATTAGCATAAAAGAGGAGACAGGAATTGCCAGAAGAAATACCCGCAAACAACGCACTTTAACACGGTACCAAAGAGAAAACCAAGCAGTGAACCGAAGCCCGATTTCAGTGCTTCAGATTGGTTTCTCCCCTCGAGCAACGAACCCACGTAAGCACCTACGAAAGGGCCAAGCAACAGCCCCCAGGGCATAAAGAAGAGACCTATCAGTGTACCTATTAAACAACCACGACTTCCCCACTGTCCACCACCACTGTACTTCGTCCCCAACATGGGCATGAAATAGTCTATCAACTGAATGACGACAACTAACCCCAGCCAAAAAAGTAACTGCGTGGTAGAAAACTCAGCGTAGGAGGTGAGATGCATCAAGATCAGGCCAACAAATGCAATAGGAGGGCCAGGAAGCAAAGGCACCACGCAGCCAATCAGACCAAGCACAAGGCAAACGATGCCTAAGATAACAAGAATGATATCCATGATAAAAGCCAATAGAGAGTGAAAAAATAAAGCCGCTCCTGATGGGAACGGCTTTATGATATAAGAATAGTGGTAATTATTCAGCTTTAGCCTCTTCTGCAGGAGCATCAGTTGCAGGGGCTTCGGGGGCAGCTGCTTCAGCAGCAGGTGCATTCTTTTTAGAACGACGTGTGCGTGTAGCTTTCTTAGCCACCTTCTCCTTAGCCATGTTCTCATCAAAGTCAACCAGTTCGATGAAGCACATCTCAGCGTTATCGCCCAGACGGTTGCCAGTCTTGATGATGCGAGTGTAACCACCGGGACGATCCGCAATCTTCACAGAGATTTCCTTAAAGAGTTCGGTGATAGCATACTTATCTTGGAGGTAGCTAAATACAACACGACGAGAGTTCGTAGTGTCGTTCTTAGACTTGGTGAGCAAAGGCTCAACATACTTCTTCAGGGCCTTAGCCTTTGCAACAGTCGTAGTGATTCTTTTGTGCTTGATCAAAGAACATGCCATGTTGGCCAACATAGCGTTTCTGTGAGAAGCAGTACGACCCAAATGATTGAATTTCTTATTATGTCTCATTTTTTATTCTTTATCTAATTTATATTTAGAAATATCAGTTCCAAACGACAGATTCAGACTTTCCAGCAAATCATCAAGCTCGGTAAGCGATTTCTTTCCGAAGTTTCTGAACTTCAACAAGTCGGTCTTGTTGAATTGAACCAAGTCGCCAAGGGTCTCAACATCAGCAGCCTTCAAACAGTTCAAGGCGCGTACTGAGAGATCCATGTCAACCAACTTGGTCTTCAGAAGTTGACGCATGTGAAGTACCTCTTCATCGAATTCCTCATTACCATCAGTGTCTTGAGTCTCTAACGTAATCTTTTCGTCAGAGAAGAGCATGAAGTGATGAATCAGAATCTTAGCAGCTTCCTTCAATGCCTCCTTCGGGTGAATGGAACCGTCGGTTGTAATCTCAAGAATCAACTTCTCATAGTCGGTCTTCTGCTCAACGCGGAAGTTCTCAACCTGATACTTGACATTACGAATCGGAGTATAAATAGAGTCGATAGGAATAACGTTAACATCGGTGCAGA
>CAMAMO010000148.1 GCA_945836915.1 uncultured Mediterranea sp.
TTCTGCTTTTCATGTATGGCGTCGAGTCGTTCGGCGAGCTTCTGGCGTGTAGTGTCCCGTTGCAGCTTGATCGTTGCCAACGATTCGATGCGCTCCTTAGCGGTATGGATAAGTATCAGCCGCTCTTTGGCGGCGTCGTGCTGTAAGCGGAGGGCGGGGAGGTGAAGCGTAGCGACTTCATCCTCCGCTCTCTTTACTTTTGCCTCTGCGTGGGCTAATGCCTCTTTGGCCGCTTGGGCTTGAACCATAGCGCTTTGATAGGCAGGATTCACTCTCTCTTTCAGCGTTGATTTTTCCTTCTCCATCTCGGTGTTCTCCTTGGCGATGGATTGTCGCCCTTGATGGATGGCGGTCAGCAAGCTGACGATGGTTTGTGCGTTTTTATAGACGGCAGACCTCTCTTTCTCTTCTTCAAGATAATGATCAATTGTCAAAATCTCCTCTCTAATCTTTATCGCTTCCTTCTCTGCGTATTTTTGGCCTGAGAGTAGGGTAGTGAACTGGATTCTCAGTCCATCCAGAATCTCTTTCTGTTCTTTCTGTGTCTGATTTGCACTGTTCGCATTTTTCATCCAAAGGCGAGCACTTGTTGTGGCATGCCACTCTCTGACGATGCCCTCTTTGGTTTTGAACCGTTCGCTCTCTACCATTTCAGAAGCTTGACGCAGCCGTTCTGTGGTTTCAGTTACAGCTTTTGTCAACGTGGTTTCACCACTTATCCAGTCGCGTTTTGCACACTCTTTCTCATGGGTTGCTTTGATTGCCTTCTGCAGGGCGTCGAGTTCTGTCAGTTGCTTTTTCCTCTCCTCAATCTCCTCTTCAGTCAGGGTGCGTGTGCCCTCTACGATCTGTTTCGCTTCTTCCCAGGCTTCTCTTTTTTGACCGGTCAGCTCATAGACCTTGACGCCAATCTTTGAGTAGATGTCAACGCCCGTAATCTTTTCCAGAATCTCCGCCTTATCGTCATCCTTGCTGTTCAGAAATCGGGTAAATTCGCCTTGTGCCAACAGCGTGGTACGGCAGAACTGTTTAAAATCCAACCCCACGGCTGCTTTGATTTCGTTTCTTATCTCGATATCCTTGGTCAGAGTAATCCCCGTGTCGAGATTCTTCAGCTGCCAGCTTTTGCTTTTGATGGAGCCGCTGATCTTTTTGTGCGAGCGTGCCACAGCCCATGTGGCCTCATAGTGGATGCCGTTACTGCCTTGGAAGGTCAGTATGACGTGGGCTTCCGTGGTGTTACGCCGCATCAGTTGGCGCGGGTCGTTAATCTTCACCTCTTTGTTGGCATCGATGGTTTCACCTTGCATCTTGGTGTTATCGAGTCGGGGGGTATTGGCATAGAGAGCCAGGCAGATGGCGTCAAGAATGGTTGACTTGCCAGCACCTGTTTTTCCGGTAATCAGGAACACCTCGCTCTCAGCCAACGGTTGGGCCTCGAAGTCGATAACGGCATCTTCAATCGATGCGATATGGTGGATGGTCAGTTTCTGGATAATCATGGTTATGGCCTCCTATTTTCTGCTATCTTCACTCAAAATGTCGAGCGTTTGCTGGAACAGCTCATTCATATCGTTGTCAAACTCGATGCCGAGGTCTTCTGCATACCTTTTGGCTATATCAATAGGCTCTTCGCTCTTAAACTCTTGTACAGACATCATCTTGGCCTCTCTGATAGGGCTGTTCAGACGCCTGGTATTGATGACACAGAACCTGCACTTTTTGTTTTCACTGATGAGTTGCGCCTCGGCATGCGCTTCTGCAGGGAGAAAATCTTCAACCTCTACATGGAGTCGGATATAGGCCTCTACATCGTCAGGAAAGTTTGAAAGCAACTGCTTGGCCTTCTCCCAGCTGACAGCGCCCTCTGTTGGCAGTGTCACCAACGGGCGATGAGTCTCTATCTCCACCTCACGGATGATGGGCTTCTCGTGGTGCGATGTCAGTTCCACCATAGTAAGGGAATGGGGGTAGTTTTCATCAAAGCTAACAGGTATTGGTGTTCCTGAGTAGCGCACGCGGTGATGACCGCCATGCACGAATTGGGCGTGATGGATATGTCCGAGGGCGAGGTAATCATAACCGCTCCCCATCTCTTCTACATGGTAGGAATCTATGCCGCCTACAGCATAATCAGTGGCATGCTCATGACCTGCAAAGTCGCAACCGCTGACCGTCAGGTGAGCGGTCATCACAACTGGCAGATTGTTGCTATTCTTTTCTTCCACCTTGTTCAGCAACTCCTGAAATAGTCCTTTGGGCATGTTCCTTTCGTTGACGTAGGGAACGGCAATGACGTATCCCTTTCCGGCTATTTCGATAATCAGGTCTTCAATCTGGTTAGGGTTGACGCTGCCGATGGTATGCACCTTCAACGCTCGCCATGGTGTACGGAAAATGTCATGTTTTGTACCGCTGTCATGATTGCCAGCCGTGATAACCATGGTCATCTCCGGATTGGCGTCATGGATGGCGACCAGTGCATTGGTAAACATGGTCTGCACGGCAGCAGATGGTTGTGGTGTATGATAGACATCGCCACAAAGCAGGAAAAGGTCAGGCTTCTCTTCACGCACCACATCAACCATCCTGAGCAGCATAGCCATTTGCTCCTGCGTGCGGTCATAATTGTATAGTGTGTGGCCCAGATGCCAGTCACTTGTATGCAGAATCTTCATATCGTCAATCGTTGCTCCTCTCTGACAAAATGGGGGTAGTTCTCTTCGCCCAACTGGGGTGCATAGTCAAACCCCTCGTAGCTGAATGCTGTCAGCTCATCGGGCATGAGTAGTTGGTTTTGTACAATGAATCTGACCATGGCGCCCCGGCATGATTTGGCCCAAACGGCTTGCATCTTCAACCCGCCGTCGGGCTGGCGAACGTAGAAGAGGGGGTGAATGACCCGCACCTCTCGGCACACTCTTTTCCAGTCAAAGAGGTGTTCATACTCTTCGGTTGAGAGGTGGATGAGGATTCCATCGTCAGCCTTGACGCTCTCGATGAGCAGGTCGGTCAGTCGCTCTTTCCAGAATTGGTTGATGGGTTTGTCTGCAGTAGCCTCTAATGTGACGCAATGTTCCATGCGGTAGGGTACAATGCCGTCCATGGGGCGAAGCAGTCCGTACAAGAAGCAGGTAATCCAGAGGTGTTTCTGGGCAAACAGCAAAGCCTCTTCGCTCAGCTTGTTTGCCCGTAGATGTTTGTATGCCTGACCGTTGTAGGCCAGCAGGGCGGGCATCTTTTCCGCACTTTGGAAATGGTGATAACGTTGCCAGTTTTCAGCGGCAATCTTGGGGCTGCAATCCAGCTGGCGGGCCAGCTCTTGCACATCCATTCGAGCCATCTCTGCAGCCAGCTCATCGGCCACAGATTGAAATAGCGGGGCGGACAACGGCTTGCGGTCAGCCATCTCAAACATGATTTTGGCATTGGCCAATAGAATCTGCATCTCTCTGTGTTATCTGGTTATTAGGCCTCTCTGTGAATCACACTCCCGCTGGCTTGGTGTGTAGCCAGAATCAGTACCTCTGCAATCTGTACATGCTTTGGCGCGCTGGCGGCAAAGAAGGCTACATCGGCAATGTCAGCGCCAGTCAGCGGTTGGATGCCCTTATAGACCTTATCGGCACGTTCGTTGTCGCCATGGAAACGCACGTTGCTGAAGTTGGTCTCTACCAGACCGGGTTTCAGGTTGGTTACACGTACTGCAGATTCTGCTACGTCAATGCGCAATCCGTCAGTAATCACCTTGACGGCAGCCTTGGTTGCACAGTACACATTTCCTCCGGCATAGGCGGCATCTCCGGCCACGCTGCCGATGTTGATGACGTGACCCTCGTTACGCTTCACCATCCGTGGTACGATGAGGCGTGTCATGGTCAAGAGCCCCTTGATATTGGTGTCGATCATGGTGTTCCAGTCTTCAGGGTCACCCTCGTACTCCTTTTCCAGGCCGAGTGCAAGACCGGCATTGTTGATAAGTACATCGATGGTTTGCCATTCTGGCTCCAGAGAATCTACTGCCAACTGGGCAGCTGCAGCATCTCGAACATCAAACACCAGCGTCTTGACCTTCGTACCCTCTGCTTCAAGCTCCGCTTTGATGGTTTCTAATAATTCGGCACGACGGGCTGTAAGGATTAGATTATAACCGCCTTCAGCAAATCGTCGGGCGCAGGCTTCACCTATGCCACTTGTGGCACCTGTAATGAACGCTATTTTTTTCATTGTTTTAAATTTCAAAATTATTGTTTATCCTTTATTTCCTCATAGGGGGGGGTATTGCTTTTGCAAAAATAGGAAGTATTTATTATATTTCCAAATATTCTATGCCATTTGCCACCTTTGTTGCCACCTTTGTTGCCACCCGTAAAGCGTTGTCTATCAACAAGTGTTGCAACATGGCAACAAAATGACACTAACTTTTATTTTGTTGTAGGCCATAAAGCCTGCGGCGATGGCATCTATTGGCCATCGTAATAGCTTGCAAACGCCGTCTGAAATGCTTGTGTTTCGCGTCTGGAATGCAAGTGTTTCGCGTCTGGAATGCAAGCAAAACGGAAACGGAATGCAAGTGTTTCAGCGGAGGGGTTCGTTAGTCGTACGGATGGGTCTCAGTAGGGCCTCTTTTATCCCTTCTACACTCTCATTGAAACGTATGCCATACTGCT
>CAMAMO010000149.1 GCA_945836915.1 uncultured Mediterranea sp.
TTCTTGTCTACGTCTACCTTGCGGGCAGGTGCCTTTCGCTTCTTCCCCGCCCACTTGTCTGAGCGTTCAAAATCTTGCCGATTTGTTCAAAAGATGTTGCATAACAGATTTTTCGCCCATTTTCTTTTCCTCTGCGGGAGCAACCAAACGAAAATATGCTTATTTTTGTGCTCGGAAATGTTTCCTTAACATCTAAAATGCCCTTTTCATCGATGAAATCACTCGTTTTTGTTCTGTCAGCCATGCTGCTTGCCGCCTGCACGCATCCCGAGCAGGTGAAGAATCCAGCCTCCGAAGGCCCCGTTATCTCCGCCGAGTTGAGCAACCAGAAGGTGACCTGTGTGTGCGAAGATGCCCAAGGGCAGATATGGATTGGAACGTTTCGCGGCTTGAACCGCTACAACTCACACGAGTATCACCAATACTTCTGCCACGATGACTCCGTCTCGCTGCCCGATAACCAGATTCAAGACCTGATGCTCGACAGCAAGGGGCGCCTTTGGGTCTCTACCGTCAATGGCGTAGCGCGTTACACTGACCAAGACCAGTTTGAACAGATACCCATAGAAGGCCCCAACGGTAACGGTGTGCAGCTACTGGAGCTGAAAAACGGACGCATCTTGCTCAACATGGTGGTTCATCTGCAAGCCTATAATCCTGAGACGAACGCCTTCGAGATGGTTTACCCCTGGTTTGACCCTAATCAATCATACGCCGGACTCTGTCATGTGGATGCCGAGGGGAACCTGTGGGACGTAAAGAGCCAGGCGGTACGGCGCTTTGAGCCTGATCGGTTGCAGCTTTGCGACTCTATCCCCCTGACCAATCAATCCCATATCTGCTCCTTCCTCGACCAAGAGGGCATCATCTGGATTGGCGGCGACGGCCTCATCACCTGCATCGACACCAAAACCCGCCAGATTATCGCTCCGCCCAGCTGCATAGAGCAAAGCAAAGCGCTCAAGGAGAGCAGCATCATCAACATCCGCAACTATGGCACCAAAGGGTTGATCATCAACACCGACAAGTATGGCCTCTTCTACTACGACCGCTACAGCCAGGAGCTCATCGATGCCAAGCACAACAACTTCCCCTTCGAGGTGCCCGATTTCCGCATCAATGGTTTCTATAGCGACGCCAATCAGAACCTTTGGATTGGATCTGTGGACCAAGGATATACCATACGCTATCACTACAAAGAGCAGTTTAACAACGACAACTACCTTAGCAGCTTTTTTGATAGGAAATCGGTGGTCTCCATGGCCAAGGATGGCAATCAGCAGATATGGGTAGCCACCCTGCGCGATGGCCTCTTCCTGCTCGATGGAACCACACACAGCATCACCCCCATCAACGACCTCCCCCACAACCGGAAGGGCATGGCCTGGCTCTTTATCGACAGCCAGAAGAGAATCTGGATAGCGAAAGAGAACAACCAAATTTTGCGCTGCCGCTATGAAAACAATCGGCTGCTGACGGAGGAGCGCTACACCATCCCCTACGCGATGTCCTTTGCCGAGGGGAGCGATGGCACCATCTACATCAGTACAGCCTCACCCTACATCTTCCTGCTTCGCCCCGGCGAGCGAGAATTCCGGCCGCTGCAGGTCTATCACACCAGTTACTGCTTTATCCCCATCATCCTGCCCGTCAACGAGGAGCAACTGCTGATTTCCGGCTTTGGACAGGAGATGCTCCTCATCAACAACACCACCTTAGAGATAAGCAAATTGCCCGTTTCCATTGAAGATTACGAGGCTTGCATCCGCCGCTCCAAGCTGATACCTACCGTGGCCAAGATGGACTCAAGGGGCGACCTTTGGATAGGTACGGTGGCCAACGGGCTGCTTCATTACGACTTCAATACACAGCGCCTCACTCCCATCCATGGGGTACCTTGCAACGATATTGGCAGCATCGAAGAGGACCGTCTGGGTAACCTATGGGTCAGCACCATGAACGGCTTGGGTAAATATGACCGCACCGTGGGGCAGTTTACCAACTACTACGCCAAGGACGGACTGGGCGGCAATCAGTTCTATGATCGCGCCTCGTGCCTGTTGGACGATGGCACCCTGCTCTTCGGCGGCACCCACGGCCTCACCTTCTTCAACCCCATCGACCAGCCAGAGAAGCGCCCCTTCCAGCTGGTTTTCCAGGATCTGAAGATTCACAACGAGGTGATTCGTCCCGCAGCCACAGGGTCGCCTATCACCCATCACCTCTCCCACTGTCCGGAAATCGTGCTGCAACATGACCAAAACAGCTTCAGCCTCTCGTTTGCCGCCTTAGACTACAGCGAGCACCAACGGGTGCGTTATGCCTACCAGTTAGAGGGGGTCAACAAGTACTGGATAGAATCGGACAACGTGCGCGAAGCCCACTACGCCAACCTGCCCGCCGGCTGTTACACCTTCCACGTCCGTGCGCTGACAGGCGACTTCAACCACCCCGATGCCGAAGCCTCCATCCGCATCACCGTCAAGCCCGCCCCTTGGCTCACCTGGTGGGCCTGGTGCCTCTACCTGCTGCTGGCCGCCGGCGTAGTGGCACTCTTTGCCCGCAACATCCAGCGCATCCGCAAGGGGAAGATGATGGTGCGCAAGGCTCGCGAGGAGAAGGAGCAGGAACAGCGCATCAACCGGATGAACATGAGCTTCTTTGCCAACGTCAGCCACGAGTTCCGCACTCCGCTCACCATGATTAGCGGCCCCGTGAACCAGCTCTGCCAATCCACCCACATCGAAGGCAACGAAAAGCGTTTGCTACTCATCGTACAGCGTAGCGTAAGCCGCATGCTGCGGTTGGTGAATCAGATGATGGACTTCAACAAACTGGAGAACGACACCCTGCGCCTGCAGGTGGGGCAGATTGACCTGATTGACGAACTGCGCCAATACATCGACATCTTCAGCGTCAACGCCTCAGAGAAGGGCATCACCCTGCTGGCCAACGGACTGGAGGAGCATTGCACCCTCTGGATAGACAGCGACAAACTGGATAAGATTGTAAGCAACCTGCTGAGCAACGCCATGAAGTTCACCCCCACGGGTGGCAAGGTGGAGCTGCACTTCGACATCGTCACCCGCACCGCAGCACAGAGCCTCCATCCGCTCACCCCCACCGACCACACCTCGCGGTTCGCCAAGATTGAGGTGGCAGACAACGGCATCGGCATCCCCGCAACCGACCTGGAGAAGGTATTCGAGCGCTACTATCAGGTGGAGAAATCAGAGGGTGGCGGCAACTACAACTGGGGTACCGGCATCGGCCTCTACTATGCCCGCGCCTTAGCCACACTGCACCATGGCTACCTCTGGGCTTCGCTGCCCGCCGAAGGCCACGGTACCCACTTCACCCTGCTACTCCCCGCCGAGGATGTCTATACGGCCGACGAACATCTCCCCGAAGAGAGTTCGCAAAGCCGCTACTTCCCCTTGGCCGACGCACGAGGCCATCTGAAGAACGAACGGAGCAAGGCGAATGAAGGCGAACGGCAAACCCTTTTGGTGGTGGATGATGACACCGAGGTAGCCAACTACCTCGACGCCCTGCTCAGTGCCCACTACCGCATCATCTGCCGCTTCAATGCCGACAGCGCCTTCCGCGCCATGCAGGAGGATGCCCCCGACCTGGTGTTGAGCGATGTGGTGATGCCGCTGAAGAGCGGATTCGACCTCTGTCGTGAGATTAAGAACGACCCTCAGCTCTGCCATATCCCCGTCATACTGGTTACCGCCAAGGGGACAGTCGAGGATCAAGTCAAAGGGTTGGAACAGGGGGCTGATGCTTACGTCACCAAGCCCTTCGACCCCACCTATCTTCAGGCTCTGATTCAGTCGCAGCTGAAGAACCGCGAGAAGCTGCGCGCCCTGCTCAGCTCATCCACCGAAACGGATAAGATAGCCGAGGAGACCCTTACCCCACAGGACAACGCCTTCATGACCGACCTCTACCGCCTGATGGAGAGCGAGCTCTCCAATCCCGAACTCGATGTAGCCCGCATGACGGAGCTGATGCACACCTCGCGCACCAAGTTCTATTATAAGGTCAAAGGCCTGACGGGTCAGAACCCCGGCACCTTCTTCAAGACCTACAAGTTGAACCGTGCCGCCCAGCTGCTGCGCGAAGGCAAGTACACCATCAGCGAGGTAGCCGACATGACCGGCTTCAGCACCGCCAGCCACTTCTCCACCAGCTTCAAGAAGCAGTTCGGCACCGCCCCCAGCGACTACCAAGGCAGCTGATACCCCCAGCCCCCCTCAGATGCCCATGATGAAACAACATCCCCCCGAGGGCTTCACAGCTGATCGGGGGGATAATCGTTGATGGTTATCGCCATATCTTGATCTCTTGGGCGGTTGGTTAGGGCTTTCATCAGCTGGCGTAGGGTTTGGCGGCTGTCGGTCAGGCGGCCGGGGGTGGCTTGGCGGCCTACCAAGATGCAGCCGGCGGTGTCGGCGGAGGTGTTGCCGGGGTGGATGCGGATGCCCTCGAAGTGGGGGACATCCTGGATGAGCGGCAGGGTGCATTTGAACCTGGGGGAGTAGGTCAGCACCACCGGATAGGTGCCCGTGGGGATGGCGGTCTGGCCAAAGACCTTCTGCTCGGGGCGCATGGTGGCGGCTTCGAGGTGGCGGTCGGTGGGTTCCAGGGTGTCGCAGAAAGC
>CAMAMO010000150.1 GCA_945836915.1 uncultured Mediterranea sp.
AAAGCATAAAAACACTATCAAAAATTATTGCTGTTCGGAAAAAACTTTTGCACGGAAAAAAATTAGGGCTGACACTTCTCACGAGGTATCAACCCTTTTGGTTATCTTTGTTTTTGAGTAATTAAAATATAACCATGAGCAAAGATAGTTTTCCACCTTTTAGGGTGTAGTATCGTGATTTAGGTTGACTACTTGTTCGTCTTAAACCTTAATACCGTAGATTCGGTTAAACCTTAAAACTGATTATTGTTGACTATAATTCCTGCTTTTCCCTTACCATTCCCTTAGCATCCTCTTAGCATCCCGTTCAAATGCTAAGAGAAATGAACAGGATGCTAAGAGGATGACTGTGTCGTGCCTATAGAATTGTAATGTCGGTTGTTCGTCCATTTCTCGTCGATTCTCCGCCTGGAAGGCCTTCTAAGCGCAGAACCGACGGAGCTACGACAGAGGAAGGACGGAACTACGGTACCCCTTTACAGCATGATGAAGACCACATTGCCAAAATGGCTTTGCACTACTTGCTTGTTTTTGATGATACGATGCGCATAGAAATCAGGAAAAGCCATCCCCAAACCTTGACTTCGGTTGGAGATGGCTTCTGGTTTGATTCACACTATTGAGCTTGATTAGAGGGGGTAGCTCTCGAAGGCGTAGAGCTGGGTGGAGAGGTAGCGTTCGCCGGTGTCGGGCAAGAGGGCTACGATGGTCTTGCCGGCATTCTCGGGCCGACGGGCCAAGCGGACGGCAGCGGCCAACGAGGCACCTGAAGAGATACCCACTAACACACCCTCAGTGCGAGCCAGCTCGCGACTGGTCTTAATGGCCTCATCGCCCTCAATGCCAATGACTTCGTCAATCACATCAGCCTTGTAATTGCCAGGAATGAAACCGGCTCCGATACCCTGTATCTTATGAGGTCCGGGCTTGCCACCCTCGAGCACGGGAGAGTCTGATGGCTCTACAGCCACCACCTTGATGGCGGGGTTATGGGATTTGAGAGCCTCACCTGTGCCGCTCACGGTACCTCCGGTGCCTACTCCGGCCACGAAGAGGTCAACCTGCCCCTCGGTATCGCGCCAAATCTCTTCACCCGTGGTGCGGCGGTGAATGGCGGGGTTCGCGGGGTTATTGAACTGCTGTAGTATGAGTGAACCGGGGATGGATTGGTTCAGCTCCTCGGCCTTGGCTATGGCACCCTTCATGCCCTGTGCGCCATTGGTCAGCACCAGCTCGGCACCTAAAGCCTGCAACAGGGTGCGGCGCTCGATACTCATCGTCTCGGGCATGGTAAGAATGAGGTGATAGCCCTTGGATGCGGCTACGAAGGCAAGGCCTACGCCGGTGTTGCCGCTGGTGGGTTCTATCAGCGTAGCTCCGGGCTTCAGGCGGCCCTGCTGCTCGGCATCCTCAATCATAGCCAGCGCTACGCGGTCTTTTACGCTGCCAGCGGGGTTGAAATACTCCAGTTTGACCAGAATGCGTGCCTTCAAGTCGTTCTTCTTGATGAAATTGTTAACCTCCAACAGGGGAGTGTTGCCTACCAGTTCGGTCAGGCTTTTTGCTACTTTTGCCATAGTGGTATAATGTTTTAAATGTTATTGTTTCGTTTATCTGTGTGCAAAGGTAGCGCTTGTTTAGGGTATAGGAAATACCACAATCGTGGTAATTTCCGCTCCGTCAGCCCAGCAGATGGTAGGTTCCGCCAGTATAGGCTCTGATGACGCCCTTCATCTCCAGTTCGAAGAGCAGGGCGCTCATCTTGTTGATGGGGAGGCCTGTTTCTACTACTAACGTATTGATATGCAGATCGCCACGGGTGGATAGGAGTTGAATAACCTGCTCCTCTTCGGGGGTGAAATCCAAAAAAAGGCTGCGCTGAACGTTTTGTACCTTCTGGGGTTCGGCTTGCCAGTTCATGGCCTTGACAAACTCTTCGGCATTGAGCAGGATTTGGGCTTTATGGTCGCGGATAAGTTGGTTACAACCAGTGGAGTAGAGGTCATCGCGCCGACCGGGTACGGCAAAGCATTCGCGGTTATAGTCGCAAGCCAGTCCGGCGGTGATGAGCGAGCCCCCCTTGGCGGCCGATTCGACCACCACCACGGCATCGCTGATACCGGCTACGATGCGGTTACGCTGCACAAAGTTCTGACGGTCAGGGTTGGTATGGGTGAGAAATTCGGTCAGCAGACCGCCATTATGCTGCATCTCCTTGGCTACATGGCGGTGGGCATAGGGGTAGATGCGGTCCAGCCCATGGGCCAATACACCCACGGTAGCCAATCCTTGATTAAGGGCTTCGCGGTGACTATTGATATCCACTCCGTATGCTAAGCCACTGACTACCAATACATCGGGGCAAAGCTGGGCCAAATCACGGAGGAATTCGATGCAGAAGTTAGTGCCGTAGTTCGTAGCATGGCGCGTGCCCACCATGGCTACGACGTGAAGGCGATTGAGGTCTGTATTTCCTTGGAAGAAGAGGGCAACGGGAGCGTCGTCACACTCTCTGAGGCGCGAAGGATAGGCCTCATCCTTGAGCGTAAGGCATTGGATGCCAAACTTCTCAGCAAACTCTATCTCCTCTTCGGCTCGCTTGAAGAGCTCGTCGTGATCAAGGGCCTCGGTGAGCATGGGGCGGAAATCGCTGAAGAGCGAGGGGAGCTCCTTGCGCTGTTCAAACACCTCGGTGGCGCTGCCCATCCGGTCAACCAGCCGTTTGGCTCCTATCAGACCAATCCCTTCGCATTGTGTCAAGGCGATGCTACATATCTTCTCATCGTATTTCATGGTGGTAAAGTTTGTTGTGTAGAGATTATCTACGCTATATATTAAGGTATAATGGGGGATTATTCGTTCATCAGGTAGGGGGCCAGCAGGGCGTTGAGTTCTGGGCTCTCTGCCAGTCGGCCATGTACTAAGCTAACCGCTTCGACAGTGGCCTTAATCACCACCTTGTTGTCTGCTTTGCGAAAGATGTCCTGGATAAAAATGTATCGAATGCCCTCTTTCTTCACCGCCAGTTTGCAGACAAACTCATCGCCACTCTTCAGCGGAGTTTTGAAAGCTATGCTGATACGGGCTACCACAGCATCAATCCCCTCAGCATGCAGTTTGGCAAAACTGGTACCAGTTCCTTCAAGGAACTCATGGCGTGCATGCTCCAGGTAGTGCTGGTAGTTGGCATTGTTGACAATGCCCTGAAGGTCGCATTCATAATCGCGCACCTTCATTGTCAGTTCATGAATGTATGTCATCTTCTCATTGTTTTTATGTGTTGAGTTACACCTCATAATCCACCACGGTACGTGCCTGGCGTACCCGCTTGCAGTAGCCGCTAATGGCTTGATGGGCAGGGTTGACCTTGTATCGGCCTAAAGCCTCGGCATCATCAAAGAGAGAAATCAACACGGCGTCATAGACCGCATCACTCTCTACTTGGGGGTTGACATTGATTCCAACCTCCATGGAACGAACCTCGGGCACTACACCTACCAGTGCCTCTAAATGCTCCTTCATCCACTGAGCATGCTCCAAGCGGCTTTTCCCTTCGGCGCCCTCTATGAAGCGCCACATTACAACATGTTTCAACATAAGTTCTATACTGTTTTATGCTTATTCCAACCCCTTGAATCGCTTCAACTCCTCAGTTGATACTAACTTATAGAGTTTGTCGCTTGGGCGTATTTTTACCGATTTCATCGAGAAATGCTCCCCTTTATGCACCGTCTGTACGGGTTTTAAATCCACACGTGCCTCTTCCAAGGTAACAAATTCTGCCCCGGTGGTGGGACCGGTTATCAGCAGCTTATCACCTACGCTAATCTCGGCAGCCTCCACCAGAAACTCAGCTACACCCAGATTGGAGAAGTAACGGATGCCCTTACCCACGTAAATCTTACGTTCGGTGGCAGCTGAGCCGTAGTTCTTGGTCCATTCACCCAAGCGTTGGCCCAGATAATAGCCATCCCAGAAGCCGCGGTTAAAGACGGTAGCGAGGCGGTTATCCCAATCGGCCACCTTTTCGTCGGTGAAACTTCCCTCCACATAGGCTTTGACCGCCTCTTTGTAGCATTCGGCCACAGTACGCACATATTCTGGACCACGTGCACGGCCCTCAATCTTGAACACCCTGACGCCGGCATCCATCATCTTGTTCATGAAGTGGATGGTCTTCAAATCCTTGGGCGACATGATGTATTGGTTATCCACCTCCAGCTCTACGTCGGTCTCCTTATCGCGCACCAGGTATGAACGGCGGCATACCTGCATGCAAGCACCGCGATTGGCCGAGTGGTTCATCTCATGGAGCGAAAGGTAGCACTTGCCACTTACCGCCATGCAGAGGGCACCGTGACAGAACATCTCGATGCGTAGCAACTGACCTGACGGACCGCAAATCTGTTCCTCTACAATGTGGCGATGAATCTCGGCCACCTGATCCAGGTTCAGCTCACGGGCCAGCACCACTACATCGGCAAACTGGGCATAGAAGCGCAAGGCCTCTACGTTGCTGATATTGAGTTGAGTGCTGAGGTGCACCTCCTGCCCTATCTGACGGGCATAACTCATCACCGCCACAT
>CAMAMO010000151.1 GCA_945836915.1 uncultured Mediterranea sp.
GGCACTGGCGGATGGTGTAGGGGTTGTAGTCGGGGACGGCCTTCTGTTGCTTGCCGGGGTTGAAGTGGAACATCTGGCGGGTGTCCTTTCCAGTGGCCAGCTCGCCCAGGCGTGTACTCTGTGCGGAGGTAGTTGCCGTTGTAGGTTTCGTCCAACGCCTTCTCTGACGCCAATAAGGAGATTTATCTGTTCATCATTATGCCATTTGGCAAATAGTATTCCTATCCTCAAAAAAACAAGCAGATAATATTTGCTCATTTGCTCCACACTACCTATTTTTGCAAACCAAAAAGTGATTACCAACGATGAATGCACCCGCCATTGAATCATCTACACGAGAAGAACGTTTAGACTACGTTCTGAGCGAATGGAGATGCCTGCACAACTGCAAGCTGTGCGGCAAATGCTACTTCCTGAAAGGTAGAAGTGAAGAGGAACTATATGCAGACTACATCGACGGAAAGAGGTCCTATCTCGACGTCACGTTGGAAATCAGAAACAATAGATAAGTTGAGTGCATACCTATGAGAAAGAAAAGTAGAGAAATGAGTGCCGCCTGGGCACTTGAAGTGATGGATAAGGCCCCCTATATCACCGTCAGCATGACGACTCCTGACGGCAGGCCCTATGCCGTTCCGCTCTCATTAGCCCGTACCGATGAGCAGACGTTCTATTTTCATTGTGCCATGGAGGGAAAAAAGCTCGACATCCTACGGGCTAATCCCCATGTCTGCCTGTCGGCTGTAAGCAAGTGCAAGCCTACAGTAGGCCCCAAGGATGGCAGCTTCACCCTGGAGTTTAAGTCGGCCATCGCCTTTGGCCGGGCTGAACTGGTAACAGATGATGAAGAGAAGCGCGAGGCACTCCGAGCCATCTGCCAGCGTTTCCTGCCTCATCACATGGAGGCGTTTGATACCGCAGTAGAGCGAAGCATGTCGCGCACAGCTGTTGTAAAAGTCACCCTTACAGAGCCCCCCGTAGGCAAACGCAAGCAGTATGATGCCAACGGCGATGAAATGAAATACGGACGCATGTAGCGTTATATGTCTGAATATGTAAATATTTTACACAGTAATGAATGGACGAATAGAGGAAGAAAAAGCGGTAGTAGAGCAGATGATACGCCTCTATTGCCAAAAAAAGGAGGGCAACAGCTTGCTTTGTCCAAACTGTCAAGAGCTGCTGAAGTATGCTCACAACCGGCTGGAGAGATGCCGCTTTGGCGAGAATAAACCAACTTGCCAAAAATGCCCCATCCATTGCTATCGACCGGAAATGAAGGAGCGCATAAGGATAGTTATGCGATGGTCGGGGCCGAGGATGCTATGCTATCATCCACTTGCAGCCATCAAACACCTGCTACGCGAGATGATATAAGAATATCAAAAGAGTAATCATCCAAACCTCCGCATAGTTCATGATGAATGCGAAAGTAATTGGGCTATTTCTCAGCCTCAGTACGCTGTTTTCTTAAAAAAATGGTGTATATTCGCAGCAGCTTTTGAAAGCTGATGTATTATAAACCAAAAAAACTAACATTATGAGCGACGATTACGACGCAGATGAGTATTATTTGGAGGAGGAAGTTCTCTCTGAGGTAGAGCATACCGAGTACTCTAACGAACCGGCTGACGATGATGTTCACTATCACCATCAGCACGATGCGGATGATGGCAATAAACACCTTCTCGCCGCTGGGGCATACTATTACGCCACAGCAGAACAGCGCTCGTCTGGCCGCCAATCGTCTAATTACCAAACATCTGGTTGCCAATCAGCGGGCCACCAATCATCAGGCTATCACTCGTCAGATAACCAATCGTCAGGAAACCAAAGTAATAGATACTCAATGGACGGAATCGACACCTTTTTAACGTGCGTTGGTATTATTACCACCTTCATCATCATCCCTCTCTTATTAATTAGCTGCTAAAGTTGTCTGTTGTTATGAAGAACAATCGCATAGTAAGAAAAGTGGTGCTGGCATTCGATTCATTCAAGGGGTGCCTTTCGGCCCAGGAGGCATGCGCCGCTGTAGCCGAAGGAGTGAGGGCAGTTGCTGATGAAGGAGTGAGAGCAGCTGCAGAAGGAGTGTTGGCGGCGGTCGAAGAAGAGCGACCCGTGGCTGAGAAAGAGCGACCTGTGACTGCAGAAGAACGACGCACGACTGCAGAAGAGGTACGAAGGGTGACACCAGATGTGGAGATTGTAGAACTGCCTTTGAGCGACGGTGGCGAAGGATTGGTGGCCTGCGTCAAGCAACTGCTGCCTACCTCGGAGGTGAGGCTCATGGTCCATGGTCCGTTGATGGAGCCGATAGCGTGCAGCTATGCCCTCTCTGCCGACGGCAAGACGGCCTACATGGAGATGGCGGCGGCCAGCGGACTGACGCTGGTGCCTGAAGAGAAACGTAATCCGCTGCTGACCACCACCTATGGCGTAGGCGAGATGTTAGTGGATGCCATGGGCAGAGGGTGCGAATCTATCGTGATGGGTATTGGCGGAAGTGCCACATGCGATGCCGGAGAAGGTATGCTCAAGGCGCTCTGGCAAGCGGGTTACCAACAGCCTTCGTGTCGGATTCTGGTGGCCTGCGATGTAGATAACCCGCTCTATGGAGTGAACGGGGCGGCCTATGTCTTCGCTCCACAGAAGGGGGCGACGCCAGAACAGGTGGCCCTGCTCGACGCACGACTTCGCCACTTTGCCAAGCAGACGGAAGAGGCAGGTATCGCCTCCACAGCCATGGCGCACTATCCCGGAGCGGGCGCGGCGGGCGGTTTGGGCTATGCACTGCTCACCTACCTGCATGCCGAACTGCAATCGGGTATCGAGATTATCCTCAATCTGGCTGAGTTTGACACATTGATACAGGATGCTGACCTGGTGATAACAGGCGAAGGAAAATCGGATGCGCAGACCATGATGGGTAAGGTGCCCTGCGGTGTACTGAAGCGTTGCCGCCAGGTAGGCGCCACATGCTGGCTACTCTCTGGAGCGATTGACGATTCAGAAGGCGTGCTCTCCGGCCACTTCGACGTAGTGAAAAGCATCAATGAAGGAGACACCCGTCCGCTAAGCCAACTGCTTCTCCCCGAGGTAGCGCAAGAAAACCTCCGCCAGACGGTACAAAGGCTCCTCAAAACTTAAAAAACAACCTATAAGGCAACTAAAAACTATAAGGTAGCTCTAAGGTAGGTCTAAAGTAAGTCCCAAGTTCCTCCCAAGTTACTCTAATCTTCCTCTAATCCCAGATTAGAGAATCGTTAGAGAAAAATTAGAGGAAGCTTAGAGATGGATTAGAGTTTCAGCTGACTTGCTTGAGCCTTTCTATTGATTTACTTGAAACTAACAGCTGATTGACGAGGAACTTTCAGCTAATTAATGAGGTACTTTCAGCTAATTAATGAGGAACTTTCAGCTGATTGATTAAGGAATTTCACCTTACTCTTTACTGATTTCGATGATTTCGGCATCCTCGATGTCATCGTCACTGCTGGATGAACTGCTGCTTACTTTCTGCGCTTCAGCGGCCTGGGCAGCCGTCTTCTCAGCCTCCATCTGCACCTTGATTTCATCCACACGGCGCTTGAGCAGCAGCCAGCTGATTAACTCCTGAAGGGCGTAGTAGAGGCTGGTGCAGCCGATGATGAGGAAGGCCGTGCGCTGCATGCCGCTGGGGTTGAAGAGGGCCACCAGTCCGGCCAGTAGGATAAGCACGGAGGAGATGTAGTAGAAGGGCGACACACGCACCAGCGCGCGGCTCACCATGTACATATTGAGCTGCACCACACCACCAATCACCAGGAGGAAGCCCAGCACATAGATAAGCAAGGTGGAGAAGAAGTCGGGCGAAACAATCATCCAAAAACCGAAGAGCAGACTACCCACTGAGAGCACAGGCAGGGTGAATCCCCTACCCTTAGCCGCCACAACGGTAGCCAGGCTGATAATCGAAGGTATCATGAAGAGGGCACCAATAACCATCACGAAGTAATTGCCGGCATCTTCAGGGTAAAACACCATCAACAGACCCAGAATAGCAGCTGTGAGAATACGGAACAGCGGAGACCCGATACGACAACTGAATTTAACCATAGTTCTTATCTTTTTTAGTTAGACACACGTTTAGTTAGACTCACGGTAAATGATAGAAAAGGAACAACGGCTAAGGGCTGTTTGTTTGCCCTCCAAGGCACAATTGCCCCTCTATTCTGTGGCGAAGATAGTGCTTTTACCCCATACACGGAAACTTTTTTTGAGTATTTCGCAAAATAAAGCATGAAATTGTTTGGAGATTGAAATTATCTGCATACATTTGCAGCGTTGCAAGAGGGAAATCCCGCTTACAATACGATAGTTTTTTAAAGATTTTACAAGAAAAAAGAGAATGAACGTACAAATGAACAATACATTTTGGTGGTGGCGCCTGTTACAACTCAAAAAGTCGTAAGGGGAGCAGCGCTCGTATGTATTAATCAGATGTAGAAAATATAAGAAAGAGCCCTGTCGCACTTGCGGCAGGGCTCTTTCTCTTTTACAGCAATTTGAAACA
>CAMAMO010000152.1 GCA_945836915.1 uncultured Mediterranea sp.
TTCTCTTTGCTTCTTTCTCTTTTGCCCGCGCAAAAGAGAAAGACGGAGTAACTTTTTTCCGCACAAAAGAGAAAGAGAAGGAGCGACTTTCACCACAAGCAAAAAGCAAAAGACGGAGTAACTTTCTTACCCGTGCAAAAAGTAAAAGAAGAGGTAACTTTAAAGAATAAGTTGACAAGCCAACAAGCAAGACAAGTCAACAAGAAGACAAGTCAAAGAGAAAAGAGAGGGTCAAAGGGAGGGGAAAACTCCCTCCCTAATCAATAATCTTCCTCAATCTAATAAACTGATTGATAATCTCAGTATAATCGCGGTTGGTGCAGGCATCGAACCGCCGCCAGAGGTCGCCCATCAACACCGCTCCGCCAAACCCTAACTTCTTAACCTGACGGATATTCTCCTCGCAGATGCCGCCCAGAGCTACGACGTGACTGTCTATCAGGTGGCTGCGCGAGGCGGCTTGCAGCTCCTCGGGGGTGAAACCGGCAGGCATGGCGCTGGGGCTGATGCCGTCGAACACGGGGTAGAGGATGGTGTAGTCGTAGTAGCGCTTCTTGCTCCTCAGCTCCTCGAGCGAGGTGCACGAGGTGGTGAGGTGACCTGAGAAGTCGTGAGGCTCGTTGGGGTTGCGCTCACTGAGGTGCACCCCCATCAGGCCAAACTCCTCCTGGAGATAGAAATGGTCGTGAACCACGATGCGCTTGTGATACTTGGCGGGAATCAACGTGAGCAGCCGCTCAGAGTACATGGGTGCCGTCTCCGGCTTGCGTAAGTGGAGTATATCGAGCCCCTCCTCAAAAAGGGCGGTGATTATCTGGTCCTCCTCCACAAAAAATGTGGGGGTTGTGATTGCTATAAGCTTCATCTTTTCTGTGTGCAGTTTCATTCCGGTTAGCGGTAGGCAAAGTTAATACATTTATCACGAAAATGACATATGGAGTTAATTAAATAATGTTAGATAGACATGAAGAGGATTTTTTCACTATCTTTGCCCCACTGAATCGGGGGGCACGCACCCCCTCACTAGATATAATTAAGGTATAGAGGACTATTATTATAAGGTATGGAGGACTATTTGAACGATTTGAATGAGAGCCAGCGGCGGGCGGTGGAGTATCTGGACGGCCCCTCGCTGGTGATAGCCGGGGCGGGCTCGGGAAAGACGCGTGTGCTGACCTACAAGGTGGCTTACTTGCTGAATCAGGGCATGAAGCCGTGGCACATCCTGGCGCTGACCTTTACCAACAAGGCCGCCCGCGAGATGAAGGAGCGCGTGGCCCGCAGGGTGGGGCAGCAGATGGCCTCGCGCCTCTGGATGGGCACCTTCCACAGCATCTTCCTCCGCATCCTGCACGCCGAGGCGGCCCACCTGGGCTTCACCTCCCACTTCACCGTCTATGACGCCGCCGACAGCAAAAGCCTGGTGCGCTCCATCCTCAAGGACCTGGGCCTCGACGAGAAGGTCTATAAGCCGGGGGTGGTGCAGGGGCGCATCTCTGCCGCCAAAAACCGCCTGATGTCGCCCGAGGCCTATGCCGCCAGCCGCGAAGCCATCCTGGCCGACCAGCAGGAGCACATCCCCCTGGTGCGCGACATCTACAAGCGCTACATGGCCCGTTGCAAACAGAGCGACGCCATGGATTTCGATGACCTGCTTTACTACACCTACCTCCTCTTCCGCGAACACCCCGAGGTGCTCGAGGTCTATCAGCGCCAGTTTCAGTTTGTGCTGGTTGACGAGTATCAAGACACCAACTACGCCCAGCATGCCATCGTGCAGCAGCTCGTAGCGCCCCATCAACGGGTTTGCGTGGTGGGCGACGATGCTCAGAGTATCTACTCCTTCCGCGGTGCGGAGATTGATAATATCCTCAACTTCAATAAGATATTCCCCTCAGCACGCCTCTTCAAACTGGAGCAGAACTACCGCTCTACGCAGACTATCGTGTCGGCCGCTAACAGCCTTATCGCCAAGAACCGCTGGCAGATACAGAAGGAGGTTTTCTCGAGGAAAGAGACGGGCGACCCCATCCCCGTGAAGCAGACCTACAGCGACACCGACGAGGCTGGCTGGGTGTGCAACCAGATTGCCGCCATGCACCGCCGGCAGCAGATGGGGTATGCCGACTTTGCCATCCTCTACCGCACCAACGCCCAGAGCCGCGTCTTCGAGGAGAACCTCCGCAAGGCCGGTATGCCCTACCGCATCTACGGCGGCCTCTCCTTCTACCAGCGCAAGGAGATTAAGGACATCATCGCCTACCTGCGCCTGGTGGTTAACCCCAACGACGAGGAGGCCCTGAAGCGCATCATCAACTATCCCGCCCGAGGCATTGGCGAAACCACCATGAACAAGGTGCAAGCCGCCGCCTACGAGCACGAGGCGAGCCTCTATGCCGTACTGGCCGACCCGCTGAGCTTTGGTGCGAACCTGAGCAAGGGTACCATCACCAAACTGACGAAGTTTGTGGAGATGGTAGAGGGGTGGCGCCAGCGACTGGCTGATAGCAACGCCTACGAGGCGGGCGTGGCCATCATCAAGGAGTCGGGCCTCTATGCCGACCTGATGCAGGATAAGTCGCCCGAGGGAATGGCTCGCCAGGAGAATGTGGAGGAGATGACCAACGGCATGAAGGAGTTCTGCACCCAGCGCCTGGAGGAGGGCGACGAGCGGTTCACGCTATCCGACTACCTCTCAGAGGTCTCTCTGCTGAGCGACCAAGACAGCGATGACCAGGAGAGTGAGGAGCGCATCACCCTGATGACCATTCACTCTGCCAAGGGGTTGGAGTTTCGCAACGTCTTCGTGGTGGGCATGGAGGAGAACCTCTTCCCCAGCGCACGCGCCATGGATTCGCCCCGCGCCTTGGAGGAGGAGCGCCGCCTCTTCTACGTGGCCATCACCCGCGCCGAAGAGCATTGCTTCCTCTCATACGCCAAGATGCGCTACCACTACGGCAAGATGGAGTTTTCAAGCCCCAGCCGCTTCCTGAAAGAGATAGACGAACGCTTCCTTGAACGCGATGAGGAGAGGCGCCCGTCGGCTTACGGCGGAGGTGAGGGGCGCTACGGTGAATCGCGTTACGGTGAAAGTCGCTATGGCGAGGGTCGTTATGGAGAAAGCCGCTATGCTGGCGGTTCGCGAGCGAATGCCTCGCAGAGTGGTACCATGCGTTACAGGGAAGAGCCTCCTGCGGGGATGAGACGTCTGACGCCGCTCTCTGGGTATGGCTCTCAGGGAACCTCACCCTTCGGGAACTCGACCTCTGGCGTTTCTTCCTCTGGGGCCTCAACCTCAGGAATGTCCGCTCGTGCCGCAGTTTCGGGGAGCTCTTCTTCCGCTCGTCCCTCGGCTTCGGGAAGCTCCTCTGCTTCCTCGAACGCTGTGGGAGGCCTCCGCGTCGGTCAGTTCATTGAGCATGAGCGCTTTGGATTGGGCGAGGTAGTGGATTTGCAGGGCGAGGGCGACAATGCCAAAGCCACGATTCAGTTTAAGAATGCGGGCGTAAAACAGCTGCTGCTCCGTTTTGCCCGTTTTAAAGTTGTACATTAATATAAATATAGATAGAGTATATGCCCATCGATTTTTCTCAATTTCCCTCGCCTTGCTACATCATGGACGAGGCACTACTCCGCCGGAACCTGACGCTGATACGCGACGTGGCGCAACGGGCCGACGTGGAGATTATCCTGGCCTTTAAATCCTTCGCCATGTGGCGCTCGTTCCCCATCTTCCGCGAGTATGTGGATCACTCTACCGCCAGCTCGCCCTACGAGGCCCGCTTGGCGCTTGAGGAGTTTGGCAGCAAGGCCCACACCTATTCGCCGGCCTATACCGAGGCCGATTTCCCCGAAATCATGCGTTGCAGCAGCCATATCACCTTCAACTCCCTCTCGCAGTTCGAGCGCTTCTATCCGCAAGTGGAGGGCTCGGGCGAGGCTATCTCGTGCGGCTTGCGCGTCAATCCGGAATATTCGGAGGTGGAGACCGAACTCTATAACCCCTGTGCCCCGGGTACCCGCTTCGGGGTGGTGGCCGACCAGCTACCCGACCAGCTGCCCCACGGTATCGAGGGTTTCCATTGCCACTGCCATTGCGAGTCCTCCTCCTTCGAGTTGGAGCGCACGCTCACCCATCTGGAGGCGCGCTTTGCCCGCTGGTTTCCGCAAATCAAGTGGCTCAACCTGGGTGGCGGCCATCTGATGACCCGTAAGGATTATGATGTCAACCACCTGGTGACCCTGATGCAAGGGCTGCATCAGCGCTACCCCCATCTGCGGATTATTCTGGAGCCTGGCTCGGCCTTTACCTGGCAGACCGGTGTGCTCGCCTCGGAGGTGGTCGATGTAGTGGAGAACCGCGGCATCCGCACCGCCATCCTCAACGTCAGCTTCACCTGCCACATGCCCGACTGCCTGGAGATGCCCTACCAACCCGTGGTGCGTGGCGCCCGCATGGACGGCGAGGGGCCTTACGTCTATCGCTTGGGTGGCAACTCTTGCCTCAGCGGCGACTACATGGGCCT
>CAMAMO010000153.1 GCA_945836915.1 uncultured Mediterranea sp.
GTAGAGCTACGACAAGAGATAGCCACCATGCCTGCTGGAAGAGACCGCCTGGAGAAACTGCGCCAATTGGTACGCATCACCCAGATGAGTGATACCGGTGTTAAAGACACCCGTATGCTGCTGCGTGAAGCCCAAGAGGTGGGCGACGATAGCCTGATTGCCTATAGCACCACCATCCTCATCAACCACTTCCTCACCAATAAAGAGCTAAAGGTAGATAGCATACGCCACTACGCCGACTATGCCCTGCCAATAGCCCATCGATGCCAATACTGGGCCATGTACTTCCGAATCAAATACATCGTGATTCAGAGTTATATCTATGCACACAGCTACGAATATGCCAAGGACGAGGCACATAAAGCAGTCAAAGAGGCTGAAGAGGCAAAGGCGGTGAATGGACAGATTACAGCCTATAGCGCCTTGGCCATAGCCTACCAGAGTACGAACCAATGGCAGGAGGCCAAAGAGGCGCTACTAAACGCTCAGAAACTCTTTGACCAAGGAGCTCAGACGGCCAACAAGATCAATATCCTTAAGCAGATGCTCTATCTGCTCTATACCACGAGGACATATAGAGAGATGCCCACTTACTTGAAGGAGCTCGAAAAGGAGTTGGACACCATGATGAAGAAGATGCCCTCAATGGCCCGTGCGCTGAACGACTATTACCTGTTGCTGCATTGTTACAGCATCGCCGCCCATGTGGACAGTGAGGAGTATGACCAAGCCGATGAGCACATCAAGGAGTTTAAACGCTATGCTCGCAAACTAAACTACCGCCCCTACTTCATAATCTATACCGAGATTCTGACCAACTACTACTTGGGACAGGGCAATTTCAGCAAAGCGCTGGCATTAAGTGACAGTCTGCTCCATACAAGGCATAGAGAGAAACTAACAGCTACCGGATTGATTTTATGTCTGGAACAGCGGGCCAATATCTACTACGACATGGGCGAATACGCCTCTGCCCGGCTACTTTATCAGGAGGCCAAACATAAACGAGACTCCATCAGTCAGATTATCTCAGATATGCAACTAGAGGAGTATCGCAATCTCTACAAGACAGACAAACTGAAAATGGCCAATGAGCAGATGGAGTTACAACGACTCCATATCGTCTTAATTATACTCTCACTGATTGTAGCGGTTTTGATTATTACTGCCATCTACCTCTATCGGATGAAAAGTGCCCTGCAACGTAACAGCAGAAGCGAGCGTCAAGCGCTGATGAAGGCTGAAGAGGCTAATCAACAGAAGCGGGACTTCCTGGAGCAGATGAGCCATGCAGTACGTGTGCCTCTTAATAGTGTAGTAGGTTTCTCTAACCTGATTGTTAGAGATGAGGAGCTCAACGACAAGGAGCGTGAGGAGTATGCTGAGATTATCAAGCGCAATACCAACCTGCTGCTCTATCAGGTAAACAGTGTGCTCGACCTCTCAAGATTGGAGGCCAACATGACCAAATGGCAACTGGGCAACTGCGACCTGATTGAGCTGCTGCAAACTAGCCTCAACAAGGCACTCTATCTGCAGCCTCAACTCAACATCAAGTCGGCTATACCGCCTATACGCTGTGTGGTCCATACTGACGGCATGCGCCTGACGCAACTGTTTGACTCCGTATTGATGGGTGTGGAACCAGAGGTCAAGATAAGCGGTGAGCTGATAGCGACGGCTTATAGCGACGGCAGCAAACTAACCATCACCGTGACAGGTTCGCCACTGGCTAAAGCGGATGAGCTAAATATGCGACGCAACCTACGCCACCAAATCAACCAACTGACGCTGGCCTACTTTGGCGGAAGCTATCAATTGGACTTGAATACACGCACCATTACCATCACCTATCCACTAAAAAATCAGTAATTACATCTTTTTTGATACTTTTTACCCCTTAATACCGATAAAAAGCGCTACTTTTGCAACATCAAACTGACAAACTTAGCATCATATATAGTCATTATCTATGGTAAAGATTACAAAAGAAGCCGCTTTGCTCTACCATGCGCAGGGCAAGCCTGGAAAAATCGAAGTAGTGCCTACCAAGCCCTACAGTACCCAAACAGACCTATCACTGGCCTATTCGCCTGGTGTGGCTGAGCCATGCTTGGAGATTGAGAAGAACCCACAAGACGCCTATAAATACACCGCAAAAGGTAACCTGGTGGCTGTCATCTCAAACGGTACCGCTGTACTCGGTCTGGGAGACATAGGTGCTATGGCCGGTAAACCGGTGATGGAGGGTAAAGGTCTGCTCTTTAAAATCTATGGCGGTATTGATGTCTTCGATATCGAGGTGAATGAAAAAGATCCCGATAAGTTCGTCGAGGCGGTCAAGGCCATAGCCCCCACCTTCGGCGGTATCAACCTGGAGGACATCAAGGCCCCGGAGTGCTTCGAGATAGAACGGAGACTGAAAGAGGAACTGGATATCCCCGTGATGCATGATGACCAACACGGTACGGCTATCATCTCAAGCGCCGGTCTGCTGAACGCTCTGCAGGTAGCTGGCAAGAAGATTGAAGAGGTTAAAATCGTAGTAAACGGAGCCGGTGCGGCTGCCATCTCGTGCACCAAACTCTACGAGGCTTTAGGCGCCACGCATGAGAATATCATCATGCTCGACTCTAAGGGAGTGATTACCAGCGACCGCGAGGGACTCAATGAGACCAAACGCTACTTTGCTACCGACCGCCGCGACCTGCATACGTTGGCCGAGGCCCTGAAGGGAGCCGACGTCTTCCTGGGGCTTTCAAAAGGTAATGTACTGACGCAGGAGATGATTCGCAGCATGGCTGATCACCCCATCGTCTTCGCTCTGGCTAATCCGGTGCCAGAAATCTCTTACGAAGAGGCTATGGCGGCTCGTCCTGATGTCTTGATGTCAACCGGTCGAAGCGACTATCCCAATCAGATTAATAATGTCATCGGCTTCCCCTACATCTTCCGCGGCGCACTTGATGTAGCCGCTACCGCTATTAACGAAGAGATGAAACTGGCTGCCGTAAGAGCCATTGCCGACCTGGCCAAGCAGCCTGTACCCGATATTGTCAACGAGGTTTATCAGGTGAACAACTTCACTTTCGGCCCCGATTACTTTATCCCCAAGCCGGTTGACCCACGCCTCATCACCGAGGTCTCTATGGCTGTAGCCCGTGCAGCCATGGAGAGCGGTGTGGCTCGTAAGCCCATCACCGACTGGGAAAGCTATCGCCAGCACCTGAAGGAGCTGATGGGTCAGGAGAGCAAACTGACGCGACAACTGCGCGATACGGCTCGTCGCAACCCTCAGCGTGTGGTTTTCGCCGAAGGCATCCACCCCAACATGTTGAAAGCAGCCGTTGAGGCTCGTGCAGAGGGTATCTGCTACCCTATTCTGCTGGGCAATGACGAGGCCATTGAAAAACTGGCCCGCGACTTGGAACTGAGCCTGGAAGGTATCGAGATTGTTAACTTGCGCCACCCCAACGAGGCTCCGCGCCGTGAACGCTATGCCCGCATCTTAGCTGAGAAGCGTGCCCGCGAGGGTGTGACCTATGAGGAAGCTAACGATAAGATGTTTGAGCGCAACTACTTCGGCATGATGATGGTAGAGACAGGAGAGGCTGACGCCTTTATCACCGGTCTTTACACCAAGTATAGCAACACCATCAAAGTGGCCAAGGAGGTGATTGGCATCCGTTCCTGCTACGACCACTTCGGCACAATGCACATCCTTAACTCGAAGAAAGGAACCTACTTCCTGGCCGACACACTAATCAACCGCCACCCCGATACGGAGGCACTCATCGACGTGGCCCGCCTGACTGAGGAGACCGTGCGCTTCTTCAACCACACACCGGTTATGGCCATGCTGAGCTACTCTAACTTTGGCGCTGATCCTGTGGGAAGTCCGGAAAAGGTACACGAAGCGGTGGCCTACATGCAGGAGATGTTCCCAGAACTGGCCATCGACGGAGAGATGCAGGTGAACTTCGCCATGAACCGCGAACTGCGCGATAAGAAGTATCCCTTTACCCGCTTGAAGGGCAAAGATGTAAATACGCTTATCTTCCCCAACCTCAGTTCAGCCAATGCGGCGTATCAGCTGCTCCAAGCGATGAATACGGATGCGGAGATTATTGGCCCCATCCAGATGGGATTGAACAAACCTATTCACTTCACAGACTTTGAAAGCAGTGTACGTGATATCGTCAATCTGACTGCCGTAGCCGTGATTGATGCCGTAGTAGGGAAAAAGAAGATTACTTGCTGCAAATAAGCAGCGGTGAAAGATAGAAATCAGATGATGGGCTGGAGGTGGAAACAACTTCCGGCCCATTCATTTTTCGTTGTCCATGCGGAAGGTTCGACAGTTCAAGGCAAAAAAAAGGAGTACCGCTGTACTCCAACCTTTGTTAACCTTAAATCTAATACTA
>CAMAMO010000154.1 GCA_945836915.1 uncultured Mediterranea sp.
CTGATGCGTTTGGGCATCGAAGAGATTTCGGTGGTGAGCCGTTACCTCAACCTCTCACCTAACTCCATCTACGTCTATAAGGCCAAAGTGAAGGCCAAAGCAAGGGTGAGCAAGGAGGAGTTTGAAATGCGCATCAAGCAGATACCGAAACCCTGATTGCGGTAGGATATGGAGGGGCTGATAGCCCCTTTTTTGGGCTCGTAAAGCATCTTAATTATAGGCTCAAAATATTTCTATAACTATTTGATATACAAATAGTAACTATCTTTTTATACCTTAAATTCCTCTTAATTGCTATGTGGGCTTGCTGCAATGCGTTTACTTTGCAGCAGAAACAACTGAATTCTTTATGTTAAACTTAAAAACAGGTAAAGCTATGAGAAGTAAACTTTATTTCTTATTGTTCCTATGTTTCGTTTTGTGCGGTGTGTCACAACCGGGTTGGGCGCAAGGAACGCTCACCGTTACGGGTACCGTGACTGATGGCACTACTGGGGAAACACTCATAGGCGTCAACATCAAAGTTAAGAATGGCTCACGTGGATGCACCACCGACATCGACGGTAACTACACGCTGAGCGGAGTAGGTAGTAAAGAGGTGCTGGTATTCTCGAGCATCGGCTACAAAACCCAAGAGATTCAGATTAACGGCCGTACGCGCATCGACTTGCAGATGAAGGAGGATAGCGAGCTGCTGGGCGAAGTGGTGGTGATCGGTTATGGTACGATGGACAAGAAGGAGCTGACCTCGGCTGTGGCTCACGTCAGCGACAAGCAGTTCTTGACGGCCAGCAGCATTGACCCCACGATGATGATTCAGGGCAAGGTGGCTGGTGTATCGATTACCAATACCGGAGCCGGCGACCCTAACAATCAGGCCAGCATCCAGATTCGTGGTGTCAGCAGCCGTTCGGCTGGCCTCGGCCCGCTGATTGTTATCGACGGTGTACCGGGTGGTAACCTGACCAACCTGAACCCCAACGATATCGCTTCGTTCGACATCCTGAAGGATGGTGCAGCCAGTGCCATTTACGGTACGCGCGGTAGTAATGGTGTGATTCTGATTACCACGAAGAAGGGCAGCAAGGATGGTGTGATTCATACCAGCTACTCGGGCAACTTTGCCTTCGACGTGATGAAGAAGGAGCTGGATATGCTCACAGCCGACGAGTACCGCTCGCTGCGTATCGAGGGTGACGGCACCGGCGTGGATCTGGGTGGAAACGACAACTGGCTGGATGCCGTGAGTCGTACCGGTTTCAGCATGCAGCACACATTGACCTTGAGCGGTGGTAACGACAAGAACAACTACCGTATCAGTGCCGACTACCGCGATGCCAAGGGTATCGACAAGCGCTCGGGCCGCGAGGAGTATGGTGCGCGTGCCTCTATCAACCACACCACGGCAGGTGGTTTGCTCACCTTTACGCTGAACGTGGCTCCGCGTATCGCTTATCGCGACAACGCCGATTGGAACGTCTTCCGCAACGCACTCGAGGCCAATCCTACAACGCCCATCATGGACCCCGAGAATCCCACTCGCTACTACAACTTCCAGGGCCAGGTGGTAGGCTACAACCCCGTAGAATCAAACACCATCGAGGAGAGCAAGGGTGAGACCAAACTGCTCGACTGGGACGCTACAGCCAAGTTGAATCTGTTGCCTCTGCTGCTCAAGGATAAGGGACAGAATCATATCCTGACTACGCAGATTACGTTTGCAGACCATCAGTATGATAACTTCAACAAGTGGTTCCGTCCGTCAACCAGCACACAGGCTATCAATAACGGTCGTGACGGTGAGGCCAGCCGCGACTACTCGAAGGAGCGCTCTCAGAGCTTGGAATGGTTGGCAAACTATCAGACCTCTATCAAAGACCACAACATCAAGTTGATGGCCGGTTACAGCTACCAATATTCGCAGTTCAGCGGTATGAGTGCCAGCAATAAGGATTTCCCCAACGACGGCCTGGGTGCCGACAACATCGGTACCGGTGAGTACGCTAAAGACGAGGGTGAAATCGGAATGGGTAGCTACAAGAACGATTCAAAGCTGATTGCTTTCTTTGGTCGCGTCAGCTACGACTGGAAGGGCAAATACCTCTTCACGGCATCAATCCGCCATGAAGGTTCATCGAAATTCGGTGCCAACAACAAGTGGGGTAACTTCCCCGCTGTATCAGCCGGTTGGCGTATCTCGGAAGAGAAGTTCATGAAGGATATCAAATGGATCTCTGACCTGAAGATTCGCGGTGACTTCGGTGTAACTGGTAATCAGGACTTCGGCAGCTACAACTCGCTGAACACCATGACCGGTTTCGGATACTACTTCTACAACGGCAAGTACTTTCAGGTATGGGGCCCCTCGAAGAACGTTAACCCCAATCTGAAGTGGGAGAAGGGTAAGAACTGGAACGTAGGTATTGACTTCGCTCTCTTCAATAACAAGGTGAGCGGTTCAATCAACTACTTCAACCGCCGTCAACAGGACTTGCTGGGTAACTACAAGGTCTCTGTGCCTCCCTATCTGTTCGACGAAACCTTCGTCAACGTAGGTACCATGAAGAACACCGGTCTGGAGTTCGACATCCAGTGGAATGCGGTGAAGACGAAAGATTTCGACTACTCGGTCAGCGTAGTAGGTTCTACGATGAGCAATGAGTTCGTTGACTTCAGCAACAGCGACTATGTAGGTCAGGACTTCTACAACGTCTGTGGCACCGAAGATCCCTATCCTTTCTATAACCTGCAGCGCATCGAGAAGGGCAAACGCATTGGTAATTTCTATATGTGGAAATTCGCTGGTGTGGATTCTAACGGCGATTGGTTGGTTTATGACAAGGATGGCGACATCATCAAGGCGGCTCAGGCCAGCGATGCCGACCGTAGGGAGGTGGGCAACGGTCTGCCTAAGTTCACCGGCTCAATGACCCACAACTTCCGCTACAAGGATTTCGACCTCACCCTCTTCTTCCGTGGCGCATTCGGTTACGATATCTTCAATATCCACGACTTCTATTACGGTACACGTAACTTTACCGGTAACGTGCTGAAAAAGGCGTATAATAAGAATATGCCCATCAACAACAGCGCTAACCCTGTAGTTTGTGATTACTTCCTGGAGCGTGGCGACTATCTGAAACTCGACATGGTGACCCTGGGCTATACGTGGAACACCGGTTGCAAGTACATCAGCCGTGCCCGCATCTTTGGTACGGCCAAGAACCTCTTTACCATCACCAAGTTTAGCGGTGTAGATCCCGCTACGTACCAGACCAACGGTCTGACCCCCGGTGCCAGCGGATCGCGTACCTACTACCCCTCTACACGTCAGTTTATTGTAGGTGTACAATTGGATTTCTAACCCTAATGTAAAAGAAGAAATAATCATGAAACTAACCAAATACATCGCAGGAATCGCAATGGCCGCCGCATTGACGACCAGTTGCACCAATCTGGACGAAACCCTCTATGATCAGGTGGGTACTCAGAATTACTATAACACGCAGATGGACGTGGTTCGTGCTACGTTCCGTCCCTTTGAACATGCATTCTGGAGCATCCAGTCACGCCACGTACTGAACGAACTGACTGCCGACCAACTGATTACTCCAACCCGAGACGGCTGGTGGGATGATGGCGGTAAATGGCGCCGTTTGCACTACCATACCTGGAACGTAGAGGATGGCGGTGATGCCCAGACGGAATGGAACGGATGCTTCCAGGGTATTATGCAGTGCAACTACGTCATCGAAGACCTCAACACCTTGTCGCCCGATAAGTTTGGCTTCACAGAGGCTGAGTTCAATAACCTCAAGGCACAATGCCGTGCGCTGCGTGCTTGGTTCTACATCCGTCTAATCGACGCCTTCCGTAACGTTCCTTTAGCTGTCAGCTTCAACGACGTCAGCTTGAACTCAGAAGGTCAGGTTGAGCCTCGCAAAGTGTACGATTTTATCGAAAGTGAACTGAAGGATTGCATCGAGTTGCTGGCACAGAAGCCCGCTTTGGGTGGTAACCAAGGTATGCAGGGCCAGTTTACCAAGGCTGCTGCAGCGGCTATGCTGGTGCGTCTCTACCTCAATGCCGAAGTCTATATCGGCGAACAGCACTACAGCGACTGCGCCACCTATGCAGAGAAGATTCTGAATGGCGAGTATGGCCCCTACGCATTGGCGCAGACCTGGGACGCTCCCTTCGATTGGAACAACGAGACCTGCGACGAGGTCATCTTCGGTTTCCCCGCTTCGCAAGGCTACTCTTTCTGGCACTACCAGGGCGACAGCTACTGGTGGACCACTCCTGCCCGTGCCCGTTACTACCTGAATGATGCCAAGTGCAAGGCTGGCGACCACAACACCAAGTACGCTGCCTCGCCCAGCTACGACCTGAATGGCGA
>CAMAMO010000155.1 GCA_945836915.1 uncultured Mediterranea sp.
GTGTTCTGCAGGAACTGCGAAACCACCACGGGATACTCTTTCGACACCTCAGCGGCCATCTTCAGGAAGTTCTCCAGCTCCTCCTCATCGTAGCAGACGTTCATCGCCGCACCGCTCAGCACGTACGACGGACGCACCAGCACGGGGTAGCCTACCTTGGCCACAAAGCCCTTTACATCCTCCAGACTGGTCAGCTCCTGCCAAGCCGGCTGGTCGATACCTAACTGATCCAGCATGGCAGAGAACTTGTTGCGGTTCTCCGCGCGGTCAATGCTCACGGGCGAGGTACCTAAGATAGGCACACTCTGGCGGTAGAGCTTCATCGCCAGGTTATTGGGAATCTGTCCGCCCACGCTCACAATCACACCGCGAGGCTGCTCCAAATCAATCACGTCGAGCACGCGCTCAAACGAAAGCTCATCGAAGTAGAGGCGGTCGCACATATCGTAGTCGGTCGATACCGTTTCGGGGTTGTAGTTAATCATGATACTCTTATACCCCAGTTTGCGCGCCGTCTGCACTGCGTTCACTGAACACCAGTCAAACTCTACGCTCGAACCGATGCGGTAGGCACCAGAGCCCAGCACCACCACCGATTTCTCATTCTTATAATAGTTCACGTCATACCCCTTCACCGCATAAGTCATGTAGAGGTAATTGGTCAGCTCGGGATGCTCGCTGGCCACGGTATTGATGCGCTTCACGGCGGGCAGCACGCCTAACTCCTTACGGCGGGCACGCACAGCCAGGTTCTCCTTCTCCATGTTCCCCTTGGGGCTCAGTACGAAGCGAGCAATCTGGAAGTCGCTGAAGCCAAGAATCTTCGCCTCACGCATGGTGGGTTCGTCAATCTCCTCCAGTGTGTTAAAGCCCATCAGCTTATGCTTGAAATCAACGATGTTCTTCAGTTTACCTAAGAACCAGGGGTCAATCTTGGTCAGTTCATAGATGCGGTCGATAGAGAGACCCTGCTCCAGTGCCTGAGCGATAGCGAAGATGCGCAGGTCGGTAGGATGGGCTAGCTCATGCTCCACATCCTCGAAGGTCAGTCCCTCGTTGCCCACGAAGCCGTGCATACCCTGGCCAATCATGCGTAGGCCTTTCTGGATAATCTCCTCAAACGAGCGGCCGATAGACATCACCTCGCCCACCGACTTCATGCTTGAGCCAATCTCGCGGCTCACACCCACAAACTTCGTCAGGTCCCAGCGTGGAATCTTGCAGATCAGGTAGTCCAGCTGCGGAGCCACGTAGGCCGAGTTGGGCGTACCCATCTCGCCAATCTGGTCCAGTGTATAACCTAAGGCAATCTTTGCCGCTACGAAAGCCAATGGATAACCCGTCGCCTTCGAAGCCAGTGCCGACGAGCGCGACAGACGGGCGTTCACCTCAATCACGCGGTAATCGTTCGTCTCGGCGTTAAAGGCATATTGGATGTTACATTCACCCACGATATTCAGATGGCGGATGCAGCGGATAGAGAGCTCCTGCAGCATCTTCACCTGCTCATCGGTCAGCGAGCAGGTGGGAGCCACCACGATACTCTCGCCCGTGTGGATGCCCAATGGGTCGAAGTTCTCCATGCTGGCCACAGTAAAGCAGTGGTCGTTTGCATCGCGAATCACCTCAAACTCAATCTCTTTCCACCCCTTGAGCGACTCCTCCACCAGGATTTGGTTCGAGAAGGTAAAGGCGCTCTCCGCCAGTTTCAAGAAGGCCTCCTCGTTGGGGCAGATACCCGAACCCAGTCCGCCTAAGGCGTAAGCCGAGCGCACCATCACGGGATAGCCAATGCTGCGCGCTGCCTCCAGGGCCGCCTCCATGCTCTCCACCGCATGGCTGCGAGGAGTCTTCATAGGGATCGCATCCAGCTGTTTTACAAAGAGGTCGCGATCTTCCGTATTCATAATCGCTTCCACTGAGGTGCCTAATACCTGCACGCCATACTGTGCCAGGATGCCCCGGCGATAGAGGTCCGTACCACAATTCAGTGCCGTCTGTCCACCAAAGGCCAGCAAGATGCCGTCGGGACGTTCTTTTTTAATAATCTCCTCTACGAAGTAAGAGTTCACGGGTAGGAAATAGACCTTATCCGCGATACCCTCCGAGGTCTGAATGGTTGCTACATTCGGGTTGACCAGAACCGAGCTGATACCCTCTTCGCGCAGCGCCTTCAGCGCCTGCGAACCCGAGTAGTCAAACTCGCCCGCCTGTCCAATCTTGAGCGCACCCGATCCCAAGACCAGCACTTTCTTCAGTTTCTTTTCCATATCTTTTATTAGTTGAATGAACGTAAATAATTAGTTTTTCATGGAGATAATCCAAACCAACTGCAAAGAAACAAAATATCAGCGATAACAGCAAATAATAAACAAAAAAAATCGCCCCAGCGCAAAGCCAGAGCGATTTTATAAACTAATAACTAATCACTAATCACTTAATTAAATACGTAGCGTACGCCCACCTGCAGTTTCCAGCACTGGCTGTAGTCCTGGTAGGTATCCCAAGTCTTGGTGGGGTACTCGCCATTCACCTTCACCATCGAGAAGGTCGGCACGTTCTGGGCATCCTTACCCTCATACTTCAGGATACGCATGCCGTTGCAAACACTTGTGGCCTTGCCCACACCCCACTTGGAGTTCAGCAGGTTACCCACATTCAGAATGTCGAAGCTCAACTGCAGGCTATGCTTCGTCTTACCCACCTTGAACTGGAAATCCTCCACCAGGCGGAAATCGAATTTATGAACCCAAGGCAGACGGGCTGCGTAGGCTTCAGCATACTCACCCTTATGGTTCTTCAGATACTTATCTTGCTCCACGAAGGCCCAGAAAGCTTTGCGGTCATCCTCCGTCTTGAACTTAATCTCGCTGTCATTACGCGGAATGTACATCAGGTCCTGCTTCACGCCGTCACCGTTCATGTCATTCTCGTAGCAGTAGCTACCACCGCTGTACGAGCTACCCGTGTAGAACAGGCTCAGACGGGTACCGCGCAGCAACTTGTTGTGGTTGAAGGGGATGATCCAGTTCACCGAGGCAATCAACTTATCAGGCACCACGTAGCGCGAACGTTGTATGCCGCTGAAGTTGGCACCATTCACTGTAATCAGACCTTGCCAAGCCGATACGGGGTCACTGCCCGGCATACCTGATACCTCCTTCATCTCTGTGTGGGTGTAGGCCGCCATCAAATCCAGCGTGGGTATAGGCTGAGCGTTCAAGGTGATGTTTGCGGTATAACCCCAACCTTTTGAAGTGTTGTCCAAAATCACCGCATTCTTACCCTTGTTGTAAGCGTAATCGGCAGGGTAGATATAACGGTTGTCAGCTCCACTGAAGCGCTCCCAGTTGTTGGCCTCGGGATCTTTGATATTGATGTTGTTCATCGTCACCGCATTCACGTTCTTGGTGTACATAAACTCACCCGTCACGGTGAAAGGGAAGCTTACCGGCAGCTGGTAATCCACAGCTAACGAGGTTTTCCACACCTGCGGCATCTTGAAGTCATCTGCGATACCTGCAATCTTTGAGCCTGCGGTGTGCTTTTCGATGGTGGTCGGCAGGTTGAACTTCTTGATAATCTCATCGACGTCCGTAATCATGCCACCGGCTAACTGGTCCAAACGAGAATCGTGGCCCGTAGCTACGTTGTTCGCATAGTTGGTCTTGAACTGAACGGAGTTCTGTACCAGGTTGGCGTTTGTAGGCATGTTAGTGAAGAATACCAAGGGGATACGGCCCATGAAGAGACCCGTACCGCCACGCACCTTCAGACGCTTGTTTCCAAAGACATCCCATGAGAAGCCTACACGTGGAGAGATACGGAAACCAGCATCTGCCCATTTGCCTGTATCCACTTTCTTGCCACCAAAGTCCAGATCGTAGATGGCCGTGTTGCGCTCAATATCCTTATCATCAAAGATCAGGTTATCAAAACGTACACCATAGTTCAGCTTCAGGCGGTTGGTGATGTCCCACTCATCCTGCAGATAGAAGCCAATCTGGTTGAAGGTGACCTGTGCATTAGGCGCCTTGTTGCCGTTGAAACCATAGGTCAGTGCAAACGACTCGGGTGCCGCACCGCTCAGGAAGTCATCCACACTCTTGTAACGGTAATAAGCCGTACCGTTACGCATGTAGGCGTTGTTAGCAAACTGATGCTCATAGTTGAAACCAGCGGTCAGCTTGTGGCTACCGAGGTAGTAGGTGAAGTTATCCGTAATGGTCGTAATCTTGTTGTTGACCTCATTATTATAAGTAAACAACTCATAACCTGCGCTCATGTAGGGTGAGAGGTACTCGGTACCATCTGCATCCTTATACATGATGTCAATGAAGGGGAAGGGGGCTGAATTCGAACCGCGGAAATCCTTGAT
>CAMAMO010000156.1 GCA_945836915.1 uncultured Mediterranea sp.
TGCTGTTATCGTTCGTTCAAGGGTTGAAAACCTCCCTCGTTCGTTCAAGGCATCGATGCGATGTGGTCATCGAGGGGCTATTTCAGGTTACTCTTCACCCAAAGCCAGTGGGCATGTTCCAAATCGTCGGAGGTCCAATGTTCGTTGAGCGGGGTAATCAGTGCCTCTTTGGGGCAGGTCATGATGTTATAGACGGCATAGCTGGTGGTCGGTGCACAGGTGTCATCGCAGAAGCCCCAAGTCAGTCGGCACTTGGCTTTGATGAGTCGGGCAAAGTTGATGACGTCGTAATAAGCCATGGTGTTGAGCTTTTCGGGGGTATCCATGCCCTTCATGCGCGAGTAGTGGGGATAACCATCGGCCTCGTTCAGCTTGAAGCGAGCCATATCGGTCAGAGCGGGGTGATTGGCCACGCAGAGATCCACACGCTCGTCAAGAGCGGCTGTAATCAGTGCCAAAGCGCCACCTTGACTGCCGCCGGTCACGGCGATGTTCTTACCGTCCCATTCTGGCAGCGAGGTGAGCAGGTCGATGCAGCGCACCATGGCCAGATAGACGCGCTTCATGTAGAAGTTGTCGCGATTGTCGAGGTTGTTGGTTAGGTAGCCATTCTCCTTGCCGTTGAAGGCGGTGGTTATCTCCTTGAACTGCTCGTTGCTCATCTTGGGATGGAGGCCATGAATTTCGATTTCAAGTCGGATGCAGCCACCCTCAGCGTAATACTTGTGGCGCAGCGGCTCGCGGACGGTCTTGATGCCGGCACCGGGAGGGCTGAACACCACGGGGCATTGACCCTTCTTGGCCCCCTTGGGGTAGAAGAGGTAGCCGTAGATGGCCTGTCCCTGCTTGTTGAGTTGTAACCTCAGCAGGTAGGCGTTGATCTTCTCGGTGGAGAATTCGGGTGCTGCCTCCAGCGTATAGGTGAGGGGGAATTGGCGCATCTCCTCAATCTGCTGCTGCCAGAAGCTCTGGAAATCCTTTGGCATCTGGGTGTAGGGCTTGATGGCTTCGGGTGAGAAGCCCACCTTGAGGTGGTGTTTGTAGCGCTTGCCGTCGAAGGTGACGGAGAGGCGGCAGTCGCGGAAACCGGGCTTCTTCATCGTGCCTAAGGCTATCTTGGCGCGACCCTTTTTCAGTACGACTGAATCGCGTCGGTCGGCCTCCATCAGGTCGTTTGCCAGTTCGTAGTGCACGGTTACACCATCCACGGGCATACCGTAGCGTAGCAGTTGCAGGTCAATCGTGGCCTTCTCGCCTGTGCGGTAAATCCAATCTTCGTGGTCGGGTACGGTTACCCACAACAGGTCACTTCGGTAGGGGTAGTTCTGTGCCATCATCTGCAGCATCAAGCTGAACAGCAGGCAGAGGGATAGATTCAGTCGCTTCATAAGGATAATAATATAATAAGGTGAATAATGTCAGTGTATGATGTGGAGCCATGCGGTTTACAGGTCAAAATCGCCCAGTTTCGATTCCACCGCTTCCTCTATGTCGTCGGGCAGTCGGTGGAAGAAGTCGATGCCGGTGATGCGTTCTACCTCGTCCACGGTGTTTAGGTAGCTCTCCAGTTTGCGGTTGCCCGAGCTGTTCTTGAAGATAAAGCCAGCCGCTTTAGGTTGCTTGCCGTTGAGCGAGAGCACTACCTTGAAGAAGGCTTCGGGCACGATAATCCGATGCTCTTTGCCGATGACCTGGTGCTTGCGGTTGTAGAGGATAGGTCCACAGACGATGTAGATGCTCCCCTCCTTTTCAGCCCATCGGCGGCACTTCTCCTCCAGCTCCTTCCAGTCGCCACGGTTGAGGTTATGGTCTTGCGGACAGATGTTGGTCATGTAGAAACTCTCTTGCATGGCTTTCCAGTGCCAGCGGTTGTCGCCAGCAGGGCACATGTGGCCGCGGTCCCATCCGCTCCGTTTATAGTCGTCGGTAGTCACTGCCTCTACCTCGCTCAAATCGGGGTCGGGTAGGAACTTGTCGCTCCGTCCTTCACGCTCAACCAACTTATCCTTGTTCAGCTCCCAAGCCACCCAGTTGGGCAGATTCCACTCACGGTTGAACGATGCGGTGTAGCCCTTGCGCTTCAGAATATACTCGCTGCGCGTGCCCTTTAGCGAGGCAGGCAGTTCCATCCCGCTGCTCTCGGCCGGCATATCGCTCAATCGCTTCTGCTTGGTCTCCTTCTGCTTCTTGGCGCTTTGCTTCGCCTTGTTGCTCTTGGCTGCCTTGGTCTCCTGCTGCGCGGTGTTGCTCTTCGATTGGTTGAGCTCCTCCTGGAAGGTTGTCACAGCCGTTTCACACCCTTTGCGGAGCGCCTTGGCTACCGGCTCGTAGGCCAGGCAGACCAAGACAATCACTCCGATAAAGAGGATGACGCTTAGTGGCTTTTGCGACTGTTTCTTTGATTGCTTTCGTTGTGCCATCGTTTACCCTGTACACTAACTGTTTATTCCTTGACCAGCTGTTCAGCGCGAGCCAAGGCCTCGTTGATGTTGGGGCAGATATTCTCCTCGCCAAGCAGGTTGTAGAAGCCCGACTTAGCCAGCACCTTATGCACCTTATCCACTACGCCTGAGAGGACGATGGTGATATTCTCCTTCTGCGACATCATGCAGAGGTTCTCCAGGTTGTGAATACCCGTAGAGTCGATGAAGGGCACCTTACGCATGCGGATGATACGTACCTTGGGTCGGTCACCCATCTGGGCCATCATCTCCTCAAACTTGGTAGCGATACCGAAGAAGTAGGGACCATTGATTTCATACACCTCTACGCCCTCGGGGATGATGAGGTGCTCTTCGTGCGTATCAACGTCGGTCTCGTTATTGGGGTCGATTTCATCGCGAATCACGGAGATATCGGTGGTCTCCATCACACGGCGCATGAAGAGGACACAGGCAATCAGCAGACCCACCTCGATAGCCACGGTCAGGTCGAAGATGACGGTGAGGAAGAAGGTTACGAGCAGCACGCTGACGTCACTCTTGGGGTTGCGAAGCAGTGCCTTGAAGGTACGCCAGCCACTCATGTTATAGGATACAATGACCAGCACACCGGCCAGACAGCCCATGGGGATGTATTGAGCCAGCGGCATCAGCAGCAAGAGGATGAGCAGCAGAATCACGGCATGAATCATACCGGCCACGGGGGTGCGACCGCCATTGTTGATGTTAGCCATGGTGCGGGCAATGGCACCAGTAGCGGGGATACCGCCAAACAGCGGCGTCACCATATTAGCCACACCCTGTGCAATCAGTTCGGTGTTCGAGTCGTGCTTGTCGCCAATCACACCGTCGGCCACGGTAGCCGAGAGCAGCGATTCTATCGCACCCAGCACCGCAATGGTCAGTGCCACGGGGAAGAGGTTTCTAACGGCCTCCCAGTTCAAGGTGGGCACTACGGCATCGGGCAGTTCGGCCTTGATGCTGAAACGGTCGCCAATGGTGTCGATACCCTCAATGCCACCGTAGGTCTTCATCAACCAAACAACCAAGGTGACCAGTACGATGGCTACCAGCGAACCGGGTATCTTCTTGGAGAAGCGGGGGGTGATGGCAATGATGATGATGCTGACGATAGAGACAATCGTATTCCAAACGTTGATGCTATCCAGATGGTCGAAATAGACCATCCACTTACCCATGAAGTCGCCAGGCGTCTTGAGCGGAATCATCAACGCCTCGCCGTTCTCCATGAAGAGCGGATTGCCCTCCAAGTCGAGCGCCTGCTGCTGCAAGCCCAGCACGTCAGCAATCTGCGTGGTAAAGATGGTTACGGCGATACCGCTGGTAAATCCTACGATGATAGGATAGGGTATAAACTTGATAACCGCACCCAGCTTCAGCACGCCCAAAGCCACCAGAATCACACCAGCCATCAGCGTAGCCACAATCAATCCCGCCTCGCCATACTGCTGGATAATACCATAGATAATCACGATAAACGCACCGGTAGGTCCGCCAATCTGCACCTTGCTACCACCCATCAATGAGATGATAAAGCCGGCAATAATCGCCGTAATAATACCCTTTTCAGGCGACACACCTGAGGCAATACCAAAGGCGATAGCCAGTGGCAGCGCTACAATACCTACAATCACACCGGCCATGATATCGGCCGTCAAGGTCTCCTTGGAGTAGCTCTTCAGCGAGGTGAAGAGCTTGGGTTTGAAAAAGTCTAACGCTTTCATTAGTCCACAATCTTTTTACGTTCTGGGCACGTTCTCCGCGTGTCACATTTATACTATGTTATCGTTTCGGCTGCAAAATTAGT
>CAMAMO010000157.1 GCA_945836915.1 uncultured Mediterranea sp.
GTGAATCCACTGGTGTTTGAGACCAGCGCGTCTACCGATTCCGCCATCTGGGCATGGCTTTTTGCTTATTGCGGTGCAAAGGTACGCATAATTTTGAAATCTACAAGCGTTTCGACGAAAAAAACTTTGAAAAGTAAAAAATACAGCCTTTTTTTTCCTTACTTGGATTTATTTCCCTATATTAGCACCGCAATAAAGCCCTAATTGGACTAAAAAGACCATTGATATGAAAGAACAGAATAACAACTATTGTGTCATTATGGGTGGAGGCATTGGCAGCCGCTTCTGGCCCTTTAGCCGTACCAACCTACCCAAGCAATTCCTCGATTTCTTCGGCACAGGCCGATCGCTGCTGCAGCAAACCTTTGACCGCTTCAAGAAGGTAATCCCCGCTGAGCATATCCTCATTGTAACTAACGCCATCTACGCCGACTTAGTCAAGGAGCAACTGCCCGAGATTGACGAGAGCCAAATACTTCTGGAACCCTGCCGGCGGAATACAGCCCCCTGTATTGCCTGGGCTTCACACCATATCCATGCCCTCTGCCCTGAGGCAAACATTGTAGTGGCCCCATCAGACCACCTCATCCTCAAGGAACAGGAGTTTCTGGATGTTATCACCAAAGGATTGGACTTCGTGGCACAAACCAACAACCTGCTCACCTTAGGCATCAAGCCCAACCGGCCCGAGACAGGATACGGCTATATCCAAATTGCCGAACAGACTGGAGATAATTTCTACAAGGTGAAGACCTTTACAGAAAAGCCCGAACTGGAGTTGGCCAAGGTGTTTGTAGAGAGCGGCGAGTTTTACTGGAACTCGGGCCTCTTCCTTTGGAACGTCAAGAGCATTCTTTCAGCCTTCGAAACTTTCCTGCCCGAAATCAATGCCCGGCTGGAACGAGGCGCATCCTATTACGGCACCCCGCAGGAAAAGAGCTTCATTGATGAGAATTTTCCTGCTTGCCCCAATGTCTCGATAGACTATGGCGTGATGGAGAAAGCTGATAATGTCTATGTTTCGCTCGGCGACTTTGGATGGAGCGACCTGGGAACCTGGGGCTCGCTCTACGACCTTTCGCCCAAGGATCGCCAAAGAAACGTGATACTGAAATGCCATTCACTGCTCTACAATTGCAAGGATAATATCGTAGCGATGCCACCTGAGAAACTGGTGGTGATTGATGGGTTGGAGGGCTATCTGGTAGCTGAATCAGACAACGTCTTGCTCATTTGCAAGAAAGATGAGGAGCAGACCATCCGCAAGTACGTCAATGACGCACAAATCAAACTGGGTGAAAAATACATCTGACCCCTATATATAATAAGGAGTGAGGGCAAACCTTCAGGAGTGATATCCTCGAGGTTTGCCCTCACTTTATCGGGGGGAGGAATAAATAGCCGACCAGCCCATCAGAATGCAGCCTGGATAGCGGTGGCTATCTGGCGGAACTCCTCATCAGTCAGTTTCAGCTTGGGGTTTGAGAAGAGCATATCCTTCTCGCTCTGCATGGGAATGAGATGGATATGGGCGTGAGGCACCTCGAGGCCTAATACAGCCTGACCCACCTTGATACAGGGGAAGGCTTTCTTGATGGCCACAGCCACCTGCTTGGCAAAGACCTGCATACTGGCTAAATCTTCGTCACTCAAATCGAAGATATAGTCCACCTCCTGTTTGGGAATAACCAGTGTATGCCCCTTGACCAAGGGATTGATATCAAGGAACGCAAAAAACTTCTCATTCTCGGCTACCTTATAGCAGGGAATTTCGCCTGCTACGATTCTACTGAAAATTGTTGCCATAACGGTTTTGAATTAATGAATCGTGGAACAAAAAAAGGCAAATCCGCTTGCGCAGACTTGCCTGTATGTTAAAACGAGATACTCAATACCTCCAGCTGAATCATACCTTGGGGCACCTTGATGTCGGCTACATCGCCCACCTTCTTGCCCAGCAGACCTTGTGCAATGGGGGTGTTAACTGAAATCTTACCCTCTTTCAGGTTAGCTTCGCTTTCAGATACAATGGTATAGGTCATCTTCATACCATTCTTTACGTTCTTCAGCTCCACCTTATTCAGGATCTGTACACTGTCTGTCTTGAGTTTAGACTCATCGATAATCTTTGCATCAGCAATCACGGCCTTCAGCTTGTTGATTTTCATCTCCAGCAAGCCTTGAGCCTCTTTGGCGGCGTCATACTCCGCATTCTCAGACAAGTCACCCTTGTCGCGAGCCTCGGCAATCGCTGCTACAATCTTAGGGCGTTCTACCGCCTCCAACTGACGTAATTCGGCTACCAATTTGTTGTAGCCCTCTTCTGACATGTATGCCATAATTTTTTCCTCCTATATAATATATTAGCGTTAGTAATGCAATTAATATTTCGTGCAAAAAACAAAAAGAATTCCAACATGGTTGGCATGTTGGAACCCTCCTTGATGATTTCGTGTGCAAAGATAGGCTTTTCTTTAATACAAATCAAGCCTTAAAAGATGCTTTACAACACATTTATGGTTAAATTACTCATTTTTACCTTTTTAGAGCAGAGCTTTTACCGCTGCTTCCAAATCTTTAATGGTTTCACCGCGTGCACTGAGCTCGTTCTTACGGTTGATAAGGAAAAGCGTAGGCACTGCCTGGACGTTGTATGCCAAGGCTACATTCGAGTAGATACCCTGCGAATCACGCACGCAGTTCCAAGGCAAATTCAATGCGGTGGTCTTCCAGAAGTGCTCATCGGCATCGAGAGAGATTTGATAGATTTCAAGTCCCTTGGCAGCATACTTGTCATAGAGGTCGCGCAGCAGGTAGTTGTGTGAAGCAGAAACCGCTGTCTGATAGATAGTAAAGTCGAGCAACACCACTTTGCCTTTCAGCTCGCTGAGTTTTTTCACCTCTCCCTTGATATCGCGTAGCGCGATGTCGATGACACCTGTGGTATTAATCTTCTCCTCCGGTATCTCAATCACCTTCTGCTGCGGTTTACGGGTATTCTTCATGCCCTTGATAACGATGTTATAAAGGTTTTTTGAACGGGTAGCGTGAGGATAGCGGTTGTAGAGGCTGGTAGCTACAGCGGCAAAGCACTTTACATCGTCCTTGCTGTTCAACGGATCGAACAGCCGGTAGCCATTCAGCTGCTGAAAGAGAGCATAGTAAGCCGCCGTGGTGTTAGGGTGGGCAAAGATGGTGTTAACCTTTACCTCCTCCTTAAAGCTATTGACCAGTCCGTTCAGTTGCTCCTGAAAGAGCGAGGGAGTGAGCTTGTTAGCACGCATATCTGCAGCCAGCGCATCAACATCGGCCTGCAACTTCACCTGACGAAGCACCAGTTCTTTTATTTGAGAGCAGTTTTCCGACCCCTCCACGCTATACTTTGTAGCGAAGTCCACGTAAGGAGCCTGTACGGTCAGCGTCTCGGTAGAATCAACGGAGAGGTTGATAACCTTCTCCTCTACACGCAAGCGGTAGAGTTCTGGCGATTCGGGTTGAGGCTGTTTGAAGCGGAACGAGCCATTGCTGCCCAGTTTGACTGAATCGAGTGCTACAACGCCCTCAAGCGAGGAGGCTTCAAAATAGAGCATTTTCCCCTCTGCACCGGTAACATGTCCCTCCACACAAAATTTGGGTTCGGTATGGCAAGCACTCAAAGCAATCGCGGCCATGGCCACGCAGAATATCTTTTTCATCATGGTTTTATACGTTATACGTTTTATGAATTTCATTTTCAGCTTGCAAAGATAGTGCAAGCAGAGAAATAATGCAAAAAGAAACCCGTTTTATTTTTGCTTTTCAATTCTGCACCCATCTATTTTTGCGCCGCACTGTATGATTATCATACACTTTGGTGTCTAATTTCCATACAATCGTGCATTTGAAGGGTTGTAACCCCTTGCATATTGCCTTTCTTCTCCTACATTTGCATCAAAAACCAGCGATTATGAAATATGTAATAGCTATCATCCTATTATGGTCTCTCTTTGCGGAGTGCTTCGCGCAGGAGGTGTGGAGCGTAGAGCGCTGCATCGCTTACGCCGTGACGCATAACCACGATGTGCGGTTACAGTCCTTCGCCTTGAAGGATTACAAGATTGAGCGCACCAAAGCTGCTGGCGCCTTCCTACCCGCCATCGAGGGGAATGTGGGCGGGCAATACAACTTTGGCCGCGCCATCGACCCCGAGACCAATACCTATACCAACGTGAACACCTTTTACAACTCGTACCAGCTATCGGCCCATCTTCCGCTATTCGA
>CAMAMO010000158.1 GCA_945836915.1 uncultured Mediterranea sp.
GCACAGAACATGGCCAGTGCTAAAAGCAGTAGCGCTGTCCAACGCATAGCGGCATAGTCGCGAAGTGTTTTTTTCATAATCTTTATTTTTTTATCTGTTATTGTTCAAATAGATATCTCTTATTTTTTTAATCAGTATCTAATGATAACCTTTGATGAGGCTTACTTCTTCAGCCACTTATCCAGCCAGTTGAAGAAGGTGCGCTGCCACAGTACGCCGTTCTGAGGTTTCAGTACCCAGTGGTTTTCATCGGGGTAGATGAGCAACTGGGCGGGGACGCCTCGCATGATGGCGGCATCGAAGGCGGCCATGGCCTGGTTGGGCAGGATGCGGTAATCCTTCTCGCCGTGGATGCAGAGGATGGGGGTGTCCCAACGATCAACGAAGCGGTGGGGCGAATTGGCAAAGGTGCGCTGGGCTACAGCATTCTGCTTCTCCCAGTAGGCGCCACCCATATCCCAGTTGGCAAACCACTTCTCTTCGGTCTCAAGATACTGCATCTCCATGTTGAAGATGCCGTCGTGGGCAATGAAGGCTTTGAAGCGCTTGTCGTGATGACCGGCCAACCAATAGACGGAGAATCCGCCGAAGCTGGCTCCTACACAGCCCAGACGGTCGCGGTCCACATAGCTCTCACGGCAGAGGTCGTCGATGGCGGTGAAGTAATCTTTCATGCATTGGCCGCCGTAGTCGCCACTAATCTGTTCGTTCCACTCTACGCCGAAGCCGGGAAGACCGCGACGGTTGGGGGCGATGATGATATAGCCTTGGGCGGCCATGACTTGGAAGTTCCAACGGTAGCTCCAGAACTGGCTGACGGGGCTTTGCGGTCCGCCTTCGCAGAAGAGCAGGGTGGGGTACTTCTTCGAGGGGTCGAAGTGGGGCGGATAGATGACCCATGAGAGCATCTGTTTGCCATCGGTCGTAGTCTGCCAGCGGGCTTCAACCTGTCCCATATCGACCTGCTTGTAGATGTGTTCGTTTTCAAAGGTAAGCTGCACCTCCTCTTTGCCCAAACGATAGAGTTCATCGCCCATGCTCATGGAGTGACGCTTTACAATCAAATCCTCGCCAGCCAGGGCCAATGAGGCGTAATCGGCTATCTGGTTTGAGATGAGTTCTACACGGCAAGCGGTGGGGTCGTTCTCTTCGGTTTGATCAAGGTGGAGGCAATATATCTGCTCCAAACCATGCCAGATGCCGAGGAAGTAGATGCTCTTGGAGTCGCTGTTCCACAGGAAGGAATCGACATTGCTCTGGAAGCTCTTGCTGACGAAACGCTTCTCGCCCGTGGCGCGATCCATGATGAAGAGGCGGTTCTGGTCAGCCTCATAGCCATCACGCTCCATGCTCTGCCAAGCCAGGTAGCGGCCATCGGGTGAGTATTGGGGATTGGTATCGTAACCCATGAATTGGTTGGCTTCTGCTTCTGAGGGCTTGCAGAGGTTGACATACTGACCGCTGGCCAGATCATATTCGTAGATGTCTGAATCAGTAGAGACGGCGTAGGCCAAACCGGTCTTCATGCGGCAGGTGAAGGCAATCTTATCGCCCTTGGGGCTCCAAGCCAACTGCTCAATGCCACCGAAGGGCTTCATAGGACTCTCGTAGGGCAGGCCTTCCAAGATATCCTTGGCTTGACCAGCGCTGTGGCCATCAAACGGAGCCACAAAGGGGTGGGGGGCTGTGGTGGTCCACTCATCCCAATGCTTATACATCAAATCGTTGACAATGACGCCACTGGCCAAAGGCAGGTCGGGATAGAGGTCGGCTGTGTTCTTAACAGTCTTGACCTGGCTGATGAAGAGCAGCTGGCTCTCATCGGGTGAGAAAGCAAACCCTTCGATGTCGCCATCGAAATGGGTCAATTGACGACGGTTCTGGCCATCGGGGGTCATCTCCCACACCTGACTGCTACCACCTTCGTTGCTCAGATAGGCAATATGGCTGCCCTGCTTGATCCAGGTGGGTTGGCTTTGCTGGAAGTTATCACGCGTCAGCTGGGTGCGCGTTTTGCCATCGGCAGAGATGACGAAGAGTTCGCGGTTGCTGCGGTTCTGCTCTACGCTGTAGTAGGCTACGCTGTAGGCAATCTGTTCACCGGTGGGCGATACGCTGACATCGCCAATACGGCCCATAGCCCAAAGCGCTTCGGGCGTGAACTGACGGTTGCTTAACTGGATTTCGGACTGTCCGATCAAGGGACGTTTGTCGGCTGTAGAGTCGCCCGAGGTACCACAGGCGGCTACTGTCATCGCTGCTGACATAATCAATAATTTGGTTTTCATATTTAAGTTTTTAAGTTCTTGAGTTGACGAGTTGCGGGTTAAAAAGAAAGCATCTCAGCGTGGGTAGTGGTTTGGGGCCTGGCTATCCATCGGTGAGATGCTTTGTTTCGTATTAACGTTTAGGCCTTTTACTTCTGCTGCTGTTGCTGACGCTGACGCATCAGCTCTTCTTGCTGCTTCTGCATCGCCTCAAGACGGGCAGCGAAGCCGGTCTTTTTCATCTTCTTGGGGTCTTTCTTGTTGGCTTCAAGCTGAGCAAGCAACTTCGCCTCGTCGGTGGTACGGCGCAGTACGATGGTGGTTACTACACCTATCAGCGTTGAGAGGAAGTAGTAGTAGTTCAAGCCGGCAGGATAGTCGTTCAAAATGAAGAAGAACATCAGGGGCATGAGGTACTGCATCCACTTCATGGCTGCCATCTGGGGGTTAGCGCCATTGTCTTGCTGCTGCATCATGTACTTGGTGTTGAGGATGGTGGTGATGGTCATCAACAGACAGAAGATACTGATGTGGTCGCCAATGAAGGGGATGTGGGGGAAGGTAATCAGGGCATCATAGGTGGAGAGGTCGTCCGCCCAGAGGAAGCTCTGCTGACGCAACTCGATGGCGCTGGGCACAAAGAAGAAGAGGGCCATGATAACGGGCATCTGGATCAGCATGGGCAGACATCCACCCATGGGGCTGACGCCATACTGGCTGTAGAGGCCCATCACCTCTTGCTGTTTCTTCATTGCATCCTCCTGCTTGGGATACTTTTTGTTGATCTCTTCAATCTTGGGACGAAGCACGCGCATCTTGGCCGAAGAGATGTAGGTCTTCCACGTAGTGGGGTAGATAACCAACTTCACGATGAGGGTCATCAGCAACAGGACGATACCCATGCTCAAACCCCAGCCAGTCAACCAGTCGAAGAGGTTGATGGTGAAGATGAGGTTGACCCAGCGGATGATAGGCCATCCCAAGTAAACCAGGTTGTTGAGGTCCCAGTCGTGGTCGCGACCGCGGTCAAGGGCGCTCAACGTCTTGTAATGGTTAGGACCGAGGTAGAAGTTCATCACCGTGGGCTCTGCACCGGTGGGGTCGAAGGGGGTGCTCATTTGCGCGCGGTAGTTCTTGATGTAACCGCTGCCTTGAGCCTCCATCTGGCTGGTGAGCTTGCTCTGGGTGAACTTGGCGTCGCTGATCAGAACGGCTGAGAAGAACTGATTCTTGAAGGCAATCCAGTTGAGAGGTTCAGCCACCTCTTTCTCCTCGTTGCTTGCTGCAGAGAGGCTTTTCGTTCCTTCATCATAGAGCTTATAGGTAAGCTCGGCCAGGCGATTCTCATAGGTATATCCCTTTTCAATCTGACGGGCACGCTGATGCCACTCGATATCAACGCTCTGCTTGCCATTGGTCAGTTTGCCAGCCATACCTACGGCTTGCAATGACATTTCTACGAGATAACTGCCAGGGCGTAACGTGTAGGTGAAATCAAAATAGCTGTCACAGTCTGCCTGCAGGCGCATGGTGACCGTGGTGTCAGTCTGAGCTACGGGAGTGAAATAGTAGTCGGCCGTCTGAATCGTCTCCTTCTGATTATAGAAGAGGAAATTCATCGAGGCATCCTCACCGCTAAACAGGGTGACAGGGGTCTGCTTATCCTGTTCCATATACTCCTTGAGGGTAACCGACGAGATTCGGCCACCCTTATTGGCTACAGCCAGACGCATCAAGTCGTTTTCAATCACGACCTCTTTCTGTTCTCCCTTGCGCGATGCGAAGAAGAGTGAGGTGGAATCGGTTTCGGCTTTAAGCTGACGCTCATTGGCCAAAGCGGCTTCTGCTTTCTGTTTCAACTCAGCTTCACGTTGCTGAACCTGAGCAATCGAATCGTAGTAGTGCTGTTGCGCCTGAAGTTGTTCCTCGGTGGGACGACTGT
>CAMAMO010000159.1 GCA_945836915.1 uncultured Mediterranea sp.
CCGGGGTTATTTGATTAATATTTAACTGATCCCGATTTTAACGGGACACTAATGAGAAGAGATGAGATTCTATTACCTTTCCCTTACCATCCTGTTAGCATCCTGTTACCATCCTCTTAGTAACGTAAGAGGAACCTAAGGGGAAGTGGCTGTGATGACTATGTGGTAGAGGGAGCGCTGTCCGCTTAACCTCCGGAAGGGCTTCTAAACGAGCGATGAACGGAGTTACGACGGAGAAGCGACGGAGAAGCGACGGAGGTACCTTATTGAACAGAGTCAACGGTACCAAGATTTTAGCCAACCATGTAGTCAACCTCAATCAGGATACTACACATCAGCCACTGTAGGGGCGGACTATACCTTCGTATAATAATTTATAAGATGTTTTGAGCGAAGCTAATATCTTCCGCCCGATAACACCCACGACAAACAGTTTGATATATCCGTTTTTAATTGATTAAACGGTCTTCCACTCTGCAATCGTGCGGGTCTCGGAGGAGAAGTTCATGCCGATGCGGATAACCTGTCGGGGGTCGGTAGCGTAGGGCTTGGCGTAGCCTTTCTGCTCGATTTGTTGCAGGGCTTCATCCGCGCTGCCGTCCAGCTTGAACTCAAAGATATAGACATACTCTTTCAGCTCCAGTGTGCAATCCACGCGGCCGTAGCTCTGGCGGTCCTCCACCTTGATGGCCTGGCAATAGACACCAATCAGGCGCAACAGCAGGTAGAAGGTGTATTGGAAATGCTTCTCCGTGGCCTTGATATCCTTCAGCGACTCGTGACTGTCGTAAGGGATGCTGGAGAGGAAGGCCGTGAGCGACTCACAGAAGGGCTCCACATCACCCCGATTCAGCTGACGGAAGGCTTCTTGCACCCAGGATAAGGGTGTCTCATGCGTTTTGAGGTAATTGGAAGCAATCAAGGTAAGGAATCCTTGCCGCACTTCGTTGTTGGGGAAGTCCAGCAGGTAGGTACGGGTTAGAAAGTCATACCCCTTGATAGTAAGGTAGCCGCTTTGGTAAATCATGGGCAGCGGACGCTCCACATCAGCTTTATAATCCACAAACATGCTCTCGTCATAGTACTTGCCCGTCAACTCGTTGATTTGCTCGTTGCTGTGGTTAAGCAGACGGATGAGGTAGGTGGGCGTGCCCGAGGCAAACCAGTAGTCACGAAGCATCCTCGAGTCAAAAGCATTCAGCAAACTGAAGGGGTTGTAAATGTCCGTCATGGCGGGGCTGAAGTGGTAACCGTCGTACTGCAACTTCAGCATCTGCTTCATCTCGTCCACACTGACCTCCATATCCTCAGCAAGCTTACGGATAGGTTCGGCAAAAACAGTTTCCAGCTCCTCCTGCGTGATACCGCAAAGCGCCTCATAACGCTTGTCCATACTGATGTCCTTTGGCTGGTTGAAGCCGCTAAAGACACTCACTTGAGAGAACTTCGTCACACCCGTCAGCATCACGAAGCGCAGGTCCGCATCCGCTGCCTTGAAGGTACTATAGAAACCTTTGAGGATATTGCGGTGATCATCCTCCAACGTGATGCGGTTGCCCGACTCATCTGTAAATGATGCATTGGAATCGAGCACATCCAGAATAGGTTTATCGTATTCGTCAATCAGCACCACCGCACGATGTCCCGTTTGCATGTGGGCCTCCTGCAGCACCACGCTAAATCGCAAACCTAAATCATGTGATGTATTGTCAATTTGATACTCCCGCTCCCAATTACTCAAGTAGGCTTCAATACGCTCTCTCAAAGAACCATGTTGCATGAAGTTTCCGCCATTGAAGTCCAAATGGAATACAGGATAGACCGTCCACTCCTTCTCCAACTGGTCGATGGCCAGTCCTTGGAACAACGCCTTGTGGCCCAGGAAGTAGTGCTTCAAGGTAGAGATAAGCAGACTCTTACCAAATCGCCGTGGGCGACTCAAGAAATAGATCTTCCCATTTTGGGCGAGGTCATACACCAAGGCCGTCTTATCCACATAGACGAAACCATCCTCACGAATCTGATCAAAGCTCTGTATGCCAATAGGGTACTTCATAATTCACCGCTTTATTATTTCTGTAGGAGCAAAGATAGTGCAAACCGAGTGAAATACAAAATGAAAGCTTGCTTTTATTTTTATTTCCGAGGTGCAGCCTAACTTATCTAAAGATAGTGCAAACCGAATGAAATACAAAAGGATATTCAACTAAAAATTTAAAACGGATACACCTAATTGTAGGGGCGCAATATTTTGCGCCCTGTGGAAAAGCCCACCTACTTTCAGTCATTCCACAGCCCTTCTTCATTCAAAGCTCTAATCCATCTCTAACCTTCCTGTAACGTTTCTCTAACCATTCACTAATCCGGGATTAGGGGAAGATTAGAGTGACTTGGGAGGAACTTGGGAGTTACCTTAGAGCTGCCTTAGAGCAGCCACCCCTCTACACCAGCAGTTTCCTCTCTTTAAGGCATTTCTTTTTATCAAGGTTAGACGACTGAGAATCTTCAGCGGATTTCTGCCCCCAGGTGGTGTAGGGACGAAGCATCAGCTGCGAGTTATAGTAACGTACGTCGCCCGTTACCTCCTCACCCAGGAACCCGGGGCGCTCTATCTCTTCGTCCTCACTCTTCAGTTCAACCTCGGCCACCACCAAGCTGTCGTTACTTCCGTAAAACTCGTCCACCTCAAAGGTGTGGCGGCCTACAGGCACCAGATAGCGAATCTTATCAATCAGGGCGCCGGGCTCGCAAAGTTTCAACAACTCGCGCGCCTCGACGGTAGGTATCTCCTTCTCCCACTCATAGCGGCTCATGCCGCTGGCATCGGTGGCTCCCTTAATGGTGAGGTAGGCCTTGTCATCGCGCAAGCGCACGCGTACCGTGCGGCCACGCTGTGTACTGATGTAACCCTGAATGATGCGGCTACGCGATGTAGCCAGCTGGCGGTAGCTCTTGTCCTTGACTAAAAATTTACGTTCAATCTCCTGTGCCATCTACCTACGTTTAATTACCACATGGAGTAGAGGGCCATCATCAGGATAACCAGTACCACGGCTGCAATCGCAATGCCTATTACTACGCGCTTACCCTGCTCTTTTTCACGGGCTTCGCGCGCCTTGCGCTTCATTTCTCGTTTCGCTTTACTCATAATATCGTCGATTAATTTGGTTTCTTTGCGAGCAAAGATAGTGGTTTTTTCGTTTGTTTGTTCTCTATCCCGTCTTTTTTTTGTAATTTTGCGCCCTGAATGCAAAACATGATATCATGATAACTTCTGATCAACTGAAAGATATTAAGGAACGTACCGAGGCGCTGTGCCGCTACCTGGACATCGAAGGCAAGAAGATACAGGTAGAGGAGGAGCAGCTGCGCACCCAGGCACCCGGCTTTTGGGATGACCAAAAGGCGGCCGAAGCGCAGATGAAGAAGGTAAAAGGCCTGCAGCAATGGATTGCGGGCTATAACGAAGTGAAGACGCTGAGCGAGGAGCTGCAGCTGGCCTTCGACTTCTATAAGGATGAGTTAGTAACCGAGGCCGAGGTGGACGAGGCTTACGCCAAGGCTGCCGAGGCGGTAGAGGCGTTGGAGCTGAAGAACATGCTGCGCGAAGAGGCTGACCAGATGGACTGCGTACTGAAGATCAACTCAGGCGCCGGTGGCACCGAGAGCCAAGACTGGGCCAGCATGCTGATGCGCATGTACCTGCGTTACGCCGAGACCCACGGCTACAAGGCCACCATCGCCAACCTGCAAGAGGGCGACGAGGCGGGCATCAAGACCTGCACCATCGAAATCAGCGGCAGCTACGCCTACGGTTACCTCAAGGGCGAGAACGGCGTGCACCGACTGGTACGCGTATCGCCCTATAACGCACAGGGCAAGCGCATGACCTCGTTTGCCTCAGTCTTCGTCACCCCCTTGGTAGATGACACCATCGAGGTGAACATCGAGACAGCCCGCATCTCGTGGGACACCTTCCGCAGCGGCGGTGCCGGCGGTCAGAACGTGAACAAGGTGGAATCAGGCGTACGCCTGCGCTACCAGTACAAAGACCCCTACACCGGCGAGGAGGAGGAAATCTTGATTGAGAACACCGAGACCCGCGACCAGCCTAAGAACCGCGAGAACGCCCTCCGACTGCTGCGCTCCATGCTTTACGACAAAGAGATGAAGCACCGCATGGCCGAACAGGCCAAGGTAGAGGC
>CAMAMO010000160.1 GCA_945836915.1 uncultured Mediterranea sp.
GCTGGCCCCTGCCTATTTGGCACACTATATGCGAAGCATCGTTTATCAAAACGCCCTCTCGCAGCCCCGTCTGGCCATTTATCATGCCATGCAGGCTACAGCCGATCCTCGTTTTGAACAGGAGGACCCTAATAACTGCTGCAGTGCCTACAACCTGATATCCGAACGCGATTACCGCCGAGGCAATTTCAAAAGCTGCCTGACCTATTTGAAGCGAGGATTTGATTTGGCCAAACGGGCCCAAATTCCGCTTCAAGAGCTGAACTTCTCGTTTGCCATGGGACGCTGTATGCTGTCGAGCGGCAACGTAGAGGAGGGTATGCGCCTGCTGCAGGAGGTGCTTCATCAGGACTCGCTGCGCTATGCGCATCCTCATAATATGTTGGAAGCCAATCATGTGGTCTATGTGGCAGGCGAGTTGATGGAGACCTATTACAATCGCGGCATGCTGGCCGAGGCCAAGGCGCTGATTCCACACGCTGAATATACGCTGGAACTGCTGGACGGTTGCGAACAATTCCCCGAACCATTACGTCACAGGCGCCAAATGGAGATCTATTCAAATATCATGAAGGTCTATGACCAGCTGGGCGACTTTACCAAATCGGAGCTCTATATGCAAAAGATGATGGCCAGTGAGTCGAAATCGGTCAGCAGTCTGGTGCGTGCGGCTGGGCATTACATGGTTGGCAAGCGTTATCAGAAGGTGCTCTCCATTCTGAATGAGGTGGACCCCATGTTTCAATCGCAGTTTGATAGCATTAGCACCGATTACCTCAAGAACGTCCTTGAGCGCCAGCTGACAGCCTACGTCGCCTTAGGGCGTGAGCACGATGCCCGCGTGACGGCTCAGCGCATCCTTACCATCAAGGATAGCCTCTATACCCGCACTCAGGAGGGCGATGCTGCCCAGTTGAGCAAGATTTATGAAACGCAAGAGAAGGAGAAACTGCTGCAAGAGCAGAAACAGAAGCTCTCAACGCAGCATTCTTATCTTATCACCAGCATGATCTTCCTGATAGTGGCTTTTGCCTTCGTAGGGGTGATGATCTACTACAACCGCCGCATCAATCGCCAGAGCAAGGCCACCGTGCGTGCTATCCGTCAGCTGATTGACCCCTCTGAGAAGGATACCAACGAATCGGCTACGCAGGTGATGGAGGAGATGCAGTTACGACAAGCCGCCCATCTCTTCCGTACCAATCCCTCTCTTGAGGTCAACGAGGTGGCTGCGAAATGCGGTTTCGATAATCTAACTGCTTTCCAGCGTCTCTTTATTCGCCACTTCGGTCTGAATCCGGCTGAATACCGCAAATGGTCACTCCATCTGAAGCGTGAAGAGGAACGGCCGCAGGTGGTGAACCAGCGCAAGACGGAGGAGGAAAACAAGATGAAGAGCAGCTTTATCCAAAATATGTCGCATGAGATTCGTACGCCTCTGAACCAAATTTCGGGCTTTGTACAGCTGTTGACAGACCCCGATATGACGATGGATGAGAACGAAAAGCGCAAGGTGAACGATATCATTGCCGAACAGACTCAGCACATGACGTTGATGCTGAACACCTTCTTGGAGATGTCGGAGTATGAGAGCAGCGATGACATCCTGCCTACCGACGAGGTCTCTATTGACACGCTGCTTGATGAGGTGTGCGATGCCACCCCCATGCATCAGCCAGGTGTGGAAGTACACGCCGTGAACCGTAGTGGATTGAGTACCATAGCCGTCAATGCCAAAGGGCTGCAGCGCCTGCTTGCCTGCTTGATGAACAACGCCGTGAAGTTTACATCTGAGGGTTCCATCAAACTGGCCTGCGATCAGGATGAAGCTGGCCACCTCCGCTTCAGTGTGACTGATACCGGCAAAGGCATCCCCGAAGGTGAGGATGAGAAGATTTTCGAGAACTTCTACAAGGTGGATGAGTTCATACCCGGTGTAGGCCTTGGCTTGCCGCTGGCCAGAAAAATCGCTCAACGTTTAGGCGCTTCGCTGATTCTGGACCGTAGCTATCAAGCCAAGGGTTCACGGTTTGTGGTGACCATAGGGTGATGAATTGACATCACTTCTTCCATCCCATGTAGCCGGTGCTCAGTTCAACAACCTGATATCCCTTATCGGCCAGAATCTTGGCAGCCCGTTTGCTGCGGTTGCCGCTGCGGCAGTAGAGGGCAATGGTTTTCTCTTTGGGCAAGGTTTGAAGCGCCTTGCTCTCGAAATCTGCACCAAGCACATCGATGTTTATCGCTCCGTCGATGTGCCCTTCAGCGTACTCATTGGCTGTGCGCACATCCAGCCTAACCACCGTTGTATCGGCTATAATGGTGGCAAACTCATCGACGCCAACGGTTTTGTACTTACTCGACTGAGCCTGGCAGCCGAACAAACCTAACAGTGAACAAAATAGGTTAATCATAATTAGTCGTTTCATTATTAGAATCATTTTTGGGTTATCTGTATCAATAATTTACATAAACAGGTTCTGCCAAATCCAATTCGGGGTAATTGGGGTAGTAGAAGAGGGGCACCGGTTTGCCTCCGATACCTAGCCACTCAATGCGGCGAACCTGGTTAAGTTGTGGCGGACCGAAGTCGAACGAACGGCCATAGAGGCTGATACTGCCAGCCTCCACCCGCCAGAAGCCCCCACCGAAACATTCGCTTTCACCCCAAGGTAGTAAATCCTTGTGTAAACTGACGTCGCCGAAGCGAAGCGCTCCATCCTTTGTTATGACGAATTTCTGCATTTTATCTTTATTTTTTATTCGTTAGATGATACGTGATCAGGAGAGGAGGGGATGATGGTAATCTTACTGCTTGAGTTGTTTCCCTCTTGGTTGACTTGAATCTGTACGGGAATGCGCTCTTGCAGTTCCTCGACGTGGCTGATGATGCCAACGTGCCGGCCAGTTTTGGAATGGAGCGAGCGGAGGGTTTCAATCGCTTTCTGTAAGGGCTCTCCGCTGAGTGTTCCAAAACCTTCGTCGATGAACAGGGTGTTCACCTGCCATTGCTGGCCGATGTCGCTCAAAGCCAGTGCCAACGAGAGGGAGACGAGGAAGCTTTCACCGCCAGAGATGGTACTGGCCGCTCGTGAAACAAATCCCTGATAGGCGTCTTCCAGCGAGATGACGAAGGTGCCCGGTGTGACTTTTAGCGTGTAGCGGTCAGACAGCGTCTTCATGTAGCTGTTAGCTGAATGAATCAGGCTGGTCAGTACATAACTCTGCGCAATCTTGCGGAACTTGCTGCCTGTGGCGTCTCCAATCAGCTGGTTCAGACGGGACCACTTCTGATAGACCGCTTGCTTCTCGTCAGCCTCCTTGATAAAGGCTCCAAGCTTCTCTTTGTTCTCCGCATCGGTTCTCAGCTCTTGGTTAATGGAGCCTTTCTGTTCGCCCATCTCCTCCAACTGCCTGGTATAGCCCTCGATTCGCTCCATGAGGGTCTCGAGCGTCTCATCTTCTGTCAGGTCAGGCCTCTTCTGCTGATGCTCTGCTAAGGCCTTCTGGGCACTGTTTAGCAAGGTTTTTTTGGCCACCACGTCATCGCGATACTGCTTCAACTCACCATCAATGCGCACGATGTCATTCGAGGTATAGCTGTCGAGCAGATTCAACCGATCGATAGTCAGGGTGGCATTTTCTGCCAAGAAGGTACTGAGCTGAGCGTGGTTCGTTTGATAATGCTCTTCAGCCAATTTCAGTTGAGTGAGGGTGACAGTGACGCGCTGATGAATCTTGTTGGCTTGTTCAAGCAGGTTTTCTATCAGCGAGGCATGGGTTGATTCAATCTCTTTCCAGTGAGGCATGGCCTCCAAGATAGCATGTATCACAGTAGCCACATGCTGCAAATAGGTCGTCGCCTGATTCTCTTTCGCAACCAGCGTCTGTCTCTCCTGAACGTTTGCCTCGTATCTATTGGCAGCTTGGGTAAGGTGCTCAGCAAAAGCATCTGGCGACAGGTGCCAATCGATGGGCCACGAGCCAACAAGCAGCTCGCAGACTTTTTGCTCTGCCTTTAGCACCACATTCCTTTTTTCCTCAATCAGTCTGCATGCCGTATCGATTCTGCTTTTACTGTCGTTGACGGCCTTTTCCGCTTTCCTTACATACTCTACCAGAGATTCTACCTGCTTGCGCTTCGCATCCAGAGCTTGACGCA
>CAMAMO010000161.1 GCA_945836915.1 uncultured Mediterranea sp.
TATCGGTGGTGCAGACACTTAATCTGCAGGCTGTAACAGGCGCTGAAGGATCGGGATTGTCAACCGAAACACTTGAACTGGCTGCAGGCGGTTATAAACTGACAGGATATGTGGTCTATGGTTCGGTAAAACCCGGCAAGGAGCAACCCGATGAGCTGCTTCAAGCCTACCCTGACAGCAATAATGAGTTCGAAATCGTGCCAGGCCACCTGACCGAACTGGAACTTGCTGTGAATGCCACAACGCGTGGCAACGTTTGCTTCAATCTGATCCGCGATATGTCCAACTACCAAGATCAGATGGATGCAGCCAATACCCGTGTGGCCATCAAGCAGGATGAGACCGACTTCCAATACGATAACATGCAGAGCATCGACGTCACCTACACCCGCAAAGGCCAGATGCCCCGCACACAAGAGTTTACCCTCTTCCGGAAACGCTCTGAATCGGAATTCCATACCGATACAGTGAACTGGGAGACCGGTGAATACACCATCACCGAGGTGAAGTACTATGACAAGAACCGTCAACACTTGGTGCTGGTAACCTATCCCAACCAAACCATCAAGATTGAGCCTACACTGCTCAACCACCGTGATATCAACGTGACCTACCCCAAGAACATGAAGGCCATCAACGACTACATCACCCTCTACAACCTCTGGGTGGCCCTTGATGGAGAGAACTGGAGCTTCAGCGGTGACGAATTCCCCGCCAAGAGTAACTGGCGTTTCAAGAACCGTAACATCGACGAATGGGGTAACCAACCGGGCGTACAGCTCGACAACAACGGTCGCGTAAAGACCTTGAACTTAGGAGGTTTCAATCCCAAGGGAGACATTCCAGAAATCTTAGGTAACCTGGACCAGCTGGAGAGCCTGTGGGTCGGTACACACAACGATACCGGTTCAGAAGGTGGCAACAGCTACGTCATCAACCCCTACCAACTCTATAACCAAGGAGTACTGAAAACGAAACGTCTGGAGATTGGACGTGAACAACTGGCCCTTCGCCACGCTCGCAAGCAGAGTGACCTCTATGAGAAGAAGAACCAGCAACGCTTTACCTACGCCCAACCCGCTACATACGACCTGGATAAAGGTAGCCACACCAACCACGTCACCAGTTTGCCTCACAGCATCGGTAAGCTGCAACAGTTAGAGTATCTCTACGTAGCCAATGGCGACGTAAGCGATCTGCCCATCGAACTGGCCGATTTGCCTAATCTGACCGATGTAGAGTTTTACAACTGTCCCTTCAAACGCTTCCCCGAAGCATTGACCAAGATGAAAAACATCGTGGCCATCAACTTGAGTAACACCACCATTGAGGGTGATGAAGGCAGTCTGCAATTGACTGAAGGCATCAACCAGATGGTGAAGAACAACCCCGATTTACAGATTATGTATGCCACCGGTTGCAGTCTGACCAAATTCCCCATGGATATTCTGGACCACGACCGTCTGGTACTGCTTGACTTCTCAGACAACCGTCTGACCTACCTGCCAGAAAAGCCAGGCGCTATGTTTAAACCGGCCTTTGCACCTATTCAAGCTTTCTTTGAGAACAACCGCATCACCGGTATTGACGAACACTTCTGCGGCACCGACGACGTGGAGAAGTTTGTCTGCAGCAACAACCTGATTGAGAAGTTCCCCCTGCTCTTCAACCAGACCGCCATCGAAGGTATCTACGTAGCCGACGACATCGACTTTGGTTATAACAAGATCAGCAGTATGGAGGGTTTCAAGGGCATCCGTACCAATACACTCACCATCTCAGGCAACCCCATCGGTGAGCGCCGTGCCGGCAAGGGCAACACCCGCTTCTTCCCCGCTGCCTTTGCAAAGGCCGTTGACGAGGGTCGCTATCCGCACCGCGTCTATTTCGAGTTCCTCGAGATGGCCGACTGCAGCGTCGATTCACTCTCCTACGAGGATGGATTCAAATACTTTGACCACGTCACCGCTTGGGACCTCTCGGGTAACCCTCTGCGCGGTCTGCCAAGCCAATTCAATGTAAAGACCTTGCCCTACCTGAATGGTTTGAGCTTGAGCTACTGTGCCTTTACCCAAATGCCTACGGCACTTGTCGGTGTCATGTCGCTCTACAAACTGTACATGGAGGGTCAGTTCAGCCGCAAGGATGGCTCACGCTGCTTTAAAGAGTTCCCCACCGCACTCAACAGCATGTTCGCCTTGAGATACCTTGACTTCTCAGGCAACGACCTGCGTGTGGTACCGGAGAACAACTTCCCCACGCTGCTCTTTGAGTTTAATCTGTCAGACAATCCCAATATCGAGGTCAACATGCCCGCATCGGTCTGCACCAAGATAGCCAATGGCCAATATGCTTTTGGCTTCGACTCCAGCCAATACATCCTGGGCTGTGCGATTCTCGATTTAGATATGAATAAATAATTAGGAGGTAGATGATGAAAATGAATAGATTTCCCGGAGTATTACTCCTCTCTTTTACCCTGTTGACCGGTGCTTCGTTAGCCTCGTGCAGCGACGATGACGACAAGCCATCTGCTGCTTTTGAGATGGATACCGAGGTGGTAGAACTGGCCGAAAATGGCGGTGAAGCCCAGGTACGCATCACCACCAACAGCGCATGGAGTGTGGCCTCACAGACTGACTGGTGCATGGTTACGCCTGCCAACGGCGTAGGTAATGCCATCTGCACCATCAAGGCGGACTCATCCTATATGTACACCCAACGTGAGGGCATCGTGGAGTTTCGCACCCAGCAAGGTACCTATTCGCTGCGCGTTACACAAGGCGGTTATGACCGAACCATCCGCTTTGAGAGCCTCACAGACGATACGTTGCACATTCCTCACTATCGCGAACTGGACAAGTCGTATGTAGATATTGTGGCCACAGCCAACGTGCCTTATCAGGTAGAGATACCTGCAGAGTACCAAGATTGGCTGTCGATGGACAGCAACTCTGATACCAATTTCAAACCAGAGACTACCATTCCTCGCCCACACTCCTTCCGCGTACGCTTCAAAACCCACGTGAATAGCGACGGTGAGCGCGAAGGCTATGTCATCTTCAAAGAGAGCGGTAGAGCCAATGCCATCGAGAAGAAGGTACGTGTCATTCAGGAAGCGGCTCCTCGCATCTACTCCTCACGCACAGGCGACTCGCTGGCTATTCTGACCGTAGCCCGTATGTTGAATGCCGGTGTACAATGGAACACCAGCCGACCCATTACTCACTGGAGCAATGTGGTGACTCGTCCCATCACCTACGACTACTACGAAGATGGCAAGTTCATCGAAACACGTACTGAAGAGCGCGTCGTATCGCTGCGCATCGCGCTGATTCAAACCAAGGAGACCCTACCCGCACAGATTCGCCACCTCGACCAGCTGGAAACACTGATTGTTATGTCGAACGCCAACTCCTACCTGCTCAGCATTGAATTAGGTCCTGAAATCACTGAACTGAAGCACCTGAAGAGCCTCTCACTCTTTGGTTACGGCATAGCCAAGCTGCCCGAAGATATGGGTAAGAAGATGGAAAGCCTTGAAGAGTTGAACCTTGGCGCCAACAGCTTCACCAAACTCTCTGACGTGATTAATCCGCTGAAGGGCATGGGCAAGCGTCTGAAATACCTTCACATAAATGGTTGCCGCATCTCGGATGGTTCCAGTGTGAAGAATCTGGCCACCATACCGGCCTCAGGTATCGACCCCTCAACCGGTCGCCCCGTAGGTTTGATGGATCAGGTACCCTCAACACTCTTCACGACCTTCCCTGAACTGGAGTATCTGAACCTCTCATACAATCTGCTGTATGGTCAGTTACCAGAACTCTATCCGGAGCAGTTTGATGGCGGTGTCATCATGCCCAAGCTGCGCTATATCTCTGTCAACCTCAACCGCTTCAGCGGTGACTTGCCCGTATGGATGCAGCAACACAAATACCGTGGCTGTTGGGCTGCCGACGCCTTGATCTTCACCCAGGAGGGTAAAGACCGTCAGGGTAAGACCGCTCAGTTCAGCAAGGAGAGCGAGAAGGCCTTCTACAACGATATGCCTGATTGCCCCTCAGAAGAGGAAGAAGAGGTTGTCAATGCACTGATGAAGTTGCCCCCGTTGACTAATGAAGAGAAGACGATGAATCTGCCCTCG
>CAMAMO010000162.1 GCA_945836915.1 uncultured Mediterranea sp.
CCACAGTACCCTCTATACCGAGCACAGATGAGTCTATACAAAGGTGATACGAAGCCGCCGCACCCCATTGTTTAAAGGTGTAGTAATTGTAATAGCTGGCCCGTTTGTCATCGGCTTTTTCAATCCACTCTTCGGCCGCTGTCTCACTGACGTGGTGCAGCTGGCAGAGGCGCTTGATACGCTCGCTGGGGCTGGAGGAGATAAAGAGGTTGACACAACGGGGATGGTCGCGCAGAATGTAATCGGCACAACGACCAACGAAGAGGGCTGATTGATCTGAAGCCAGTTTACGGATTACGTCGCTCTGCACCTGAAAAAGAGCATCATTACTCAGACAGTTGGTCGCAGAGACGGCACTATCGCCCACAAAGGGGAAACGCATACCCCAGAAGTGACTTAAAAAGCTCTGCGAAGCCCGTTCGTCTGCCTTTTCAAAAACCTCCGGACAAAGGCCACTCTCTTCAGAGGCTATACGGATCAACTCCTTATCGTAAAAAGGTATCTGTAAGCGTTGAGCCAATTTTTCGGCTACCTCATGACCTCCACTGCCTAATTGACGGCCAACGTTAATGACGAATGTACTGCTGTCCATAGTTCTTATTTTGTTAACGAAATGACAAAATGACGAGATGACACGTTGACAAATGAATTCATCAACCGTCATTCGCTTTTGCAAATATCGTTTTTTATTTTGATTCCGCCAAATGTTGGGGCGGTACTTTTTTCCTGATTGGCCTATTTCGCTCTCTCCAGCTTTATGACGCTTATCGTATGGTGAGGGCTTGCAGTTGCTCTTCCGTCCCTCGGAAGATATTGAGATCAACCGCTTTATCTATCCCTGGTAAACGGCCTACATCAGTATGTTGCCAAAAGTGCCACGGACCTTGATAGCTGACTGAATCGGCATAATAATGGGCTATCCAGAAGGGATAGCGATTAAAAATCGTATCGTTGAGGTACTTTTTACGGAATTTGTAACCTGAGTAAAGAATAGGTGTAACGTGATAGTGTGCCTCAACTCGGTCGAGCCACTGTTTGACGCGGGTTTGGAATTCGGCCTTATTGAGGCGACCACGCTCTTCCACGTCGAGTACAGGAGGGAAATCGCCACTCTGAAGCGCTACACGGCGAATGAAAAAATCGGCCTGAAGCAACGGATCACTCTTAGGCTTAAAGTAATGATAAGCCCCACGCAGAAAGCCCTTTTCGCGGGCTTGGGCAAAGTTGGTATCAAAGGCCTCGTCAGCTAAATCGGTACCTTCAGTAGCCTTGATAAAGACGAAACGCAGAGGGAAAAGCGGATTGCAGTTGGCTGCCAAATAGCACCAGTCAACACTCCCCTGATGATGCGAGAGGTCAAAGCCATGAATGTGGTAATCAGAAGGAAGACAGACGCCATAACCCTGGAAACCATAGCAGGGCTTCCAGCGATAAGCGTACGGACGCACACCGTACCAATAAAAGAGGAATGCAAAGAGGCTGACCATCAGCACAGCCAGTATCATCCGCTGCCAGGTGGGCATGGGGCGATAGAGCGATTGTTTCTTCTTTGTCCTCTTAAGGGAAGTCTTCTTCTTTTCTCTCATTTAGAATATAAAAAGAAGGGCAGAATCGTTTTCGAAAAAATTCATCTGCCCTTCGTATGGTTTATGCTAACATGAGTAGGTAGAGCGTGGCTTACTTACTCTGTTCCAGTTGCAACGTCTTGGTCGGCTCATCGCATACCTCAGTAGGACCGAAGTACTGGATAGGACCGGGATATACATAGTCTGTCTCCATAGCCCACTTTGCACGCTTAGCGGCAAAAGTTTGGAAGGGTTTACCATCAAGTTTAACCAAGGCCTTCTGGATAACGGGCTTCATCTCGCCGTGACGGCGCTCCATGTTCATCATCATGGTGATGGGCACACCGCCAGCAATCCACTGATCAGCAGGAGCTGTAGTGTTACGTACAGATGACATGTAGCCAGTCTTGCCATTGGCAATCAGGGCAGAAGCAGCGTAACCCAGTGAGTAGCAGTAGTCAGCATCGAAGTTAGAGGGCGCAGCGCAACGGCCTTCGTAACCGAAGAAGTGGTGCTGAGCGGCAAACTTGCCTACATACTTTCCTTCCTCCTTCCACTGAGCGAGCTTGTTGCCCACCATTTCAGAGAGAAGCTTTTCAGTTTCGATAAGTGATACCTGTACATTGCCGTGAGGGTCGCGGTCGAGTGAGAGCTGACGAGCTACACCTTCGGGCAGGCTGGCGTAGATAGCTGAGTTAGCGGGAGAGAGCTTGCGAATGATATAGTCGCGCTGAGCGGACTTCTTAATCTGAGCGAACTCTTCAGCGTTAGCAGCCAGGAAGTCGTTCAACTCGGCAATCAGACGCTTCATGGCGGGGATGAACTCTACCAAACCTTCAGGAATCAAAACAGTACCGAAGTTGTTACCCTGAGCGGCACGGTCGGCTACCACCTGGGCGATTGATGTGACGATATCATCCAATGACTGATCCTTAGCCTCTACCTCTTCGCTGATGATACAGATGTTGGGCTGTACCTGCAGAGCGCACTCCAGAGCGATATGAGAAGCTGAACGACCCATCAATTTGATGAAGTGCCAATACTTACGAGCTGAGTTACAGTCGCGCTGGATGTTACCAATCACCTCAGCGTAGGTCTTACAAGCGGTATCGAAACCGAATGAGGTTTCAATCATATCATTCTTCAGGTCACCATCAATAGTCTTGGGGCAGCCTATGACCTGTACGCCATAATTCTTTGCAGCATAATACTCGGCCAGTACGCAAGCATTAGTGTTAGAGTCGTCGCCACCAATGATAACCAGAGCCTTGATACCCAGTTCTTTGATGATTTCATAACCCTTTTCAAACTGCTCTACCTTCTCCAGTTTGGTACGACCAGAGCCGATGATATCAAAACCACCGGTATTGCGGTATTCGTCAATAACGTCAGCAGTCAGTTCGATGTAGTTGTGATCAACCAAACCGCCGGGACCCAAAATGAAACCAAAGAGACGGCTATCTTTATTGAGTTTCTTGATACCGTCAAAAAGACCAGAGATTACGTTGTGACCGCCAGGAGCCTGACCGCCAGAAAGGATAACACCCACGTTGATAGCAGGATAAGAAGCCTGCTCGTCGGCAACCTCAAACTTCACTACGGGCATACCATAGGTGTTTGGGAACAGTTTCTTGATTTCTTCCTGATCTGCTACTGATTGCGTAGCAGCACCATCAACGGCTTTCACGTTGCCCTTCAATGCGTTGGGCAGTTTGGGCTGGTAGGCAGCCCTTGCGATTTGCAATGCACTTTTAGTCATTCTTCTATTTTATTAAAGGTGTTGTAATACGTTCTTTATCTAGTTTATTTCTCTTTGCGACGGCAAAGTTCGCATTTTTTTCCGAAAAATAAAAGGGGGATATGACACTTTTCACCTTTTTAAACCCCTTTTGAAAGGCAATTAAAGCCCAAACGCCTTAGCAAGTGAGAAAAATGCTGTGTCCACTTTGCAAGGCAAGGTCACCTCTTGCGGTTTCAGCGTGAACAGAGTCACTTTAGAAGCCAATGCAGGCTTCTCGCTGAAAAGGTCTGTCAGTTCATCAACCACCGCTTCGGTATAAGCGGGATGGGGTAACAGCAGAAGATGTTTCACATCCTTGGCATCTAAAGCCAACTGGAGCAGATTCAGGTAGAGCGCCTGAGGGGTTGTCATACCTGCTGTAGGTACACAGGCAAACTGAATTTCACCCAAAGGGGCCTGACAGGCCTGCCCGTTGAGGGCTTCCAAACTGGCAGGCTGACAACAGCGTACTTCACTCTCTCCTTCTTTATGAAGAAGAAGTACCTGAAGTTCGTTCGACCCCGACTTGATTCCCGCATCAAGCGCCATATAAGAGAGCCAACTCCCCCACTCCACATATGGTAATTCAGGCCGTCCGCCACCAGGTTGACGGATAGGCTCCACCACCAAATTCATAAAATCCACGTCGAGCAGCAACACACACTCTGCAAAAGCTATTTTTTCGTCCATCATACATGCTATTTGAAAGGTGCAAAGATAGTGCAAGCCGAGAGAAAAAGCAAAAAGAAGCT
>CAMAMO010000163.1 GCA_945836915.1 uncultured Mediterranea sp.
ACTACATCTGCAACGAGATCCGCTTCAAGTGCGACTGGAAGCGGCGTCTCTTCTCCTCGTCATACACCGCCCGTTCAGAGATGGTGGTGGTAGAGCACGAGGAGCACCCCGACCGCCTCATCACCCGCCGCGAGGCCTTCAAGCCCAAGCAGGTGTTCTACGATGTAGTCAAAGCCTACTGGAACGAAGCGTTCTGGAAGGATTACAACATCATAGAGCCCACCGAATCGCTGGAAAACGCCGTAAAGAAACTGCGCAAACAGCTACCCGAAGAGGGTGAAAATTTGTTTGTCGAATAGCGCAAGACAGACTACTGTACATTCATTTCTGTTCACCGCGGAAGAAGCGTTCCGCTTTCAGTTCCTTCAGTCGCTCTTCGGCTTCTGACAGTAGCTTATGGTATTTCTCTTCCTCCCCGCTTTTCTTAACAGCCTCTACAAATCGACGTGTGTAGCGTTCCTCGTTCGTTTCATCGTACATCATGTAGTAGGTATAGGCTATTTGGTAAAGGTATTTCAACTGATTGGGGTTCAAATCGAATACCTTTTCGTAACAGGGCAGCGCCGCCTTGAAGTCACGCACCATCATATAGGTCTCGCCCATGGTGCGCCAAAGTGAGCTCATCAGTTGGGGTTCTGGTTGCAGTTTATTGATGGCCATTTGAATGTCGGCGATGCCTTGTTCCGTTTGTCCTATCTTGCAACGTATCATACCTAATTGGCCCAAAACAATGGCATTGTTTCCTCTGCTCAACACATTGGCCCGATTCAGTCGCTCGTAAGCCTTCCATAACACGCCGTCCTCTTGCGAGCGAAGATAGCAGAGACCCAGATAATAGTTGTTGCTGACATCATCGCCGCCTGCGGCAATCACCTCCTCATAGAGTGCGATGGCCGATTCATAGACTTGCGATTCGTAATACGTGTAGGCCCTCAGGGAGTTGATGATGAGGTTGGTGGAGTCGTTCAAGGCATAGTTCTCCAGGTAGTTGAGGGCATAGATGGGCTCGTTGAGCTTGATATAGTTCTGAGCCAAGGTAAGGGTATTGCTATAATTCTCCACATCACGTTCAGCCACAATCTTTCGGTAGATGTTGGCCGAATCTATCTTCTCCAACTTCTCGTAGCTACGAGCTATCTGTTGCAGATCTTCGTCGAGTGAATCGGGGTAAAGCAGTTGTTGGCTCAGCTCGATGCTCTTCCTGAAGTAGCCCCGCTGGAAGAGGCAGCGGGAGATGTCGCGGCGGATGGAGTCTGAGGGGTGCTGCTTGAGGGCCTCCTCATAATGCCCAAGGGCACGCCCCACCAGCGAGAGACGTTCGCAACGCTGGCCCTCTTGGTAATGTTGCTGCCAAGTGCGTATGGAGTCAGCGGATTCTGCTCGGCTCGCTGGTGTACAGAATGCGGAAAAGAGATAACAGATTATCAGTATTGTCCTGTTCATCATACCAAATAATAAGTGATAGCCCCCTCCTCCTTTAAGGGCGGATCTTACCGCCCCTAAAGGAAGGAAGGAGTAGGGTTACTTCTGCGGTGCCGGTTGAGGAATCTGGAATTGGAGGGGCATGGTGAACTGTACGTTTACCGCCTTTCCTTTCTGCTTTCCAGGAATCCATTGAGGCATGCTGCTAATGACGCGGACAGCCTCCTGGTCGAGCAGCGGGTCGATGCCTTTGATTACTTTGACGTCCTGCAGGTTGCCCTCTTTGTCAACGACAAATTGCACCACCACGCGTCCTTCAAGCCCTTTGGCCACGGCCTCTGCGGGGTACTTGATGTTTTGGCCGACGTAGTTCATCATGGCTGAAAAACCGCCAGGGAATTGGGGCATCTCATCGACCACTTCAAAGACACTGGCGGTGTCTTTCCGCACAACCTCATCACGGTTAGGCATCTGTTGGCTCAGCGCCATGTTGGTGTGTTGCTGCGGGGAATGGGTCGTAGCCCAAGCATCGGCGTTGATGATTAAAGAAATCAAGGTACATAGGGGGAGGAAGAGCAGGAACTTCAGGTAACCTGCCTCGTTGCTTTTTTTCTTGTTCATCATGTGAATTCGTTTTTTTAGGGGTGAAACATTGAAATGATTATAAAGGGTTGCTATAGCCTGTGGATAAGCAAGGGTGAGCAGATGGGTTTGATAACTCTTGCGGTTATGGCCTTGGGCCAGCACGCGGGCATCGGCCAGGTACTCCAGGTTGATGCGTACTTCGCGCTTCATCAGCCAAACGGCGGGGTTTGGCCAGCAGAGTATGGTGTGCAGCTCGCTAATCAGCACGTCGATGGAGTGACGCTGCCTGACGTGAGCCAACTCATGGTCCAGTATCTCCAGCTGCTCCACAGCGGGATGTGCAGCGGGATTCATGAATATCCAGTTGAAGAAGGAGAAAGGCGTCCGAGGCTGTGGCAGCGCATAGAGCTTGACTCCACGAATCGTTATGGAACGGCTACGGGCGCGCAGCATAGTGATGGAAGTCAGTTGCGTGACGAATCGCACCAAGAGGAGAATTAGTCCGATGAGGTAACCACCACACAACAACCCTTCGCCCCATGTAAAGGTGGGTACTGTCTTTTTCGGCAAAAGGTCAGCGGAGGTGGCCATCACTTGGATAAGACCCATGTTGATGAAGAGCTCAGCCACCGCTTTGTTGCCTTGATGCCAGAGCTCCAGTTGGGTGAGTGGAATCAACCAGCCTGCAGCATAGATGCCCAGTAGGGTGAAGCGCTTCCAGCGGAAGAAGGTGTCGTGGCGCAGGAAGAGCAGGTAGAGTCCTGCGAGCAAGAGCCATATCAGATTGGCTTTCAGTAGATAGGTAACCATGGTGTTGGGGTGTTTTTAGTCCTTGTTTCCTTCCTCAATGCTTTGCAGAATCTCCTTCAGCTCTTCGGCACTGATTTTCTGTTCGCGGGCAAAGAAGGTCACCATCTCCTTGTAGGAGTTGGCAAAGTAGTTGTGTACAAAGTGCGACATAAAGTTGCGTTTATAGTCACTCTGCTCTACGCGCGGTATATAATAATAGGTGTTCCCCTTCTGCTGGGCCTTGACATAGGCTTTGCGTTCCAGGTTCTTCACTACCGAGGCCAGTGTGGTATAAGGCGGTTTGGGGTCGTCCATGCGAGTCAAAATCTCCTTGACACAGCAACAGCCCAGTTCCCAGATGCAGCGCATCACCTCTTCCTCTTGTTTGGTCAGTTTTTCCATCGTTACTTGCTTTATGATTTCACGCTGCAAATCTACGAACATTTCGTAAATACACAAAGCATAGCAGTTTAAATAATGCTAAAATCTACGATATTTTCGTAGATACACCAAAAGAGAGGGTGGCGAAAATGAAACTGCAAACTGCAAACTTTTTGCGGCGTATGATGAAATTAAATTAGAGGATAAGCTGAGTGTACCGGCTGTGGAGCAACCGCTTATATTCACTCCTCATCTGTTCTGGAAGGAACGACTGATCAATGAGTGTTTCCCACGTAGGGAGGTAGCCTTTCATTCGTTCTATCATCCCTTCAGCTACTGTGCTGGATATACCACTTTGGATAAAAGCAGTCATGAAGGTATGGCGGTTGAAGCCGCGTTTGTCTCCGCCGACAGAGAAACTCATTGCCATCTCTTCAGTATCCTCCGGATCAGCAAGCCATCAAAAGCGACATTCTATCCCGGGAATCGATCTTCCAGGACGAAGAGGCTATATCCAACAACCATCCCTCAGGAATCAGTCCGTCAAAGACAGGAAACATCATCTCCTTATCATACTGGTGCACTGTCAATGGCATCGTTGGACTGACTGGTTTGGCATTCTTTCGTACCAGATAGTCCTTATCATAGGCAAAATGAAACCCCTCCTCGTCTTCGATAAGGGTGCCACAATAGACGTCGTTGAGATAGATTCCAGCCTGTTTCATACCATGTCAATTTTTACTGGCCCCAGACATTCTCCAAACAAGGCAAGCAGCTCATTGACCTTGTCCATGCGCAAAGTCTGCTTCCCTTGTTCCAAATCTCTCACAAACCTTAGTCCTACGCCAGCCCTCTCAGCCAATTCCACTTGAG
>CAMAMO010000164.1 GCA_945836915.1 uncultured Mediterranea sp.
AGCGTAACTCCATCCTGAAGCACCAGAGCCAGATGGAGAGCGCACCCTTCCTGGGCAATGACGAACGCCTCTTCTGGCAGCGCAGTGAGGACCGTAACCGCGGTACCGCAGCCCTCTACGACAGCCTTGGATTGGCATCGTATGAAGCCATGGAGGCCTTTGTGGAATATAAACCCCTATAAAAGATTTTTTTGAAATGAGCGCTCGTATCTTTTTCTTCGTGAGAAGCGAAAGATATGATATGAAGAACGGAGACCCGGAGCCTCCGTTCTTTTTTTAGCTACCAAACAAAAAACGGGCGACTATAGTGGCTATATCCAATAAAAGAGCTATCTTTGTCACGACATTTAGAAACAGACAACTATAAATTCAAAAAAGATATGCGTATGTTTACCATTCAAGCCAATCAGAGCGGTTCGCGCTCTATCCAGGTCTCTGAGGAGAATTTAGCTACGATTGAGAAGTATGGACTGTTCCGTCATCTGATTGACAGCAACGGCATTGTGGATGAGAGTGTACTTGAAAAACTGCGCCTCAACCTGCGCGACCTGATTGACGCCCAGGAGGGTAGCAGCAAGGAGCTGCTCGACCTCTGCATCGACGTGGTTTATCATAAGAACATGAAGGCCTTCGGCCTGAACCAACTCATCATCCTCTACCTGCAATGGCTGAACCAGCCCAGCGAGGCCGACGAGAGTGAGAGCGAAGAGTAATCTGAAAAATTAATGCCGTATGAAGTGTATCGATACCTGTGGAAGTTTGCCTTACAGTCCGCTCATTCCGGCGGTTAAGGCTATCTGTGAGGCTGAGAAGGGTGAAAAGCTGGCCCTTGTGACCAATGACACCAAGGTGTTTGCCGACCTCAAAGAGTTCCTCTCCGAACTGGGAATTGGCTTTCGCGAGGTATATGACCACGATAAAATGAGACTGGAGTTTACCCGATGAAGAGTTACCAACTGACCGATTGGCTGCCGACCACTAAGAAGGAGGTGGAGCTGCGCGGATGGGATGCGCTGGACGTCATCCTGTTTAGCGGCGACGCCTATGTGGATCATCCCTCGTTTGGTGCGGCGGTGATTGGCCGCATCCTCGAAGCAGAGGGGTTGCGGGTGGCCATCGTGCCCCAACCCAACTGGCGCGACGACCTGCGCGACTTCAAAAAGCTGGGTGCTCCGCGCCTCTTCTTCGGCGTCAGTGCCGGCTGCATGGACAGCATGGTCAACAAATACACCGCTAACAAACGGCTGCGTAGCGACGATGCTTACACCCCCGATGCACGCCCCGACATGCGACCGGAGTACCCCTCGATAGTCTATACCCAGATACTGAAAAAACTCTTTCCAGAGGTACCCGTAGTGCTGGGAGGTATCGAAGCCAGCATGCGCCGACTGACCCATTACGACTATTGGCAAGACCGCGTGCGTCCCTCCATCCTGGTGGATAGCGGTGCCGATCTGCTGATTTACGGCATGGGCGAAAAACCTATCGTTGAGTTGGTGCACCGCATGCAGGAGGCCCCTAAAGGCACCCCACTGCAAGCCCTCAACATCCCCCAAACCGCCTGGCTCACCAAAGACGAAGCCGAAGCAACCACTTCATGTAACGATTTAAAAGAAGAGAATCAAAGCACTGATTGCAAACCTATTATACTTTACTCGCATGAGGAGTGTTTGGCAGATAAGAAGAAGCAAGCTGCCAACTTCCGCCATATTGAGGAGGAGAGCAACAAACTCCATGCTCAGCGCATCGTGCAGCGCGTAGGTAGTCAGACAGTCGTGGTCAATCCACCCTATCCGCCACTCACCGAGGCCGAGTTGGATCACTCCTTCGACCTCCCCTACACCCGTCTGCCTCACCCCAAATACAAAGGGAAACGCATTCCGGCTTACGATATGATCAAGTTCTCGGTCAACATCCATCGCGGCTGTTTTGGCGGATGCGCCTTCTGCACCATCTCGGCCCATCAAGGTAAGTTCATTATGAGCCGCAGCAAGGAGAGCATCTTGCGCGAGGTGAAGGCCATCATGGAGTTGCCCGACTTTAAGGGCTACCTGAGCGACTTGGGAGGGCCAAGTGCCAACATGTACCGCATGAAGGGCAACGATGCCACCCTCTGCAGCCGCTGTAAACGCCCCTCATGCATCCATCCCAAGGTGTGTCCAAATCTCAATACCGACCACCGTCCGCTGCTCGACATCTACCATGCCGTCGATGCCCTGCCAGGTATCAAGCGTTCGTTTATCGGTAGCGGTGTCCGTTACGACCTCCTGCTCCACCGCAGTGCCGACGAGGCCATCAACCAGAGCACCCGCGAATATACCCGCGAGCTGATTAGCCGCCACGTCAGTGGGCGCCTCAAAGTAGCCCCTGAACATACCAGCGACGAGGTGCTACAGATGATGCGCAAGCCCTCGTTTACCCTGTTCGAGGAGTTCAAGCGCCTCTTTGACCGCATCAACCGCGAGGAGGGTCTGCGCCAACAGCTCATCCCCTACTTCATCTCGAGCCACCCAGGCTGCCATGCTGAGGATATGGCCGAACTGGCCGTCATCACCCGACGTCTCGATTTCCATCTGGAGCAGGTGCAGGATTTCACTCCTACGCCAATGACTGTCTCTACCGAGACCTGGTACACCGGCTACCACCCCTACACGCTCAAACCCGTCTTCAGCGCCAAGCGTCCGCAGGAGAAGTTAGCTCAACACCAGTTTTTCTTCTGGTACAAGCCCGAAGAGCGCCAAAAAATCATCAACGAACTGCGCCGTATGGGCCGTCAGGAGCTTATCGACCAACTCTTTTACAACCCATCGAGAGGATACAAAAACCACAAATGACCTACATCATTGCAGACAACCAATACATCACCCGCGCCGGTCTACTCTTCCTGCTGCAACAGCAGAGCGAGGTAACCCAGCTGGTGATAGCCAATAACAAACAGGAGCTCATCCAGCAGCTCCGCCACCATCCGGAGGCTGCCATCATCCTGGACTACACCCTCTTCGACACCTCCACTGCTGACGAACTTCTGGTCATCGCCTCGCGCTACGACCAGGTGCGTTGGCTTCTCTTCAGCGACGAACTGACCAGCAGTTTTCTACGCCAGATTATCTACAGCAGCGAGCGGTTCAGCATCGTGATGAAGGAGGAGAACGAAACGGAAATCAACCGAGCCCTTGCAGCGCTAAATGGAGGCGACCGCTACCTCTCACCGCAAGTGGTTCACCAGATTGAGGGCGAGCAGCCGCAAAGCCAGGAGGAAAAGCCACAACCTCTCACCAAAAGCGAGTGCGCCATACTCAAAGAGATAGCCTTGGGAAAAAGTACCAAGGAAATAGCCAACGAAAAGAACCTCAGCTTCCACACCATCAACAGCCACCGCAAGAACATCTTTAGGAAACTGAAGGTGAACAATGCCCAAGAGGCGGTGCGCCAAGCCATCAAAAGCGGCATTATCGAACTGATGGAGTACTACATTTAGTATCATTACACCCTATGAGCACTGCTAAATTACGTTAATACTTCCAAGTAATAAGCAGTAAATTGTTCCATCCGTCGTTATTTCAATAAAAACAATGAAAAACGATGGAAGAAATGAGATGTAACTCAAATCTTTTATCTAAATTTGCACACTCAAAAAAAACAGAAGAAGAAATGAAAAGAAACACAATTTTTTCAGCAGTTATGGCCCTCTGCATGGGCTTGTCATTCACCTCTTGCTTGGATTCAGACAATGATTCGAATACTAGCGTCATTGGGGGGTTCGTCAAAACTGGCTCCTACATGGGTTTGAACTTCTTTACAACCCCCGATGGCCAGATTAGCATCTACCCCACTACTGCCTCGATGGGCAACCTGGAGAAAAATAACTTCAAGATGTCGCAAGTCAATGCCGCCTTTGTTCAAGGCACATACGACATTGCCACCAATGCGGATGTAGCCACCTCAAAACAATACAAAGAGGTTAGCATTACCTATGCCGCATC
>CAMAMO010000165.1 GCA_945836915.1 uncultured Mediterranea sp.
CGGGTGGTGGTTTCGCCTTGCCAGCCGTAGGTGCGGAAGCTGACGGCATCATCTTTCTCTACCTGATGGGTTATCTCGGTCAAGGGTGTGTATGTCTCACCATCTGTGCTGGCTGATATCACCACCTTGGCGGGGAGATATACACCCGGTCCGCAGATCTGCATGAAGTCGGCCTTGACCTCGTGCACCATCGTCGGTTGCTCCAGGTCAATCACCACATCCACCCGTTTCGACCCCACAAAGGCGAGCCAACGGCCGTCGCCATAACCCCAACCGCCCCGTAGGCCATCGGTCAGTGTCTCATCGCCGTTGGCAGGGTATTTTTTCCAGTAGTTGGAGCGGAAGGTGATGGGCTTCCCTTTGGCCAGGTGGTCGATGGGCTGCAATGCCTCCGGGCGATTGCCTACCTCTCCCCTCAAATCAAAGGGATGGTACCCGTGAGCCTCCATCAGGGGGAGTACCTTTTTCAAGATGCGCTGACGGAAATCGGGCCACGACATCTGTTCCCTTTGGCTCCAACCCACCTCAGCCAGGGCGATGGCACGTGGATAGAGCATGTACTCCAAATGTGCCTCGGTGGGGATATATTCGGTCCATACGTTGCCTTGAACGCCCAGCAGCAGCTCCTTGGCCCGCGGTATGGTGTCGCGTGAGGCTGGTAGGGGGTCGTAGCTATAGACCTTCTCTAATGGCAGGTAGCCGCTGATGGCCTGTGGCTGGCTATAGGGTGCATCTTGGTAGCTGTCCAGGTAGCAGAACTCATCCGGTGTCATCACCACCTGATGCCCCGCTTCAAGTGCCTTCATGCCCCCTGCTTCACCGCGCCATGACATCACGGTAGCTCCCGGAGCCAAACCACCCTCGATAATCTCGTCCCATCCCAGCAGAGCCCTTCCGTGGGCCTCCAGATAGCGACCCATGCGGGCTATCAGATAGCTTTGCAGCTCGTCAACATCCTTCAGTCCCTCTCGCTTCATCCGTTGCTGGCAGCGAGGGCACTTCTTCCACGAGGCTTTCCCTGCCTCGTCACCTCCGATGTGGATGTAGTGCGAAGGGAAGAGCTCCATCACCTCGTCGAGCACCCGTTCCAGGAAGGTAAAGGTGGCCTCATTGCCCACGCAGAAGTCAGCCTGCTTGTAGGGCTCGTGGGTGCACGACAGCTCCGGATAGGCGGTGAGCACCTCCTCCGAGTGGGCTGGCATCTCAATCTCGGGAATGAGAGTGATGCAGTGGCGACGAGCATACTCCACCAGTTGGCGAATCTCCTCCTTCGTATAATAGCCTCCATAGGCCCCTTGACTCCCTTCGGGCAGGTAGCGTCGGTCACCTTGCCACCAGCTCTTCCAGAGCGAATCGCTGCGCCAAGCGGCCAAAGCGGTGAGTTGTGGATAGCTGTCAATCTGCAGTCGCCACCCGGCAGCGTCGGTCAGGTGGAGGTGGAGTCGGTTCATCTTATAGGCCGCCATCTGCCGGATCTGCTTCTCCACGAAGACCTTCGAGCGGAAGTGGCGTGACACGTCGAGCATCACCCCGCGGTAGCCAAAGCGCGGAGCATCCTCAACCAGGGCAGCGCGAATCAGGTTGGTCTGAGGGTCGGTAAGCTGTTGCAGGCTCTTCAAGGCGTAGTAGAAGCCCGTATCACTCACCGCCTCAATGGTCACCACGTGCGATGTGATGGCCAGTCGGTAGGCCTCCCTCGAGGGCGAGAAAGCGAGAGTATCTACCCGCTTCAGCTCGATGGAATGGGGCGTTTTGCCACTTTCGCCGATGATGAATCGCGGCTGAACCTTCAGCGGAGCGGTAAACAGCGGCAACTCAAAGGCGGCTCTGATGATGGTGGTATCCGTTGCTTGGTCGATGAGCAGCGGGGTATTGGTCCGCCAGTCAAAAGCGCCATAGTCGGCTTGGTAATGCAACGGAGTGGGGGTGATAGGATTCAGATGATTCTCTGCGGGATTCGAGTGGCAGGCCGAGAGAAGTATCGTCGCAGTGGCGATAGTCAGCAGGTTAGAAGATAGGTTTTTCATACGTAGATGGGTTTACATTTACCGTGCGAAGATACGAATAAATAGTGAAACGCCAAGCGAATCTGGCAAGAAATAAAGCAAGGGCAAGTGGAGTGATGGTTCACTCCTTCTTGCCCTTGTGTTTTGGGGGTTGGATTCCCTTTTGTAGGGATGGGTTCCTTTCAACGATGGGTTACTTGCGGTAGCCGCACTTGGGGCAGACGCCCTCTTCGTTGAGCGAGATGCCGCAGAGCGGACAGCGGTCAATCTGCTTGCGGGTGTCGTACTCGCATGAAGCGGCGTTGACACCGCTGGTAAAGGTAAGCTTCGCAATGTTCAGCTTATCCTTCAGTAGGTCATAGACAATCTTAATCATGCCCTCTACGGTCATGGTCTCCTTCGTTACCACCAAGCGAGCGTCGGGGTATGCGGTGGCCAGTTCGGTCTTGAAGGCCTCACCCTTCATCTGGTTCATCGGATGGCCGTTGCGAATGCCCTGCTTCTCATAGACGTCGAGGATGGCTGGCAGCAGCGGATCGTCCTGACGCAGAATCAAGGCGTGGTCGAAGTTCTTCAGCACATCCCATGCTACCTTCTGAATCTCGTTGCAGGGATAAACCATGTTCACACCCTCGTTGACTGAATCCTCTACCTCGATGGTCAATACACCCGTGTGGCCATGTAGATACTGTGCTTCGCCCTGAAAACCGTAGAAACGGTGGGCATACTGTAAATCAAATGTAGTAATGCTTCTCATATCAATTTCTTTTTAGTTAATGAATGGTTTTTCGTTGAGCAAAGATAAGAAGATAATTCCACTCTGCCAACAGAAAATACCAATAAAACGATAGACACCATCTATATTTCCGCTGGAAAATCAAAAAAAAAGCTGTATCTTTACCCCCATAAACTCACCTACCTATTATATATATGAATCTACAACAGTTGGAATACATCGTGGCGGTGAGCCGAACCCGCCATTTCGCCAGGGCAGCCGAGCAGTGTGGCGTTACACAGCCCACGCTGAGTGCCATGGTACAGAAGTTGGAAACCGAGTTAGGCGTGAAGCTCTTCGAGCGCAACTCGCAGCAGGTCAGCCCTACGCAGGTGGGGCAGAAGGTGGTGAAGCAGGCCGAAGAGGTGCTGCTCCATGCGGCCCGTCTGCACGACGTGGTGGAGGAGGAGAAACACTCGCTCTGCGGCACCTTCCGACTGGGCATTCTGCCCACCATCGCCCCCTATCTGTTGCCCCGTTTCTTCCCCACCTTACGCCTTGAGCACCCCGAAACCGACCTGCACGTGGTGGAGATGAAGACCGAAGCGCTCTACCAAGCCCTGGATGAGGGAGCCATCGACGCAGCCATCTTAGTGAAGGTGGGAGAAAGGAAATCCATCCAACAAACCACTCTCTACTACGAACAGTTCATGGCCTACGTCTCACGCAGCAACCGCCTCTTCTCGGCCCCTACTATCCGCACGGCCGATCTGCAAAACGAGTTCCTCTGGCTGCTCGACGAGGGGCACTGCTTCCGCGACCAGCTGGTGAAGTTCTGCCGCCTCAAGTCGGCCCAAGAGAGCAAGGAGCACTATACATTAGGCAGTATCGAGACCTTTATGCGGATGGTAGAGAGCGGTCAAGGCATCACCTTCATCCCCGAACTGGCCATCGACCAGCTCACCCCCACGCAGCGCGAGTTGGTACGCCCCTTTGCCCTGCCCATACCCACCAGAGAGGTGGTACTGGCTACCTCGCAGGAGTTCATCCGATTGGCCGTCTCCAATCTGATTCAGAAGGCTATCATCGCCTCCGTTCCAACAAAGAACCTCACCCTCCAGCCCATGCAGCAGCGCCTTTGAGTCTGTAAAAGCATAAAAACACTATCAAAAATTATTGCTGTTCGGAAAAAACTTTTGCACGG
>CAMAMO010000166.1 GCA_945836915.1 uncultured Mediterranea sp.
GTGTGAAGAAAAAACCCTTAATTTCCAGAAAAATGATTAGCATTATTGCCGCCATAGACCGCCACTGCGGTATCGGTTTCCAGAACCGCCTCCTCTTTTGGCTACCCAACGACCTAAAACGCTTCAAGGCACTAACAACTGGCCACACCATTCTGATGGGCCGTCGCACCTTCGAGTCGCTGCCTAAAGGGGCCCTGCCCAACCGCCGCAACCTAGTGCTGACGGGTAATCCAAGTTTTGAATGCCCAGGAGCAGAACGCTTTGACTCGCTAATAAACGCCTTGAACCATTGTGGCCAGGAGGAGCATATATATATAATAGGTGGAGCCAGCCTCTACAGACAAGCTATGCCGCTAGCCGACGAACTCTGCTTGACAGAGATTGATGCCGAAGCAGCTGAGGTTGATACCTATTTCCCGGAAATAGAACCTACAGAGTGGGAAGAGTGTAATAGGGAAAGCCACGAAACAGACGAAAAACATCCCCACAGCTACGCCTTTGTAACCTACCGGCGCAGACAAAAATAGCCTATCAATCATTCTCCAGCTCTTCGCTGGTCAAGATAGGCATCTGGCGCTTGATGGCCTCGTGAAAGGAAATCAGTGTCTCCGTACGCGAAAGGCCCAAAGGCTGTAACTTGTCATGAATGATGCTGAGCAAATGGTGGTTATTGCGAGCATAAAGTTTGATGAACATATCGTATTTGCCCGTGGTAAAGTGACACTCCACAATCTCTGGAATCAACTCCAGCGCACGAGTCACCTCATCAAACGTCGAAGGATCTTTCAGATAGATACCCACATAAGCACAAGTTTCATAACCTATCTTCTCCGGATCAATCACATACTCTGACCCCTTCAATATACCTAAACCCGTCAATTTCTGGATACGCTGATGGATAGCCGCTCCTGATACATTGCAGGCGCGAGCAACCTCTAGAAAGGGTATGCGGGCATTGTCCGCAATCATTTTCAATATCTGTTCATCCAATGAATCCAATTGATGTGCCATTGCTTAATATAGATTGTTTATTCAGTTGCAAAGTTAAGCAAAAAACCGCAATCTGACCACTTTTTCTAACTTTTCTTGAAAAAAAATTGCCGTTTCAGCTTTTTGTTGTATCTTCGCACCATATAATAAATATACAAATCCTATTCAATATAAAAGATATGAAACGAATTACCCTATTACCTATTTTATTATTAATGCTCTGCACCAAGAGTTTTGCACAACAGTTTGACGCTTTCTTTACCGAAAAGAGTCTGCGTTTGGATTATATGTTTACAGGCGACGCCAGCCGACAAGAAATCAGCTTGGACAAGCTCTCCGCCTGGGATGGATGGGCCGGACGTAAACACCGTTTGGGCGACCTACCACTGCTGGGAAACGGGCAGGTGGAGGTGACAGATGAAGCTACGGGACAAGTCATCTATCGCACCTCTTTCTCCTCTCTCTTCAGCGAATGGCTGGTAACCGACGAGGCAAAGACTACACGCAAATCATTCGAAGCAACCTTCTTGGTACCCTTCCCTCAGAAGCCAGTCATTGTGAGAACCTCGCTCATCAATAACCGCCATGAGGTGATGACCGCTATCACTCACCGCGTGGATCCAACAGATGTGCTGATTCACAGAATGGGACAACGCATCACCCCTCATCGCTACCTGCTGAAAAGTGGAGCAGCTGACCGCTGCGTAGATATCGCCATTTGCGCCGAAGGCTATACTGAAACTGAAATGGATCGTTTTTACGAGGACGCACAGGTAGCCTGCGATGCCCTCTTCGACCATGAGCCCTTCAAAAGCATGAAAGAGCGATTCAACGTTGTAGCTGTAGCCTCGCCCTCGCTCGACTCAGGTGTCAGCGTACCCCGACTGGGAGAATGGAAGCAGACAGCCTTTGGTTCTCATTTCAGCACCTTCTACTCTGATCGCTACCTCACCACTCTCAACGTAAAGTCTATTCACGATGCTTTGGCTGGTATTGATTACGAACACATCATCATCCTGGCCAATACAGACGAATATGGCGGTGGCGGTATCTATAACTCATACACCCTCACCACAGCCCATCACCCCATGTTCCGCCCCGTTGTGGTGCATGAATTTGGTCACAGTTTTGGCGGACTGGGCGATGAGTATTTTTATGATGACGACGTAATGACTGACACTTATCCTTTGGATATTGAACCATGGGAACAGAATATCACCACGCAGGTAGATTTTGACTCGAAGTGGAAGGATATGCTCCAGAAAGGCACCCCAAACCCCACTCCAGTAAATCAGAAAGAGAAGTATGCTGTGGGAGTCTATGAAGGTGGTGGCTACTCCGCCAAAGGTATCTACCGCCCAGCCTTTAACTGTCGCATGCGCACCAATGAGAACCCAGAATTCTGCCCCGTGTGTCAACGAGCACTGAGCCGTCTCATCCTTTTTTATACTGAATAAGCACCTTTAAAATACCTATTTTGCATATGAATATCTCCCTGCATCGTCTCACTGATTGCCTATCTGCTGACTATCAGTTTGCCGAAACGCTCTTGACAACTTCCTTTCCACCCGAAGAGTACCGCGATTTGAGCGAATGGAAGACCTATACCAAAACACACGCTCAGTTCCATAACCAGGTGGTCAAAGCGCAGCATGAGGGTGAGCGTATGCCTATAGGCCTCGTAGGTTACTGGGATTTTGATTGGTTTATCTATGTAGAACATCTGGCTACCTCTCCGCAAGCCCGCAACGGAGGCTATGGTAGCCAGATTCTGAAAATTCTGCAGCAGCTGAACCGCCCCCTCATCCTTGAAGTGGAAGAGCCTATCGACGAGATGACACGGCGACGCATTGGCTTCTACCAAAGAAACGGCTTCACATTATGGCAGAAGCCCTATCTGCAACCACCCTATCGAGCTGGTGGCAAACAGCTACCCTTGAAACTGATGGCTTGGGGCAAAATCTCTGAAGCGGAGGATTTCGAGATGATTAAGCAGACACTCTACAGCGAAGTCTATAACGTGAAGTAACAGGCTGCTATTTTTCATTTTTTCCATAGTTGAGACATTCGATAAGGCTTGATTTAAGAAAAATTGCAAAAAATTGCAGATTAGTGGCCCAAAATTTTGGATATTACCAACCAAAAACCTATTTTTGTGTACAAATTTGGCTAAGAATTTGGTGAAACCATGACAGACGAAGAAAAAAAGCTATTGGAAACCTTTGAGACCAAGCTGCGTCATCTGATTTACCTGCATGCAGAGCAACGTAAAGAGATAGGGCAGTTACGCCATCAACTGGAAGAACGAACCGCTGAGGTGAATCGACTAATGGCTGAAAAGAATCAATTGGAAAACCAATATTCCAGTCTAAAGAATGCCATGACAATCAGTCTGGATGGAGGCGATGTCAAAGCCACCAAGCAGCGTTTGTCTAAATTAGTGCGTGAAGTCGATAAATGCATCGCCTTGTTGAACCAATAAAACCAGCGTAGATGTATGAACGATAAGATAAAAATCAACCTGCAAATGGCGGGCTTCACCTTTCCACTGACAATCAACCGAGAGGAGGAGGAGATGGTACGAAGCGCAGCAAAGCAAGTGGAAAGTAGGTTAAACGCCTATGCGCAGCATTTTCCTCAGCTGCAAAAGGTACAACTGATTACCATGGTGGCATACCAGTTTGCCTTGGAGACACTGAAAGCCAACAAGCGAAACGATACTACGCCATTTGTAGAGAAGGTTGAAACATTAAATCAGGTTCTGGATAGTTATTTCCAGCAGATGGAACAGGAAGACTGATTACCCATAACCTGAATGGATTGAGATACACGCACTGTAAGAAAGACGACCCTCGCACCATGAGAGAGACGCCTTTTATACAGTGCTTTTTTATTTATATATTAATTATTTAGTTTTTACAGGTATG
>CAMAMO010000167.1 GCA_945836915.1 uncultured Mediterranea sp.
TTTCGATTTCATCCTCCTTTGTTACTGTGGAAACAGTTGTCCAAAGCGTCAATGATCCTTCAAACTCCCTCGGAAATTCATCTTCGGTTGTGGTCGTGCTAATGTCGCCGTTACTGTAGTTTGTAACAACCGTCGTCTTGATATTCCAGAGTGTTGTACGGGTGTCATAGCCATACTCATCCAGTAGCATGTGATAGCGGTTGTAGGTCAACTTCGTGGTATGGTTGAGCAGGTTCCAAAAGTCTTGAATATATTCATGTACCAGTGACGTGTTTTGTACTTGGAAGAAGTAACTGCGCTCACTCCAGCCGCCCCATTGCCAATATTCACAGTAAACATCTTCTACGAAGTCTAAGTTCTCCTTTCCATTACCGGCGCATTCCGTCCAGAACAAGAATTCCCTTATGTTCTTGCAAAATTTATCAAATTCCTCTTTGCTGTATGATTTAAAATAGTCCATGATATTGATTTTCGCTGATTTGTCATCAATCATGGTCTGGTCAATGAATCCGGTGAGCTTGTAATCTTGCATCTCTTTCTGGATACTGGGAGTGAAGAGCACCCAGGTATCATTCGAGTCTTTGAGCGGCCCCAAGGCTATGCCATAGCGGTTGGTGTTTTCGTCTAACTTAACAGCTACGATATTTCCTGGAACCAGTTTATTGAACGCATCCCCAGAGCTGTTCTGTCCGCGTTGGGTGTAGTCGATGAAGTGAATCTTGGTGACGAGCCCCTTCAGGCCCGGTACGTCGAAGGTGGCAACAGCTAATTCACCCTTGTTGCCGCTGGCTTCGGTAAAGGTGGCTGTGCCTAACTTGTTGGCTAAGGTGTAGGTGCGGCCGTCTTCAGAGCATTGGGTGTCGCTGTGGAAGAGCATCTGGTAGCGTCTCTTGGCCGTAGCCAGGTCTTTGGTGTAGTAGATGCGCTCGGCGGTATTGATCTGGCTCACGGGATAGCCGAAGGAGGCCTCCGTAGGTTCACCCTTGAGGTTAACTACGCAGAGGTTCATCTGCAGGTTGAGTAGCTCAACCATACCTCTTTGTTCCTCTAACACGGCCTCTTTCTTCTCGTTTTCGTCGTCGTCATCGCTGCACGAGGGCATGGCAATGCAAATCATGAGGGCCAGCAGGCCCATGGCAAGTTGTCTGTATGTTCTCATATCATTTCTTTTTTATTATTATTCATCCGTTTACGATGGGTCAATAGTCCAAATCCAATGCATCACCCCTTCTTATTGTGGTAATCGTTACCCAGATAGGCAAGGCTTCTTTAAAAAGCAAGGGTAGCTCCGTTTCGGTTGTGGTGCTGCCGTTATTGTCTGTAACAATCGTGGTCGATAGATTCCAGGTTTTTTTACGCAGAGCGGATTTATAACTCAGCAGCATGTGATAGCGGTTGTAAATAGACGTAATAGTCCAGTTTGGCAGGAGAGCATGGTCACAAGATGCCTTATACTCCACTTCATCTTTCGACATCTGGAGGTAGAAATTACAGTTAGCGACGTGATACCCAATCTGCTTCATATAGTCCCTGTAATTCGCAACGACAAAGTTCCAGTTCTCTTCCGCATCAGAGTACATAGAGCGCTTGTTGAAAAGGAAATCCCATGTATTCAGGCGGATTAGATCGTACACATCATCTTCCCAGCCGGTTGCTGAGGTATAGTCCATGATATTGGTTTTTTCTGAGCCTTCAGGGAGCATGCTTTGGTCGATGAACCCGGTAGCCCGGTAATTTTTCAGGTCTTTCTGGATACTGGGTGTAAAGAGCACCCAGATGTCCTCCGAGCCTTTGAGCGGACCTAAGGCTATGCCATTCCATTTTGTATCGTTCGCACTGACACGTACGAAACATCCCGGGTAGAGGTCGTCGAAACTATCATCGTAGGAGTTTTCTCCGCGCTGGGTGTAGTCGATGAAGTGAACCGTCTTGACGAGTCCCTTCAGACCGGGTACGTCGAAAGTAGCTACAGCTAATTCGCCCTTATTACCGCTGCCTACGGCAAAGGAGGCTGTACCTTGTTTGTTGGCTAACGTATAGGTGTTGCCGTCAGCGGAGCACTGGGTGTCGCTGTGGAAGAGCGACTGGAAGCGCTTCTTGGCGCTATCCTGGTCTTTGGTGTAGTAGATACGTTCGGCGGTGTTGGTCTGGCTTACGGGATAGCCAAAGGTGGCCTTTGTAGGTTCGCCATTGATGTTGACTAAGCAGAGGTTCATCTGCAGGTTAAGCAGCTCCACCATGCCCTTTTGTTCCTCTTGTATGGCCTCTTTGCTCTCGTCATCATCATCGCTGCAAGAGGGCAGTGCGAAGCAGAGCAGCAGGGCCAGCAGGCTTATGGAAAATTTTCTGTAGGCTTTCATCTGATTTTTTATGTTTGACTGTTGAAGATTGGATGGTTTAGTCGATAATTTCAATCTGATCACCTTTTGTCACGGTGGTCAGGGTTGTCCAGAGTGGCAAACTGGTTCTAAACTCATTGGGCATTCCTGATTCGATGACGGAGTCTTCGTGGTAGTATGAGTCGATAACCGTTGTCGTTACGGCCCAGAGTGAAGTACGGGAATCGTAATCCCTAACATCCAGAAGCATGTGATAGCGAGAATAAACAGTCGCAAATGCATCATCAGGAATTTGTTCTTCAAAGGGATCGTCTGACTCTGTATTGTTTCCTGAATCAATATAATTATCAGTTTCCTCCTCCTCCTTTACTTGGAAGAAGAATGTATATTTGTTCCAGTGCCCCCACCGCCAATAATCAATGTAGCCGCGCTCAAGAAATTGTTTGTTGGCTTCCACATCAGAGCAGCCCAGTTTCTGAACGAAAAGGAAATAATATACATTCTCGCAGAACAATTCAAATTCCTCTTCATCATACGATTCGATATAGTCCATGACAGAGATTCCCTCTGAGTTATCCTGAATCATGGTCTTGTCAGTGAATCCGGTGGGCCGGTAGTTTTCCAAATCTTTCTGAATGGAGGGTGTGAAGAGCACCCAGGTGTCATCCGATCCTTTGAGAGGACCTAAGGCTACACCGCACCATTCCGTCCCATTCACACGAGCACGCACAATTTCTCCCGGATCCAGGTAATCGAACCAATCCCAGGAGGCATTCGCTCCACGTTGATTGTAGTCGATGAAGTGAACCTTCTTGACGAGTCCCTTTAGACCGGGTACGTCGAAAGTAGCTACAGCTAATTCGCCCTTGTCGCCGTTGCTTTCCGTAAAGGTGGCTGTACCTTGCTCGTTGGCTAACGTATAGGTGTTGCCGTCCTCAGAACACTCGGTCTTGCTGTGGAAGAGCGACTGGTAGCGCTTCTTGGCGGAATTCAGGTCTTTGGTGTAGTAGATGCGTTCGGCGGTATTGCTCTCACTTACGGGAAGCCCAAAGGTGGCCTCCGTAGGTTCACCCTTGAGGTTGACCAGACAGAGGTTCATCTTCAGGTTGAGCAGTTCCAAGTCGCCCCTCTGTTCCTCTTTGATGGCCTCTTTCTTTTTGGCCTCGTCATCATCATCATCGCTGCACGAGGGCAGGGCGATGCAAATCATAAGGGCCAGCAGGCCCATGGCCAGTTGTCTATAGCTTTTCATATCTGTTCCTTTTTTATGGTTTAACGTTTGTCCATTGGTATATGGCAGAGATTTATTTGATTAGAATGCACTTGCTGCCGCGGGTGGCCGTGCCGGCGGTTGGCGCCTCAGACTGCTTTATGTCGTTCTTGATGATCCATTGGGGTGTCAGGATGGACTTGGTCTCTGCGCCACTGTTCGGATTGAATACGCTGATGTCGCTGATGGGCGATATCGGCATCTTATCGCACTCTATGATGAATTGGGAAATCGGACCGAGATGACCCTCTTTGTCCTTGGCGGCGGCATAGATTATCAAATCTTGATCCCCTTTGCTT
>CAMAMO010000168.1 GCA_945836915.1 uncultured Mediterranea sp.
GTAACATAGTAACATAATAACAGTTACAAAAATGAGAGACTATACCTGTTACAATTCCTAAAGAGAATCCTCCGCCGCCAGTTGGGCCAAAACAGCAAATGAATAGGTTAACTGAAAGCAGCGAGCACATAAATAATGAGAAAAAGCAGAGTTTTAGCAATTATGTAATTGAAAGAGAAGAAAAATAACCGTTTTGGCAAATAATTAGGAAATATCGACAAGCAAAAGGATATATGGCAACAAAAATATTACCGCGTTGCCGCATGGTATTCCAGGGATTTTTTGATACCTTTGTCCCTGGTTATAATATTGGAAAAGATGAAACTCATTGAAGGTACATACGAAAACTTAATCACCGGCAGCCTGAAGCAAGAAATGCAGGAGGCTGCAGAGGTGGGACTGGTTTGCAAAAAAGAGGAGATGGACAGCGCTGAATCGCCAGGAATGCTGACTGATCACATCAGCCAAATCATACGAAACCGACTGAGCGATGAAAATCTCTCGGCAGAGGAACGGACCGCGTTTGTCAATCGATTAATTTCTTTCCTTGGCGAGGAGAAAGAGGCGCAAGTAATCGACGAATCTGAGATACTGACAGCTGTAGTCTCGAAAGAGGAGGAGGCCCGACTGAATGCAACAGGTGGGTCGCTGGTGCGACCACTCTCTGGATTCAGAACCAGCAACCTCTTTACCGGCGGACAAAGCCACCTCTCTTTGAGCAGCGAGATAGAACGAGACATCGAGAGCGCAGACTCTATCTTCATGATTGTTTCCTTCTTGAAACTATCTGGCGTCAACCTGATTTATGACCACCTGAAACGGTTCTGCAGCCACCCAGACCATAAATTGCGCATCATCACAACCACCTATTGCGGCGTAACAGATGCCAAGGCGGTAGAGCGACTGGCCCAACTGCCTCATACAGAGGTTAGAATATCTTACAACACACAGATAGAACGACTCCACGCTAAGTCTTACATTTTTGAACGAAATTCAGGTTTCAGCACAGCCTATATCGGTTCAAGCAACCTCTCAAAATCGGCTCAAACAGATGGATTGGAATGGAACATCCGCGTAACCAACGTGGAGAATCCACACATTATCAATGCAGCTATGGCCACGTTTAACATCTACTGGAACAGTCCCAATTTCGAGGATTTTCGCGTCGGTGGTGTTGAGAAACTTTATAGAGAATTAACAAAGACCAGATCACCACAACTGGCCGTTGACGTACTTTGCAAATACACCATTTTACCCCACCAAAAACAGATACTGGATAAGCTGGCCGTAATGCGCGAAGCCGGCATTAAGCGCAACCTGATTGTGGCCGCTACGGGCACGGGCAAGACGGTTATCTCGGCATTCGATTATAAGCTCTTTACGGAACAGACCGCAGGCTTTCATCGGCTACTCTTCGTAGCACACCGACAAGAAATTCTCAAACAATCACGCCTCACCTATCGTAGTGTATTGCAAGATGCTAACTTTGGCGACATGTGGGTGGGAGATTCACGCCCTGTAAACGGCATTGACCATCTCTTCATCTCCGTACAGACCTTTAACTCAAAATTTGAAAGCATCTTTTCTACGCTACCCAGCCACTACTACGACTACATCGTCATCGACGAAGCACACCACCTGGTAGCCGACAGTTACCGAAAGATACTCAGCCACTTTACACCCAAACTGCTCGTCGGTCTAACCGCCACGCCCGAACGTATGGATGGCGTCAGTTTACTACCCGATTTTAACAATCAAATCAGCGCAGAGATACGTCTGCCCAAGGCGCTTGACGAAGGATTGCTTACGCCATTTCAATACCTCTGCATCAGCGATGACACCGACCTGACAGACGAGGATTTGATGCAAGGCGACCGCTACATTGCATCAAAGCTTACTGACAGACTATGCAACCAAGAACGTATCGCTCTCATCATCAATCGCCTGCAATATTACCTGCCCGACGAGCACCACTGCCGCGCCTTAGGCTTTTGCGCCACAAAAAAACACGCCCACTATATGGCCGATGAGTTCTGCCGTGCCGGACTGAAAGCGGCCTACCTCACCTCGGATAATGACGAGGAGCGACTGAAGCTGAACAGTCAGCTGGCTAAGGGCGAAATCAATTACCTCTTTGTAGTCGATATTTTCAATGAAGGTGTTGACATTCCTTCTGTTGATACAGTCCTCTTTCTGCGCCCCACAGAGTCATTGACCATCTTCTTGCAGCAATTAGGTCGTGGACTGCGTCTTTACCCTGGAAAACAGCAGCTCACCGTGTTCGACTTCGTAGCACAGCTCAATCAGAAGTACGACTTTGCCAGCCGATTCAGAAGTCTGCTAAAGCGTACGGATAAGAGCGTCGTTGATCAGGTTAAAAATGGATTCACACTGCTTCCTCATGGCTGCGCCATCCACATGGAAGAGAAGGCGCAGGAGTATGTTTTACAAAACATCAAGGCCGCTATTTATAACAAATCGCGCCTCGTCAAGGAGCTACGAACCTACACCTACACCCCTACACTAAGCGCATTTATTTCTAACAACGGACAGGATGTCCGACTTATCTATAAGGGCGGAAACTGCTGGAGTAGCTTAAAGAGAGAGGCTGGTTTATGCGCCTATGTGGACGATGAAAACAGCAGACGATTCACCAAAGGTATGGGCAACTTGGTACACATCAACAGTGTGTCGTACCTCCATTTTATACGTCAAGTTGTCCAAGCCAAAGGTCGGGTGAGTTGCAAGGACAAGCGGGAAGAGACATTTGCTACGATGCTCTATTACAGCCTTTTTGGAGATAAAATCAGCAAGGTTGGTGTAAGTAGCATTCAGGAGGCGCTCGCCCGGTTAGCACATTATCCACTCTTCTGTTCCGAGATAGTTGAGTTAACGGACTATCTTCTCGCTACCCTCACCATCAAAACCTATGCCGTCGGTGAGAAGATGCCCGTAGGTCTGGAGCAATACGGATGTTACACGCGCGAAGAGATATTTACAATCTTTGGCCGTCAGACAGCCGATAGCCGGATGCAGGGTTCCGTAGCAGGCGTATTCAATATCAACGAGCTCAACACCGAACTGTTCTTCGTCACACTCAACAAATCAGACAAAGATTTCTCAGCCGAAACGATGTATAACGACTACGTAGTGAGCGAGAGTGAATTTCATTGGGAGTCGCAAAACACAGACTCTCATCGGGGCAAAGGCAAGCGCTTTATTGAGCAGAAGAGGAATGGTAAAAAATTCCTACTCTTCGTCCGTGAGTACAAGAAAGATGGTTACGGAAACACCTCGCCCTTCATTTGCTTTGGCCTGGTAGATTACATCTCCTCCAAGGGCGACAATCCGATGAAAATCCATTGGAAGATGCATCACCCCATCCTCCCTCAATTCATCTCAGCCGTTTAAATGCGTGCTCATGAAATAGATCACTCATCATTGTTGCTGAGTAGATGGTTTCGTTTCTTAACTTAATTCGCGTATTTTTAATCTTCTAAAATTTTGTAATTGGCTCTCTTTAAGTATATTCGCGGAAAAAAGCCATGAAACAAGATGAATTGAGAACCATTTATGAGGCGCTAACCGAGGCGCAAGGCCTGATTGATAACGAGATTGACTGCGTGATGGATGAAGAGCTCTTCGAGGATTACCAGTCGGCCCTGAAGAAACTGAGCCAAGCGATAGAGATTGCTCAAAGACGATTGAGCGAGCAATAACCCCGAAACGGTACGCCATCGCTAAAAAGGTAACATAGTAACATAATAACAGTTACAAAAATG
>CAMAMO010000169.1 GCA_945836915.1 uncultured Mediterranea sp.
GCCATGTTCTCCAGATTAGAGTGTTTCAATTCGCCCTGTTGCCAAACGGCGCGTACATTCATTTTCTTATCCAGAATCAGCACGTCGGCATCCTTGCCTTTTTGCAGCGAACCTTTGCGGTCGCTCACACCCATGATGCGGGCCGGTGTCTCGCTGGCCATGCGGATAGCGTCGCCTAAGGGGATGCCGGCTTTGACCATGGTGCGTACTAAGACGTCGCTCGTGGCAATACTGCCAGCCAAAGCGGAGCGGTCGGCCAGTTTGCAAACGCCATGTTCAATCACGTAGCGTGGGTCGTTGAACTGACTCAGGTCGGTGGCTGTGCATGAGAGGGCATCGGTAACCAGACAGGTGTTTTCTACACCCTTCAGCTTATAAGCCAATCTCAGGATGGTAGCGGGCAGGTGGATGCCGTCAGCAATCAGTTCGATGGTCATGCCATCCGTCAGATAGACACTCTCTACTGTTCCTTCATATTTATATTCGCGACGCTTGTGGAATCCTGGCATAGCGTTGTAGAAGTGGGCTGCATGGGTATAACCGGCTTCATAGGCCTTCTTGATGTCATCATACTCCGCCTCGGTGTGCGAAACGGCAGCTACGATGCCATGCTCTACCAGGTAGCGACCGAATTCCAAGGCGCCTGGCAACTCGGGGGCGGCATCCCAGCGGCGGATGCAGTTGGTCTGCGCAATCAGTTCGCGGTACTCTGCTTCGTTGACCGTCTGGATTTGACCGGCAAACTGCTCACCGGCCATCTTGGGGCTGAGATATGGTCCCTCGATATGGAGGCCCATGATGGGTGAACCCTTTTGTGCCATCATCCGTTCGCACACCTCAGCAGCCTCTTTCAGTCGGCTCAATGGTGAGGATGAGAGGGTGGGGAAGAAGGTGGTTGCCCCATGTGGGGTATGGGCATCAATGATAGCCTGAAACGCCTCGTCAGTACACTCGGTAAAGTCGTGACCGCCACCGCCATGGGCATGCATGCAGATAAAGCCTGGCACGATATCCATACCGCGTGCGTCAATGAGATGGGCACCGGTAACGGCCAGGTCACAATTGGTTACTTCCAAAATTTTTCCATCGCGCATCAGCACTGAACCTTCTGTCAGCCAGCCCTGAGGCGTAAAAATGCGTCCGTTAATCAGTTGAGTTAGCATAGTTTTTTTAGAGATTTATGTCGATAATTAGGTTGATTTATTTCAGATGTTTCTCAATCATGGCGAAGATTTGCTCAGGGGTGAAGGGCTTGGTCATGTAATCTACACAGCCTGCCTCGAGGGCCGCCTCGCGGTCGCTGTCAAAGGCGAAGGCGGTGAGTGCGATAATTGGAACATCACACACCTCGTGGATGATGCGCGTGGCGTCGAGTCCGCCCATGTTGGGCATCTTCATATCCATCAGAATGAGGTCGGGATGTAAATCTTCGTTCATGTTGACCGCCTCGATGCCATCCTTGGCCCACTCCAGACGGTAACGTTTGCCTACCGTGGCCTTGAGCAGGATGTAGTTGCTCTCTACATCCTCAGCGGCTAAGATGAGGGGGACATAGCCATCGTTCTGCCGCTTCGTGGCCATCGCGCTGATGGTACCAGAGGCGGTAGATAGGTCGTTGGAGCTATTCTCCTCTGTCAGCGGTTCTTCGGCATTGAGGTTAGCCACATCTTCTGATTTCAGGGGGAGGTAGAAGCTGAAGGTGGTTCCCTTACCCACTTCAGAGGTGACACCTATTTCACCTCCCAAGCGTTCGATGATGGTTTTGCTGATTGAGAGTCCCAATCCGGTGCCTTGTACAAAGTTGTTGGCCTTGACAAAGCGTTCAAACACGCGTTCTATCTTTTCAGGAGGAATGCCGGCGCCCGTATCTTTGACGAAGAAGTTAGCTCTGTCCTTCTCCTTATCAATACGCAGACCGAAGGTAACAGAACCCTGCGTGGTGTATTTAAAGGCGTTGCCTATCAGGTTAGAGATGACCTGGAAGAGGCGGTTCTTGTCAGTATGCAGAATGGTTCGAGCTGTGAGGTCGGCATCGCAAACCAGCTCCACGCCGCCGGGGCAGCGTAGCAGGTGGGCGTCATAGACCTCTTGAAAGAGCTTCTGTAGGTTGACTGCCGAGAGGTTGAACTCCACCATGTTGGCCTCGATTTTTGAGAGGTCGAGAATCTCATTGATGAGGCTCAGCAAGCGTTCGTTGTTGGCCTCTACGATATCATAGAAATTTTTTCGCTCATCGTAATCGTTGCTCTCAGCAATCAGTCGCGAAAAGCCCACGATGGCGTTAAGCGGCGTACGAATCTCGTGACTCATGTTGGCCAGGAAGGCCGACTTCAGTCGGTCAGAGGTTTCAGCCTTCTCCTTGGCCTTCTCTAATTCCTGATGCATCTGCTCCAATTGGCGCTCATGCAGGATACGTTGAGAAATGTCGCGTCCGAAGGCCCAGAGCACCTCATCACCCTCATCGCTGGTAATCCAGTAGGCGTTGCCCTCATAGGCCAGGATGGTGGGATCGTTATCAATCGGGTTATAGACCACGAAGGTGTTGTTTGCCGAATCGTGGCTGATGCTTTTCACCAGATTCTCCCACACTTCAGGATTGTTTTCGGATGAGTTGAGTTGATAGAAGTACTTCGTGGTGATGTCTTCATCGTCCTGGATGTCATGATGTCGGCGGAAGTTGCGGTTGGCAAAGAGCAACTGGCCATTTCGTTTGGCTGCAAAGATATCTTCGGTAGAGTTGTTGATGGCGTGTGTCAACAGGCTGATGTCGTTGCGGCTGCGTTGCATCTCGGTGACATTTTGAACGCATCCTTCAACAATAATGTTGTTGTCTGACAGTACGTTGCAGGTGTAAGGCTTGAGGTGCATGTAATAGATTCCGTTGCCTACATGGAGGCGGTAGTCGCAGCTGGCGGTTAAGTCGCCCTTCAGGTATTGCGCTATGCGCTCATTAAAGGTTTCTCTATCCTCGGGCAAAATATAGGTGAGGTATTCATCATATCCCATCACCTGCTTGAACTCCTTGCAGAGCACTCCCGTCTGTCCCTGATAGGTAAAGAAACGCTGTTTCACGTTGTAACTCCACAAACCTAACAGAGCCGATTTCTGCACCTCTACCAACTGCCGGTTGCGGTGCTCCAGTTGCAGGCTGTAGCGCATCTTGTCTGTGATGTCATTGCAGAGTATCAGTACCATTTCCTCATAGTAGTGCATGTTGCATTCAAAGTAGTAGGTGTATCTACCCAATCGCATGGTAAAATCTTTGGATGTGGAAATGCGGTATGTTAACACCTCGTCAAACTCTTTATGCAGCGCTTGTGCGGTCTCCTTGGGGAGAACCTTAAAAAAATCTTTGTCAATCAACTCCTCCTTGACAATGAAACTTGGTGCTGTGTCGTTAACGATTGCGTCGCGGCAAATACCCTCTTTGTCAATCAGAAAGATAGAGTCGGCAGCCAGAGCGAAGAGCTGTGATGTGTGTTGAGGTGAATTAAAGTAGATGTTGTTCATGGATGATGAGAGATAGCTTGGTGCATGTCGTTTTGGTACAGATTGAATCAATGATGGTAGCGCTATGCCCGTCGGGATTTAGCCCAGGTGCCTGCTTCGCTTTTTCGCCGTTTCCTCAGGTAGTTGAAGCCTCGGATGACGTTGGCGTTCATAAAGAGGAAATAACAGGGCACGAAGAGCAGTTTGTT
>CAMAMO010000170.1 GCA_945836915.1 uncultured Mediterranea sp.
CGTAGGTGCCTCCGAAGCCTACAATAAGCAGTTCGGCATCCTCTTTATCGCCTTCAACCTCCACATCGGGTACCTCAATCTTAGCCACCTTCTCAGCGCGCAGACGGGTCATCAGGTCGTGGTTCTCAGGGTCGGTAGAGATGGCTCCGGTCAAGTTGTCCTTCTCCAGTCCGCCCAGCACGTGCATAAAGCCTTCGGTACCGGGTACGGCCCAGTAGCGTACACCTGTTTCGGGGTTGCGCTGGTAGGGTGTCCAGCTGCCCTTCATCTCCTCAGTAACGTAGGGCGGATTGATAGCGGGGTATTCAGCGAGCTTGGGCAATTTCCAGGCGGCTGAACCGTTGGCTACGAAGGCGTCAGTCAGCAGCACCACGGGAGTCATGTGCTCCAAAGCCATCTTTGAGGCGGCATAAGCGCACTCAAAACAGTCGGTGGGTGAGGTGGCTGCCAATACAGGCATGGGGCTCTCGCCGTTACGGCCAAAGAGTACCTGCAGTAGGTCAGTCTGTTCACTCTTGGTAGGCAGACCGGTAGCCGGACCACCACGCTGTACGTCGAGTACCACTAAGGGTAACTCCATGATTACAGCCAGGTTCATGGCCTCACTCTTCAGGCAGACGCCAGGACCGGAGGTAGAGGTTACAGCCAAAGCGCCGGCGAATGAAGCGCCTACTGCAGAGGCGCAACCAGAGATTTCGTCTTCACATTGTACGGTAACAACGCCCATCGATTTGTGCTTTGACAATTCGTGCAGCACGTCGGTAGCGGGTGTGATAGGATAAGAACCCAGATAGAGGCGGAGGCCAGCCTTCTCAGCAGCGGCGATGAAGCCGTAAGCGGTAGCCTTGTTACCAGTGATGTCCATATACTTACCGGGCACAGTGCTCTTGCTCTCGATGCGGTAGGTGTGAGCTACGCTGCTGTGGGTGTTATGACCATAGTCGTAGCCGGCACGGATCACCTTGATGTTTGCCTCGGCAATAGCCGGTTTCTTGGCGAATTTCTCGCGGATGAAGTTTTCGGCAATAGAGAGGTCGCGGTTGAACAGCCAGCAAACCAATCCTACTGCAAACATGTTGCGGCACTTCAGCATCGCCTTGTTGTCCATGCCGGTGTCAGCCAGACAATCCTTCACCATCTGTGAGATAGGAGCGGCGATGACGTCGTTCTTAATGCCCATCTCTTCGATAGGATCATCGGTTTTAAACTGAGCCTTATCCAAATCCGCCTTCTGGAATGCATCGGTGTCAATGATGATGCAAGCCGTCTTTTTGGCAAATTTGTACTGCGTCTTCAGCGCGGCAGCGTTCATAGCTACCAATACGTCACACTGGTCGCCCGGTGTATAGACCTTACCGGCTCCGATGTGTACCTGGAATCCTGAAACACCCGTCAGTGAGCCTTGCGGGGCGCGGATGTCTGCGGGATAGTCGGGGAAGGTACTGATGTCGTTACCCACCGTAGCCGATACTGTAGAGAAGATGTTGCCGGCCAACTGCATGCCGTCGCCGGAGTCACCGGAGAAGCGGACTACCACTTGCTCCAGTTCTTTGACCATCACGTCGTTTGTCATAACTTGAGGTTAATTAATTATATTTTTTAGGCATATTTTTCTCCTTTTTCACGGCAAATGTCGGAAAGTTAATTGGAATAAGCAAACTTTTGTCTCTTAATCTGCATGAGTTCCTTTAATTTATACTATCTTTGCGGCCGTAAACAGGGTTTCAATGCCTGTTTTATAAAATGGTCTTGTAGTTCAACGGATAGAATAGAAGTTTCCTAAACTTTAGATCCGGGTTCGATTCCCGGCGAGACTACTTTACTACCCTTTATTAAAAAACAAGCCAACATATACAGTGAGCACTTTGTTTGTTCTCTTGTAAATGTTGGCTTGTTTTTTTAGTCTCCCCTGCGTTTTACGGCAGGGGAGCTTTATTTTTGTCAGGGCTTTACCTTTTTAAAAGGGCTTTACCTTTCTAAAAAATCTTCGCTTGGTTTACTTTGCCTCAATCATTTCTGCATCAGCGGCATTCTTCTTCATAAAGCTGAAGGCGATGGGTGATGCGATGAAGAGTGAAGACATTGTACCGAAGATGACACCTAAGATCATGGCGAAGGCGAAGCTGCGGATGCTGTCACCACCGAGGATGAAGATGCAGAGCAGCACAATCAACGTACTTACTGAGGTGTTGATGGTACGGGCCAGCGTGGTGTTGAGCGACTCGTTGAAGAGCTGCATCTTGCCGCGCTTGGGGTAGAGGGTGAAGTATTCGCGTACGCGGTCGAAGATAACCACCTTATCGTTGATAGAGTAACCGATAGCGGTCAGCACAGCGCCGATAAAGGTCTGGTCAATTTCGAGCGAGAAGGGCAGGATACCCCAGAAGATAGCGTACATACCCAGGATGATGATGGTATCGCAAGCCAGGGCTACCACTGAACCGATGGAGTAAGCGATGTTACGGAAACGGATCAGGATATAGAGACCGATGGCTACGAGGGCAAGGGCTACAGACCAGATGGCTGATACCTTGATGTCATCAGCGATGCTGGGACCTACCTTCTGTGAGCTGACAATTGAACCACCTGTGCGGTTCTCGCGGTCGATGAATACTTCGAGTGAGATGTTCTGAGTGAGCAGCGGCTTCAGCGTCTCATACAGGAATGCTTCAATCTCTGTATCGACGTTGTTGCCCTCCTCTTCGATGCGGTAGTTGGTGCTGATACGCAGGGTGCGACCATCGGTTCCAACTGCGATAACGCTGACGTTAGCGTCGCCAAACTTGCCGGCAATCAGTTCGCGTACCTGCTCGGGTTGAACCTCTTGCTCAAACTGTACCTTGAAGTTGCGACCTCCAGTGAAGTCGATGCTCTGGCTCAAACCGCGGGTAAAGAGGAAGCCCAAGCAAACTACCATGATAGCGGCAGCAGCGGTGAGCCACGTCTTGCGGCGACCCATGAAGTCGAAGTGCATGTTCTGCATCATGTTCTTTGAGATGCTGGTGCAGAAGGTGATGTTGAGCAGCTTGTCGCGGTTCAAGAAGTATTCGTAAACCAAACGGGTCATGAACACGGCGGTGAAGAATGAAATCAAGATACCGATAATCAACGTGGTGGCGAAACCGCGGATAGGACCTGTACCGAAGTTGAACAGGATAATACCGGTAATGATTGAGGTTAAGTTAGAGTCGAAGATGGCAGAGAAGGCGTTGCTGTAACCATCGGCCAGGGCCTTCTTCACACCCTTACCGCTACGCAGCTCTTCGCGCGTGCGTTCATATATCAATACGTTCGCATCCACAGCCATACCAAGTGACAGCACCATACCGGCGATACCAGACATGGTCAGAGCGGCCTGGAACGAGGTGAGGATACCCAGCGTAAAGAAGAGGTTCAGAATCAGCGCGCCGTTGGCTACCATACCTGGTACGATGCCGTACATGGCGCACATATAAATCATCAGCAGAATCAGGGCCACGATGAACGAAATCACACCGGCATCGATTGAAGCCTGACCCAGCGAGGGACCTACGATATCTTCCTGAACGATGTGAGCAGGAGCGGGCATCTTACCAGACTTCAGTACGTTGGCCAAGTCTTTGGCCTGATCGGGTGTGAAGTGGCCGGTAATCTGTGAGT
>CAMAMO010000171.1 GCA_945836915.1 uncultured Mediterranea sp.
TAGTTATCGATAACAGCAAATTGTGCTTTATCTTCTACCAAGATAGCCTGATAGTACGCTCATTAGCGCCCGATTCGGCCACTGTACCCACCTACAAGGAGCTCTCTGCGCTCAGTCTGCCCCCGTCGGGCTGGTTAGCGGTTACGACGCAGGATGGCCTCGCAGTACAGGCGATGAGTCTCCCCCAACCTATCAATCTGCCTGAGGGATGGCAGAGCGTGGGGCTTCGGGCTTCATATGAACTGCTCTCCTTCGAGCAATACCTTCAGGCAGGAAAAGCTTATCAGATACTCTACTGGGACAACCACAGCCGCTTCTGCCCCGTCTGCGGCACGCCCACGCAGCAGCTGGAACCGATTATGAAGCGTTGCCCCGCTTGCGGCTACGAGCTCTATCCGCGTATCAACACGGCTATCATTGTCTTGGTGAAGCGGGGTGAGGACGAGGTGCTGCTGGTTCATGCGCGCAATTTCAGGGGAAGTTTCAAGGGATTAGTAGCTGGATTTCTGGAACCAGGCGAGACGCTGGAGCAATGCGTGGCCCGCGAGGTGATGGAAGAGACTGGTTTACAGATAGCCCACATCCGCTACGTGGCCAGCCAACCGTGGCCCTACCCCAGCGGCCTGATGGTAGGCTTTGTAGCTGATTACCTGAGCGGTGAAATCAAGATGCAGGAATCAGAACTGTCAACAGCAGGCTTTTACCATCGCGACCACCTGCCTGAGATTCCGCGGAAACTGAGTATCGCCAGACGATTGATTGACCTCTGGCTGGAGAGGAAAATATAGAAACAAGTCTGTTTCTGCTCCAATGCAGCTCTAATCCATCTCTAATCTTCCTCTAACGTTTCTCTAACCATTCTCTAATCCCGGATTAGAGGAAGCTTAGAGTGACTTGGGAGGAACTTGGGACCTACCTTAGACCTACCTTAGAGGAAGGGCTATGCTTTGCCATAAGAATCGCCGAATGCCGAAGGGTGCGAATGGTGATGTTAGAGGTCGGTAATCACGGATAGTAGAAGGGAAACACGAATGAAGGACGGTAAACACGATTAGTGTGCGGCAAATAGATTGAAGAAGGTAAACACAAATATAGGAGGTAAACACCTTTGACAAGCGTTTACCTCCTTCTTGGATTCTTTTGAAAGGGTTCCCTATGATTAGTGAGGGATTTTCAGCAGGCTTTCTATCACACGTAGGTCTCAAGCAGCTTCACGGCGCCTTGCGGAGTGATGGTGACCTCTTGCGTGGTGGCAGGAAGAAGGACAGATTCGCCGGCAGTTACCTCTACGCGGTTGCCCTCGTTGTCGGTCAGGGTGCAGCTGCCCTCAACGCAGATAAAGATAACGAACGAGTCGAGTTCAGAGTAGTCGCATGAAATCTCCTCCGTCATGTCGTAAACTGAGGTGGTGAAATAAGGACTGGCTACTATTTCTACGGGTTCGTTCTTGACGGCGTCGTAATGGGTGCGGAAATCCTCCTCCACATCCTGGAAGTTGATGGCGTCGAGTGCCTGTGAGGTGTGCAGTTCGCGGGTCTTGCCATCCTTATTCTTGCGGTTGTAGTCAAAGATACGGTAGGTAATGTCAGAGGTCTGCTGAATCTCGGCCACAAAGGCGCCGGCTCCGATACCGTGAACACGACCTGCAGGCACATAGAATACGTCGCCCGGCTGGATGGCGCAGGTCTGCAGTACATCGGCAAAGGTTCCGTTATGTACGCGTTCCTTATATTCTTTAGGGGTAATTTCCTGAGAGAATCCCGAGATGAGTTTAGCTCCAGGGTCGGCGGCAATGACGTACCACATTTCGTTCTTACCAAAGCTGTTGTGGCGCTTCTTAGCCAGCTCGTCACCCGGATGCACCTGGATGGAGAGGTCGAGCTTAGCGTCGATGAACTTGATCAGCAGCGGGAACTTAGCGCCAAAGCGGGCATAATTAGCCTCACCCATCAGTTCGGCACCATATTTGCGCACCAGTTCGGGCAGGGTGGCACCCTTTTCGCTGCCGTTGGCTACTACAGACTCGCTGCCTTCTACGGCCGATACTTCCCAACTTTCGCCAACGTTAGGCAAATTCTCCTGCAAATGCTTGAACGGAATAATCTTATCGCCTCCCCAAAGTGTCTGCTTCAGGATAGGCTCAAACTTCATCGGATACATTTCGTTTACTGAATAAATTCTACTTGTTTTTTTAGGTAATAGTTATTAATCCGCTGCAAACATACAAAAAAATAATCAAATTAAGCGCTTTCTATAATCACTAAATTATATTAAATCGGGGTATAGTTTTCACCCTTTTTCCTTTGGAATAAGAAAAGATTTCAGTTAATTTGCAAGAAAATTTAGTTTTACCATGGGAAAAAGTACTGAACTCTCGGACAGAGAGTGCCTCAGTCAGCTTAATACTGAGGATTTTAACACAAAAATTGGGCAGAAAGAGACCCACCTCTTCCTGCTTCGTAATGACAAGGGTATGGAGGTGGCCGTAACCAATTATGGTTGCGCTATCTTAGCTATCATGGTGCCCGACCGCGAAGGCCGCATGGCTAACGTCATCCTGGGTCACGACTCCATCGACCACGTTGTCAACAGTCCTGAACCTTTTCTTAGTACCACCATCGGTCGTTACGGCAACCGTATTGCCAAGGGGCAGTTCACCCTGGAGGGGAAGAGCTACCAGCTGGCTATCAACAACGGTCCGAACCACCTGCATGGCGGCCCCACGGGATTTCACACCCGCGTATGGGATGCGGAACAGACGGCTCCAGAACGGGTGAACTTCCGCTACACCTCAGCCGACGGCGAAGAGGGATTCCCCGGAAACCTCCAGGTGGAGATGACCTACCGCCTGCAGAGCGACACCAATGCGCTGGTGATAGAATACAAGGCGGAGACAGACAAGACAACCATCGTCAACCTAACCAACCACGGGTTCTTCAACCTGGCCGGTATCGGCAACCCCACCCCCACAGTAGATAATAATGTATTGACGCTCTATGCGGACCATTACGTGCCCATCGACGAGGTCTCTATCCCCACGGGTGAGATTCGCGCCGTAGCCGGCACGCCGATGGACTTCACCACCCCGCACGCCATTGGCGAGCGCATCAACGACGACTTCGACCAGCTGAAGCATGGCAGCGGCTACGACCATTGCTACGTGCTGAACAAGCGTGAGAAGGGCGAGTTGAGCCTGGCCGCCGAGTGCTACGAGCCCCAAAGCGGCCGCGTGATGAAGGTTTATACTACTGAGGCAGGCGTACAGCTCTACACAGGCAACTGGCTGAACGGTTTTACGGGTGCGCACGGCGCCACCTTCCCAGCCCGCAGCGCCGTCTGCTTCGAGGCGCAGAGTTTCCCCGACACGCCCAACCGCCCCTACTTCCCCGCAGCCACGCTCCATCCGGGCGAGACTTATAACCAGACCACCATCTATGAATTTGGGGTAAAATAGACAGGAACCGCTTTCAAAAAAAAACGACAAATCAATTAACACGTTTACTTATACAAAAAACTATTTTAAAACTATGACTCAAGAAAAGAAAGATGGTAATCTCATAGCGATTATCACAATGTGCTTCATGTTTGCTAT
>CAMAMO010000172.1 GCA_945836915.1 uncultured Mediterranea sp.
GATCTCTCTGCCTATGAGCTCTACTGGGAGGTGCTTCACAACGGCGTTTCAGTCAAGACTGGTCGTATAGAGCGCTTGCAGGTAGCCCCTGGCCAAACTGCGACCGTTCAACTGCCTCTGCCTGCCGTTGAAGCAGACGGCGAATGGTTGCTTAACGTCAGCTATCGTCTGAAAGAGGCTGAAGGATTGCTCACTGCTGGCTATGCCGTAGCTGCCAATCAGTTGGTGCTCCGCCCCTTCGAGCCCTCGACAGCAGCATTGGAACCTGCGAAGACAGTAGATAGACAAGTGGCACAGCTCCGCGCTACTGATCATAAAGAGGGTTACCGTCTCTTAGTAGAGGGTGCCGACTTCCGCATCGAATTCAACCGCTTTACTGGCTGGCTCAGCACCTACCGCGTTAAGGGTGTAGATTATCTTTTGGAAGAGGGTGCTTTGAAGCCCAACTTCTGGCGTGCGCCTACAGACAACGACATGGGTGCCCAGTTGCACCGTAAATATGCGGCATGGAAAGCGCCCGAAATGAAGCTCACCTCGCTGACGCATCAGAGTGATGAAGCAGGCATCGTTACGGTTGAAGCCCGCTATGAGATGCCGTCCGTTCAAGCCCAGCTCACCATGCTCTACCGCATCAACGGTGAAGGCGCCATCCAGGTAACCGAACGCATGACCACCACCCCCAACGCCAAAGTGGCAAATATCTTCCGCTTCGGTATGCAATTCGCTATGCCCCGCGACTTCAGTTGCCTCACCTACTATGGCCGTGGTCCCGTTGAGAACTATGCTGACCGTAAGGAGGCTGCCGATCTGGGTATCTACTGCCAGAGCGTCAGCAGCCAGTTCTATCCCTACATCCGCCCACAAGAGACGGGCACCAAGTGCGACATCCGCTGGTGGCAGCTGCAAAGCGTAGCTGGCCGTCGCCTCACGGTGACCGCCACCGCTCCCTTCTCCGCCTCCGCCCTCCATTACCGTCAGGAGAGCCTTGACGAGGGATTAGAGAAACATCAAACTCACAGCGGTGAACTGACCGAAGAGCCCCTCACCACCGTCAGTCTCGACCTGGTACAGATGGGATTGGGCTGTGAAGACAGTTGGAACCGCACCGCACGTCCGGAGTATTTGCTCCCCTATCAGGACCGTGAATTCACCTTCACGCTGCGTGCCGAATAAGCGTTAAACAAAGATTTTTAATCAGAAAGGGGCGATAGATGCACAAAAAGTTGTATCTTCGCCCCTTGAAACGTGGTAGAAAGAGATAAAATTAACTATGTGGATACTGATAATCAGCTTATTTCTTGTCATCGGGCTGGGAGCTTTGGCCGGTTTATGGTACAACCATAAGCTACGCAAACAGTTGGAGCGCGGCGAAATAGATGCCATGCCAGAAGTCAAGGAGGTGGACAGTGAATGCTGTGGACAGCACGAAGTATGCGAGAAGGAGAGCCTGCTGGCCGCCGTCAGCAAGGGCATAGAGTATTATGATGACGAAGAGCTCGACGCCTACATCGGTACAGCACCAGAACACTACACCCCTGAAGAGGAGGAGCAGTTCCGCGATATCCTCTACACCATGCGTGACGAAGAGGTAGCTGGTTGGGTGCGCAGCCTGCAACTGCGAGGCATCGCCCTGCCTAACGCCTTGAAAGATGAGGTCTATCTCATCATCGGCGAACGGCGCAGTGGAGCCATAGAGCGCCACTGATTCCTTACAAGAGCATCATACTTAACCACATAAGAAACAGAAAGAGAAGAAAGAGAGAAACGGATGGAGATACTTGAACTATTAGAATATACCTTCTTTCAGCGAGCCTTGTTGGGCAGCCTGCTGGCCAGTATAGCCTGCGGATTGATTGGCACCTACATTGTGACTCGCCGGTTGGTCTTCATCAGCGGCGGACTGACCCATGCCTCGTTTGGCGGCATAGGCATCGGTCTCTATGCAGGCATCTCACCCATCCTCACAGCCTCCCTTTTCTCTGTTCTCTCCGCCTTTGGCGTGGAGTGGCTTAGTAAGCGGCAAGACATGCGTGAAGACTCAGCCATTGCCGTATTCTGGACCTTCGGCATGGCTGTAGGTGTGATTTTCAGCTTTTTAGCTCCAGGCTTTACTCCCGATTTATCGGCCTATCTCTTTGGCAATATCCTCACCATTACCCAGAGTGACCTTTGGTTTATCGGAGGAGTAACCACCGCCTTGGTACTCTTTTTCACCTTCTCACTCCGATCCATAGTCGCCATAGCCTTTGATCGCGAGTTTGCCCTCTCACAACGATTGCCGGTCAGGCGGATAGAGTACCTGCTCATGATGCTCATTGCCCTGACGGTAGTGGCTTGCCTCCGCATGGTCGGTATTGTACTGGTTATCTCCCTGCTCACCTTACCACAGATGACCGCCAACCTCTTCAGTCACAGTTTCAAACGTATCATCTGGCTCTCCATCCTTATCGGACAGATCAGCTGTTTAGGCGGCTTGCTACTCTCATACCACCTCAATATCCCCTCTGGTGCCTCGATCATCTTCATCTCCATCTTGATCTACACCCTCTGCAAAGTAGCCAAAAGCCTGGCCTCGCGCCAACCATCAGAAGAGTAATCAACCAAATCAAATCATACGATGTACACCATTCACATTTCATCACCCGAACACCTCGCCGAGGCTGCCCAGCAGTTTGTGGAGCAGATGGGCGAAGATACCGTTTTTGCCTTCTATGGCAAGATGGGCGCAGGAAAGACCACCTTTATCAAAGCCATTTGCGAAGCCCTTGGCGTAAGCGATGTCATCACCTCGCCCACCTTTGCCATTGTCAATGAATACCGCTCGGATATTGACGACGAGTTGATTTACCATTTCGATTTCTACCGCATCAAGAAGCTGGAAGAGGTCTATGACATGGGCTACGAAGACTACTTCTATAGCGGTGCCCTCTGCTTCATTGAGTGGCCTGAGTTGGTTGAAGAGCTGCTGCCTATGGATACCGTGAAGGTCTGCATCGAAGTAGCTGAGGATGAGGGTCGCACCGTCACCATCGAACCGCTGGAGCCTTCGCTAAGTAGTCCGAGAGAGGAGGAAGAGGCATGATTATCTACCTTTTGCTGGGCATCTTTGCCCTGAATGGTATCATCTCACTACTGGCAGCGCTGCTCGACTGGGATTGGTTCTTTACAGCCCAAAACACCCAGTTCATTGTGCGACGCGTAAGCCGCAGGCTGGCACGCCTCATCTACGGCGTGCTGGGTCTGATACTGATTGCAGCTGCCATCTACTTCATCACACAGATACCTCCTCAAGCGGCATAGTCCCTACTGTATGAGCGCTACTCTGTGCGGATATTGTCGTAGGGATTCATAGTAGCCATGCGATAGCTCTGGGTGATGACAGAGAGCAGACTGATGAGCAACGAAAGCAGGACCGCTACCACCAAAGCCCACCAGGGGAAGTCGATGCGGTTGTAGAAGGTCTGTAGATAATACTCCATCCCCTTGATGCTCAACGGAATGGCTATAACTATGGCCACTACGGTAAGCAGGATAAAGTTCTGAGTAAGCTGCCACATGGCTTGGGTTGACGTAGCTCCCATC
>CAMAMO010000173.1 GCA_945836915.1 uncultured Mediterranea sp.
TAAATGATACGCTCGATGCAGAAAGCAAGACCGATAACCAATGCGATGGCTACCAAACTCATGAATGATGCAGTACCTTCGATGAACTTCGTCTTCAGTTCCTTGTGGATACCACCTTCTACAGCAACGGCGGGAGCAGCTTCGTCAGCGGCAGCTACAGCAGCCTGTTCAGTTTGTTGTGCTTCAGGAGCGTCTTGAGCCTGAGCAAGTTGAATAGAGCCGAATGTCATGGCTCCGATCACAGCAACAATTGCAAATAACTTTTTCATTGTGTGTCTAAATTTTAAGATTAAAAATTAAATTACTATTATGTTTATTGTTGTTTCTTTCTATTTCGTTTCAAGGTATCATCTACGCGGAGAGACGGGGATTCGAACCCCGGATACCCTTTAGGGGTATACACGCTTTCCAGGCGTGCCTCTTCAACCACTCGAGCATCTCTCCAAGGCTAAACCTTAGTTGAAAATGGGGATCTATTACCTCTTTTCGGGTAATATTCCCGCTTTTTCAGCTACAAATGTATTCTTTTTTTTGGTCTTCTGAACGTTTCAGCGAATTAAAACGCTCAGAAATGGCCGAAATTAATAAACTTTAAAACCTTTGCATTCTTATTTGAGCATTCCAAACACTTTTAAGGCGTTTTTCGAAGTGATTTCCGCCACTTTTTCCGGTGATTTTGACATCACTTCGGCCAGCTTCAGAAGAGTGGCTTTGACGTAGGCACTTTCGTTGCGCCGACCGCGGTATGGAACAGGAGCCAAGTAGGGTGAATCGGTTTCAAGCACCATTCTTTCAAGGGGTACACCAGCCAATACAGCAGGCAAACTACTTTTTTTAAAGGTGAGGATGCCGTTAACACCTATCAACATTCCAGGGAATGAAAGAATCTGTTGCGCCTGAGCTTCATCGCCCGAAAAGCAGTGGAATATACCTTTCAATCCTGTATCCTGATAGGGTTGTAATTGTTCCATAATCTCAGAAAAGCCTTCACGGCAATGGATGACGATGGGAAGATCCATCTCCAAGGCCCACTCCACTTGCTGGCTAAACACCTTTTTTTGCTCCTCTACATAAGTTTTATCCCAATAGAGATCGATACCTATCTCGCCTATGGCCACATAGGGACGGCCGATATGCAATTCCTGATAGACAACCTGAAGCTGCTCGCGCCAATCCTCACCCACCGAGGTGGGGTGCAGGCCTGCCATCGGGTAGCAAAAGCCAGCGTAGTCGCCGCAAACCTTCAACAAGGGCTCTACAGTAGAAGAATCAATATTGGGCATAAAGATATGCGATACGCCAGCCTCCTTAGCCCGAGCAATCACCTCGGGTAAGTCGGATTGAAACTCCTCCAAGAAGAGGTGGGAATGGGTATCAATAAACTGCATGCTTATTTATATATAAGTATAAGAATAGGCCTTCAAATTGAAAAAAGAACGTTCATCAAGATTGGCGATCAATCAGGCCGAGCATCAATTGCGACAGCTGTTCTTTCATTTCAGCAGGCAGAGCCACTCGTTCCAGACTTTCCAGTCCCTTACGAGTATAGAGGGCTATTTGTTCTTCGCACATTTGCTTCACTCCAGTCGCATTGTAGATGCGTGTTACAGCGGCAATCTTCTCCTGAGGATTGGGTTGTTCTGCCTCAATCCAGTCGTTGAGTTCGTTCAGTTGATCTCCCTTCGCTGAGCGCAAGGCTTGAATAAGCATATAGGTTTTCTTATTACAAAGTATGTCGCCACCGATTTTCTTTCCAAAGACGGCAGGATCGCCATACACATCAAGCCAGTCATCTTTAAGTTGGAAAGCCACACCCATGTGCATACCGAAATCATAGAGTGCATTGGCATCGGCAGAAGAAGCGCCACCCAGAAGGGCGCCAATCTTCAGCGAAGCGGCCAGAAGCACGGAGGTCTTTAGGCGAATCATCTCAATATACTCCTCCTCGGTCACATCATGACGCGTTTCAAACTCCATATCGAGTTGCTGTCCTTCACAAATCTCCAAAGCCGTTTGGCTGAAGAGGTCCATGACCGGTTTCAAGCAATCCGTCTTAACACGTGCCATATATTGATAGGCTAACACCAACATAGCGTCGCCAGAGAGGATGGCGGCATTGTCGTTCCATACTTTGTGCACCGTAGCCTTTCCGCGCCGCATGTCGGCCCTGTCCATCAGGTCGTCATGTAGGAGGGTGTAGTTATGGTACACTTCAATAGCCGTAGCTGGGTCAAAGATAGCCTCTACATCATCGCGATAGAGGTTATACGCCATCAGCATCAGCACGGGGCGAATCCGTTTTCCACCCGGTGAAAGCACATATTCTATTGGATTATACAGACCTTGAGGTTTACGCGAGAAGGCAAGTTCCTTGATGTATTGGTTGATACGCTGTGACAGTTGATTAGGTAGATACATAGAAGCACAGGGATTATAAAAGAAAAGACGAAAATCAGCGAGAAGGCATAAAAAAGAGGCTGCTCGCTGAAGCAGCCTCTTTCTGTAATTTATATCGAATTACTGCAATCTAAACATTACAGGTACGGTATATTTAACGCGTACGGGTTTACCGCGCTGCATACCGGGTTTCCACTTAGGCATACCGCTAATCACGCGCACGGCCTCCTTATCCAAGTAAGGATCCACACCACGGATAACCTTTACGTCAACGATACTACCGTCACGGTTAACCACGAACTGGCAAGTTACGCGACCCTGTGTACCCTGCTCCTGAGAGATGGTGGGGTATTTGATGTTCTTAGCCAGATACTGCATCAAACCGGCTTGACCACCGTTGGGGAATTCAGGCATATTTTCTACCACCTCGAAGATGGTTTGCTCTTCAGGTTCCTCTTCTTCAACGGCTTGAGGCTGATACTTCACTTCAACCTTCTGACCTACGTCCTCAGTAGAGGCGATATCGGTCTCTTCTACGTCCACGTTGTCTTCCACGATGGTCAGCGTCTCAACCACAGCGGGAGGAGCTACGGGAGGAGGAGGAGCGACCTGTTCGGGCTGTTCAGTGATAGGAATCATTTCCTCTTCAATAACGATGTCAGCTATTGCCGAACTCGTGTCAATCTTGATGTCACGCTTTGTCCATTCGAACGCCACGAACATAAAGCTCAGAACGATGACATAGCCAACGAGCAACCAGGTAGATTTCTTGTTCTCCAGGTCAGCTTTAGGCGATTTTTTAACTTCCATAATGCTTATATAACTTTTTAGTGTTTCTCTGGTGTTTATCCGTTGCGGCAAATATAGTACTTTTCTTGCGATTGTACACCATTTAGCCAGTTTTTTTACGTTATCACCACGCCATTTTATTTTTTTTAATCCTTTATGATAAAGCTTTTCGCTTTTATGGCACAAAAGTAGTGAGATATTTTAAAAAACACGTATCTTTGGGCAGAAAAAATAGGCCACCTGAGTTTAAAAAATGTTTTTTCGCAAAAGAAGACCCTTTTTCAGCCTTTCTGGAGGGTATTTCGACCTTTTGGCCCCAAAGAATGGACCTTCAAGCCACCAATAAGGTGAACAAAGGAGATGATA
>CAMAMO010000174.1 GCA_945836915.1 uncultured Mediterranea sp.
AAAAGGTGTGTAAACACGAGAATAGCCCAACCTCTAAGGTAGGGCTAAGGCAGGTCCCAAGTTCCTCCCAAGTCACTCTAATCTTCCTCTAATCCCCGATTAGAGACGATACGCCCCACAACATAAAAAGGTCATCGCCTCAAAAGCAATGGAGGAGGATAGATTGTGAGATTCGGGGATATTTTTACTAAAAAGATTCTGAGATTCGGGGATATTTTCATGAAAAAGATTTTGAGATTCGGGAATAATTCCCTATTTTTGCAGTGAAATCAACCAGTCAATACAGATAAAATATGAGGATATTCAAGCGCAAACTCTACGATAAGCTGTTGCAATGGAAACAGCAACGTAATGGACAGACTGCGATTTTGATTGAAGGGGCACGCCGTGTGGGTAAGTCAACTCTTGTAAAGCAATTTGCTGAACACGAATATGACTCGTACATCCTGATTGATTTCTCCATTGCTCCCAGTGAGGTGGTTGAACTCTTCAATCATATCCATGAGTTGGATTACTTCTTCATAAGACTTCAGTTCTATTATGGCGTACAGCTCAAAGAGCGCAAATCACTGATTATTTTTGATGAGGTGCAACGCTGCCCAAAAGCACGGCAAGCCATCAAGTACCTGGTAGCCGACCATCGTTATGACTATATCGAAACAGGCTCACTGATATCCATCAAGAAAAACGTCAAAGACATCACGATACCCAGCGAAGAGCAACGCCTCAACATGTATCCAATGGATTACGAAGAGTTCAAGTGGGCATTAGGAGACAACGTTTCTATGACTCAACTCAAGATGATGTACGAGCAGAGAATGAGCGTAGGTGATGCTTTAAACAGAAAACTGATGAGAGATTTCCGTCTATATATGTTGGTAGGAGGAATGCCGCAAGCTGTCAATACGCTCCTGGAAACAAACAATCTACAAGCGGTAGATGATGTGAAACGCGACATTATTCATCTGTATGAGGATGACTTCCGGAAGATTGACTCTTCTGGCCGCATCTCCATGCTATTCGATGCCATCCCAGCGCAACTCAACAGCAACGCAAACCGCTACCAAATTACGAGCGTGATAGGGAATGCTACCAGCGACAGCACGACCCAGCAACTTCTTTCTGAGTTGAGCGAATCCATGACCATCAACATGGCCTACCACGTCAATGACCCTGGTGTAGGGATGTCACTCTATTCGGACAGAAACAGGTACAAAATGTACGTGTCAGACACGGGGCTATTTGTCACCTTAGCATTTAAAGACAAAGACTTCACCGAGAACATAATATATCAGAAACTGCTCAGCGATAAACTAGAGGCAAACTTGGGTTATGTCTATGAAAATGTCGTGGCTCAGATGCTTAGAGCTTCAGGTAACCACTTGTTTTATTACACTTTCCCAACGGAAACCGGCAAGCACAACTACGAAATTGATTTCCTGCTTTCAAGGGGGAACAAGATATGTCCCATAGAGGTAAAATCATCTGGCTATAAACGGCATGTATCACTCGATTCTTTCTGCAAAAAATATTCATCACGAGTGCAAGAACGATACCTGATTTACACAAAGGATCTGCACAAAGATGAGCAAACGATGTTCCTACCTGTCTATCTCACGCCATTCCTATAGCCTCTAATTTAACTCTATTCACTAGATGAAATTCAAAAAGCCATACTGTTTTTGCTGACACAAAGGCCTCTCTCGCTGGACACGCAGAGCCCGAACTGACCCGTTCAGATAAACCATGATATAGCTCAACCTCTAAGGTAGGTCTAACGTAAGTCCCAAGTTCCTCCCAAGTCACTCTAATCCTCCTCTAATCCCCGATTAGAGATTCGTTAGAGAAACGTTAGAGGAAGGTTAGAGGTTGATTAGAGGTTTGGGCTACCTTCTTGGTTAGAGCGCACTTCCTGCGCTTTTTCCACCTGTATATTTGGAGTTATCTGCTAAAACCGCTACTTTTGCAGGTTGAAAAAATGACGATATGGAAGACTGGAAAGATAAACTGGATGCGCTCAAGGGGCTTTACCCTGAGGGTGACGCTAACGAGAATGAGGCTGTCAACATTGAGGAAACCGCCGAACAGGGTCCTACCATCCCCTGCAAACAGCAGAAACTGCGTCTGGCGATGGAACGCGCCGGTCGGGGTGGCAAGACTGTGACTGTTATCCGTGGTTTTATAGGTACGGAGGATGAGATCAACGCCCTGTGCCGCTTGCTAAAACAACGCTGCGGCGTAGGCGGTGCGGCCAAGGAGGGAGAGATTATTATCCAAGGCGACCATCGCTCACGCCTCGTGGAACTGCTGAAAAGCCTGGGCTACACTCAAACCAAATAACATCCCTATGGAGAACAACGCCATCCATTCTCCCCAAGGGAGTAGTACCGACAAAACCGAGCCGCAAGGCATGTTGACCGCAGCTAACGAGCCGCAAGGCATGTTTAGCATTGCAGGCGAACCTCCAACGGTCACCGCCGCACGCCAGCGGATTCTGCGCGAGTTTGAAGACCTGGAGTTCTACGAAGAGGGTCACATCTACCTGCTGCATGGCGAGTCGCTCTGCTCGGTATCGGGCATCGGCCACCGCTTTATCCGTGAGCCGTTTGACGAAGTGGCGCAATCCATCCGCTATGCTGAGAGGAATGGCATGACTGCCGAATACTGGCTGCAACAATGGAAGCAGAATGCCTTCAGAGCCACCACACTGGGCACCAAGACCCATGAGTTTGGCGAAAGCTTAGGCTATCTGAAGGCAGGGCATCCTGAGCTAATCCGTCCCTCCATCCGAGCGCAATACATGGAGCAGTATGGCTACCTAGCCCCCATCCACCCCAAGGAGGAGGCCATCTGCCAGTTCATGAACGACCTGCCCAGCTCCATGCACCTGGTACTGAACGAGACGAAGGTCTATAGCGGCAAGAACCCCGATGCCCGCCGCAATCTGAAGGAGCGCATCTGTGGCACGTTCGACATGCTCTACTACTACGATGGCGACGGCAACCCCGACAAGGCCGGTTTCGTGGTGCTGGATTACAAAACCAACGCTTGCCTTTACAGCGAATACAACCAGCGTGTACGCCGCACCCTCCTCCCCCCGTTCGACAACTACATCGAGCAGGACCTCAGCCTTTACACCATCCAGCTGAGCCTCTACGCCCTGATGCTTGAAGACATCGGCCTCCCGGTCATAGCCCGCCGCATCGTCTGGCTCACCAACGAAGGCAAGTACCAGATGATACCCGTGCCCGACGTTTCAGAACACCTCCGCACGGTACTCTAACCTATACAAAAAAGGGGGCGCCTTCAACACCTCATGAAAGCGTCCTCGTTGACCAACGAAGGTATCTTCATGTGCCAATGAAAGTACCTTCGTTTTTTTAGGGTATTATTTGGCATGTGTCTGTATGTGCAGAAATTTGGCGTAGATGTGCATATACTTTGCCATTTATGTGCACATATTTTGTGATGGCATAATAAGTGTCTTTTGTGGACAATGTGGCTTTTTGAAGGATTAAGAGGCTCAAATTTGATGTTATTAAGCATCTTT
>CAMAMO010000175.1 GCA_945836915.1 uncultured Mediterranea sp.
GTTGAAGGATATTTACAAATATATAATAATATTATTAATAGGTAATTATGAAAGTAACTATGATAGGTGCCAGTGGTTTTGTTGGCACTCGTTTGATTGATTTGCTCCGTAATGAGGCGGAGAAGTATGCGATGAAGAATGTGGATATCCAACCTAGCCACTTCTTTAATGATATAACAGTAACTGGCGATGTGCGTAATCAGGATGATCTTGATAAGCAGATTGCTGGTTCGGACATCGTGATTCTGCTCGCTGCACAGCATCGGGATGATGTGGAGCCTACTTCACTCTACTACGATGTGAACGTGGGTGGTATGGAGAAGACTCTGAAGGCGATGGAGAAGAATGGTTGTAAGCGCATAATCTTTTTCTCGTCGGTAGCGGTGTATGGACTGAACAAGGTGAATCCGAACGAGGAGCATCCTGCGGATCCGTTCAACCACTACGGGAAGTCGAAATGGCAAGCGGAACTGGTGCTGCAGGAGTGGTACAAGAGTCACCCGGATTGGAACATTGACATCATCCGTCCTACGGTAATCTTCGGAGAGCGTAACCGTGGAAATGTGTATAACCTACTCAGACAAATCTCTGGGGGTAAGTTCCTGATGGTGGGCAAAGGGGAGAACAAGAAGTCAATGGCTTACGTAGGGAATATCGTGGCGTTCGTGAAGTACATGATGGATGAGGTGACAACGGGTTATAATGTGTTTAACTATGTGGATAAGCCGGACTTCACCATGAATCAGCTGATAGACCACATCAGCAAGGTGCTGAACAAGCACATTCCCTCTACGCACTTCCCCTACTGGCTGGGTATGTTTGGCGGCTATTGCTTTGACCTGCTGGCCAAGATTACAGGCAAGAAGTTGGCGATTAGCTCTGTGAGAGTGAAGAAGTTCTGTGCAACGACTGAGTTTGATGCTACTAAAGCGCACAACTGCGGATTTAAAGCTCCCTATACTTTAGGTGAGGGTCTAGCCCGTACCCTGGAGTTTGAGTTCGTCCATCCCAAGCCGGATGAGATTGAGTTCAAGACGGAATAGCCTATCTCGCATCCATGCGATTTCAGTTGCTCGCCTCTGAACGGCTCTGACATCCTGGAGTTCAAGCAAGGAATGTATGCCCCCGTAAGTACGGAGGAGCTGCTCCACCCGAAGGAGTAAGCTGAGATTTTCAGCGATTTGTTTGGTGGTTCGGAAAATAGTTCCTACTTTTGCTCTGTGATTTATAATGTATGAGTTATATGGAAGCAACAATAAGAGGAACAGAATCGGGTGCAGGCATCACTACGACTGATGCTCTGTGGGCAATTATTTCAGCTCAACCCCGGAAGGTCCGTAAGGAATTAGCAATTCGTCTTGCGGACGAATTGGCGATAACTCATCGTCATTCTACTGAATTAGATCAAGCGTTGAAGGATGTGAAGGAAGGGCGAGTGTCTGGACCGTTCAATACACCAGAAGAGCTCTTCAAACATCTCAATTTATAATTCTATCCTATGGCTTATACCGTAAAAACAACCAATCGATTTGACAAGAACCTTGCAAAAATGAAAAAGCGGGGTTTGCCGATGGATGTTTTTAAGGAGGTCGTCTGTCTGTTGATGGCAAATGGTAGGTTACCGCTTAAATATAAGCCACATAAGCTGAAAGGACAATATGCTGGTAAGTGGGAGTGTCATATATGTCCTGATTGGCTACTGATTTGGGATCAAAATGATACAGAATTGACTTTGCTGTTAATCGACACAGGTTCACATTCTGATTTGTTTTAGCTAATCATTAATGAAGGAAGAGTGCAGAAGAGGTGATTGTCGTGGCGTGGCTGAGGCGTTGGTCATGCTATCGTTTTACATTGCACTCGTGATGTCCTGTCGTAAATAATTATATACTTATCCTGTTGGACACTCTCACTGTACCCAAAAGCTTGATTGATAATAAAGGTAATTTGATGGATTTGCTGCCTCATGGTGGAAACCTGCAACATGCCTTGCATAAAATAAGTTAAAGTCTTATTCGTAAATCTGTAAAACATAGTCTTCAAGGTACTTTACGTGCCTTGGATGACCGCTTACGTACAACCATGAAACGCTATTGCCAAACTATGACCATCTCCAGAAACCCGGATTTGGTCAGACAATATATCGAAGTGCACAGCCATGTGTGGCCCGAGGTGATTGAGGGTCAGCATCAAGTGGGTATTCTCTCAATGCAGATTTATGCCCGAGAGAATGTGCTCTTTATGATTGTAGATACTGTGGATGATTTTGATTGGGAGCGGGATATGGCCCGCTTGGCTACGCTGCCTCGGCAGTCTGAGTGGGAGGCTTATGTCAGCCAGTTCCAGGGTTGTGAGGCTAACGCCACCTCGGCAGAGAAGTGGCAACTATTAACCCCTATCTTTGATTCAGAGCGATGAGTACCATCGATAAACAGCACCGGCTACCCTTCGTGTTGGTGACCAGTATGTTCCTCCTGTGGGGACTGGCCAACAATATGACCGACACCCTGCTGGCCGCCTTCAAGCGCATCATGGCCATGAGCGATACACAAACCTCGCTCATCCAGTTCGCTTTCTATGGCAGCTACTTCTGCTTTGCCCTTCCTGCGGCCCTCTATATTAAAAAGAAGAGCTTCAAGGCTGGTTTGGTACTTGGTCTGTTGCTCTATGCAGCTGGTGCACTACTCTTTCTGCCAGCGGCTTACGCTGCCAGCTATGGCTTCTACCTTATAGCCATCTACATCATGGCGGGTGGATGTAGCATCTTGGAGACCACAGCGAACCCTTACATCCTCAGCATGGGCACTCCTGAAACCGCTACAAGACGACTGAATATCGCTCAGAGTTTCAATCCTTTGGGCTCTATACTGGGTATCCTGATGAGCAAATACTTCATCTTGGATCAAATCAGCCTCTATTCCGTGAGTAGTACCTATGCCGTATTGGGTCTGTTACTCTTGGTTATTCTGCTCATTGTGCACTTTGTCAGAATGCCTAAAGGCCATGACCACGGCGCTGAGACCAATCTACTCAGCACCTTCCAGCGCCTTTTCGAAAACAGACTCTATCGGAATGGCGTCATCGCGCAGTTCTTCTATGTGGGCGCACAGATAGGCGTTTGGAGCTACACCATCCGTTTGGTGATGCAAGAGACCGGACAACCCGAGTTTGAAGCAAGTAACATCTATCTGCTGACCATCATCCTTTTCTGCGCATCACGATTTATCTACACCGCCCTGATGAAGTGGATAGAACCGGCCAAGCTATTGACGATTGGCGGTCTCTTATCCACGGTAAGCACGCTGACGGTAGTCTGCGCTGCAGGCACAGGTTGGCCGCTGATAACAGCCCTTGTACTCATCAGCTTCTTTATGAGCCTGATGTTCCCCACCATCTACGGCATCGCTTTGGGTGGTGTCACCCAAGGAGCGCATCCTCAGGACGCTAAGATTGGTGCCAGCGGACTCATCATGGCCATCCTAGGCGGTGCGCTCATCACACCCCT
>CAMAMO010000176.1 GCA_945836915.1 uncultured Mediterranea sp.
ACGTAGGAGATAGAATACCCGAAGTCTTTGGCATCGACCAAGATGGTCGCGAGGTAAAACGCAGCGATTTCGCCGGTCGCAAGTTGATTCTTTACAGTTACCCCAAGGCCAACACCAGCGGTTGCACCGCCGAGGCTTGCTCGCTTCAGGCACACAAGGCGGAGCTTGAGGCCAAGGGTTACGCCATCGTAGGCATCAGCAAGGACAAACAGGCGCTACAGAAGAAGTTTGCCGACGCGCAAGGATTGGAGTTTCCGCTGATTGCTGACACCGAGACAACGCTGCTGCAAACCCTTGGCTGCTGGGGCGAAAAGGTGGCTTGCGGCCATCGAACCATCGGCATCTTGCGCACCACCTATCTGGTCAACGAAGAGGGCGTGATTGAGAAAATCTTTACACCAAAAGAGATAAAGACCAAGATTCACGCCGAGCAGATTCTGGATTACCTGAAATAAGCTGACCAGAATAGCGGAATAACTGCATCGGATGAGGTGAAATAACCTCGTTAGTAGAGATAAAATAACCTTATCAGATTCGCTGAAAAGTCAATGATATGGAAATGAACGACCTGTTGAGTGACTACAGGCGCTCGCTGCCAGCTGGGGAGATTGCTGACGAGCTGAATCGCCAGCTCGAAGCCTATACACGCTTGGTAGTAACGGCGCCACCCGGAGCGGGCAAATCCACGCTGCTGCCGCTCACCATCTGGCAAGGCTTGGCCCATATAAAGGGGCTGCCAAAAGATGGAAAAATCCTGATGCTTGAACCGCGTCGATTGGCGGCGCGGCAGATTGCTGAACGGATGGCGGACATGCTGGGCGAGCCGGTAGGCCAAACCGTAGGCTACCGCGTGCGCTTCGACCAATGTATCTCTGCAGCTACACGCATCGAGGTGCTGACAGAAGGCATCCTCAGCAGAATGTTGGTTGATGACCCCACGCTCGACGGCGTTTCTGTTCTGATTTTTGATGAGTTTCATGAACGTAACCTGACCACCGATCAGGCTCTTGCTTTGGCTCGCGCTTCACAGCAAATTATCCGCCCAGAGCTGCGCATCCTCTTGATGTCGGCCACCATCGACACGGAATCACTCTGTCAGGCGCTTGATGCGCCGCTGCTCGAAAGCCGTGGTCGCCTCTTCCCCGTCACAATTTTTCACGAAGAGGAGTGTACGCCGCAGAGCTGCGCTGCCCTCGTAGCCAACTGCATTCGCCGCGCCTTGCGCCAGCATGAAGGCGACCTGCTTGCCTTCCTTCCCGGACAGGGCGAAATCACGCGCTGCATGGAGCTGCTTCAGCCTGTCTTGGGCGAAGAGGTTCTTCTCGCTCCACTCTATGGTCAGCTCTCGCCCGAAGCCCAACAGCGCGCCCTCCTCCCCTCAGCCGACGGACGGCGCAAAGTGGTGCTCGCCACCCCCATCGCCGAGACCTCACTCACCATTCAGGGCGTACGCATCGTGGTCGATTCAGGCCTCTGTCGGCGTTTGCAGTTCGACCCGCGCACAGCCCTCAGCCGATTGGAAACGGTGCGCATCTCGCTCGACATGGCCAACCAACGCAGCGGTCGTGCGGGCCGATTGAGCGAGGGAGTCTGTTACCGCCTCTGGAGTTTGGCCACCGAACATCGCATGCCGCTATGCCGCGAGCCCGAAGTGGTGGAGGCCGACCTGGCGCCGCTGTTGCTCGATGTAGCTGCTTGGGGCGAAACAGACCTCTACCAACTGCCGTGGCTCACCCCGCCGCCTCGCGCTCACGTGGCGCAGGCATCGCGTTTGCTCCAGATGTTACGGGCCATCGATACCGACGGACGCCTTACGCCTCATGGCCGTCAGTTAGTGAAACTGCCCTGCCACCCCCGTATGGCACAGATGCTAATCTGCGCGACCGATGCCTCTCAGCGTGCCTTAGCCACCGATATAGCCGCCCTCTTGGAAGAGCGAGATATTCTGACATCTCAAAGCGAAGAGAGCGACCTCAACCTTCGCATCGAAAGGCTTCGCCAACAACGTGGCGTACGGCAGGAGAGCGGCAGTCAACGTGACGTACGGCAGGAGCATGGCGGTCAGCGTGGCAGTCGCACCTTGCAGGTTGAGCGTATAGCTGCGCAGTATCGGCGGATGGTGCATCTGGAGGAGGCCGACAACAGCCTACCCAACCCCTACACCACGGGCCGACTGATAGCAACCGCCTTCCCCGAGCGCATTGCCCAACGTCAAGAAAGAAGTGCGCTACGCGCAGTCTCTTCTGGCGGTTCACCAGGAGGTTTGCATGGAGATTTACGGGGTGGTTTGCATGGCGAAACGGTTATCTATAAGCTGTCAAATGGCGAGACGGCAACGCTGGATCAGGCAGACGATTTATCTGGTGATGAGTGGATTGCAGTAGCTTCGCTCGATAAACGTATCTTCCTGGCAGCACCGCTTTTACGTGAGGACTTAGAGCCGTTGGCTACCTGGCGCGAGCAGATTTGTTGGGAGAGTAAGAAGGGCGAGATTGTGGCGCGGCGGGAGCGACGCATCGGGGCGCTGACGCTCGATTCACGTCCGCTCGACTTGGAGCAGCATCGTGAGGAGGTGGTGCGCGTGATTTGCGAAGCGGCCCGCCGGGAGGGAATCAGCCTGTTTGATTTCAACGACGAGGTACAACGTCTGCAGCTCCGTCTGGCGGCCTTAAGAAACTGGCATCCTGAAGAGGAGTGGCCCGACCTCTCTACACCTGCCCTGCTGGCTTGTGCCGACGAGTGGTTACCCCTTTACATCGGCAAGGCTACCAACGTCAATGCATTGAAAAAATTAGACTTGAAACCAATCATCTGGAACCTGCTAAGCTACGACCAGCAGCAGCTGGCCGACCGCCTGGCACCCACACATCTCACCGTGCCTACCGGCAGTCGAATCCGGGTGGATTACCGTCAAGGTGCCGAGGCGCCCGTTGTCAGCGTGCGGTTGCAGGAGTGCTTCGGGCTGACAGACACGCCGCGTGTGGATGAGGGTCGCCGCCCGGTGTTGATGGAGCTGCTGTCGCCAGGCTTCAAGCCCGTCCAGCTGACGCAAGACCTGAGCAGTTTCTGGCAGACCACCTATTTCGAAGTGAGAAAAGAGCTTCGCCGCCGCTACCCCAAACACTTCTGGCCCGACAATCCTACCGAGGCGCCGGCTACCAAAGGAGTAAAGAGGTAACGTTGTTTTTTGGGGGCTTCCCCCTATTAGCCCCCTTTTTCTTTTTGCTTGTCTTCTGATTTTGTTTAAAGTTTTTCCTTCTCTTTTGCTTGGGTATGAAAGTTACTCCTTCTCTTTTGCTTGGGTAAGTGGGTAAGAAAGTTACTCCGTCTCTTTTGCTTGGGTAAGAAAGTTACTCCGTCTTTCTCTTTTGCGCGGGCAAAAGAGAAAGAAGCAAAGAGAA
>CAMAMO010000177.1 GCA_945836915.1 uncultured Mediterranea sp.
GCCGTCAACGTTTCGCAACGGTGGCGGCTGTCATGCTAATACCAATTTATCTGTAAAAATCTATTTATTATGAAAGAAGTTATTATGTTGTTGTTGTCATCTTTCTTTTTTAGAAACAGCCTACGTTATCTCAACGGAGGCTGTCAGAGTGAATCTTTATTGTAACCAAAAGTACATAGTTTCTTTTTTAAATGACCGCCCCCGTTTCACAACGGTGGTCGGCCGTAGAGTTATCAACCTTTGTTTATGCAAACTCATAACTCATAACTCATTTGAATGAAAAATTTATTAATACACCAAAACGCATTCTTTAACTATACTCAGACAATCTCGGTGCCACTGCCTCCTGGTTTCACACCACCGCCGCTGCCTGGGTCGGTATTGCCTCCGCCGCCTGCATCACCGCTGCCGCCGTCGGATGCAATCTCCTCAAAACGGGTGGTGTCGATGTTGATGGCGTTGGTCTTGGCGGAGAGGGTGCGGCTGGGTATGAAGCGGATAACGATGCGCTTTACGCCAGCTTCTTCAGCCGTTTCGCCTGTATCGCTCTTTATCATGGGAATGAAGGTGCCAAACCCTTCGAGGCGTACACCGTGGCCCTCTTCCATCCACTTGAGAATGCTGTCCTGTATGCTGGTCAGGATCATCTTAATCTGTTTGGGGCGTGAGAGGGTATCTAAAGCTACCTCTTCAGAGAGCTTATCCGTATCAATCACACTGCCGCGGTCTGCACGGGCTACATAGATTTCCTTCTTCTCTTCGGTGAATCCGAGCTTCATTTTTTCCACGTTAACTTTGATAGCCATATCTTATTACTGTTTAGTGGTTATTGATTATTCTGTGTGCGAAGATAAGCAACTTTGTGCGATATACCAAAACTTTTGCCTACTTTTTTTTCGCACACGGATGATTTATCGCCATCACCCTATCCGCGGCATGGAGAAGCGCATGCCTCCAGTGGCTCCGCTGCCGAAGTAGCGGGTGCCGATGACGAGGGTGTCGAGGGCGTCGGTGATGTCGGTACGGGTCTCCAGCGGTCCGGCTATACCCTGTTCGCTGGCGTGCTTCTCCTTGCTCTTGTCCTTGGCGGGTCCGCGGCTGGTGTTCACCACGCGGGCGTTCTCCATCGCCACGATAAGGTACTCGTTGTTCTCGCGGTTGATGCGCAGGAAGGGGCGCTGTACGCCGCTCAGGATGTCGTTGAGGAACTGGAACTTCTGCGGGTGGTTCATGGGGGTGCCCATGGCTACCATCGTCACCTTCCAGCCTCGCTTGCCCAGCTCCTCCTTCACCACGTTGTAGTAACGGGTGTCGGCTGCGTTCTCTATGCCGTAGGCGCCGCCCTGCTTCATGGTGGCGTCGTAGTAGAGGATGACGTTGTTGTTGCGCACCTTCTGCGGGGCGTAGTACTTGCACCAGTCCGAGCAGAGGGCGCGTAGCTTGCGGTCGTTCTTGGTGAAGAGGGAGGAGAGGACATTGAGGCAGTCCAGCCCCTCCACCTTGTAGGTCTGCCCGGTGACCATGGTGCAGATGTTGGCGTTGACGTCGAAGGCGATGCGCAGCGGCTCGGTGGCCAGCACGTCGGTGTCGAGGGTGCAGTCGTGCAACTTGGAGGTGGCGTCGAGGTCGATACCCTCCCACTCCACCTTCTGCCTTACGCCACCCTGATGGCTGATGCTGACGAACTTCTTGAGGTAGTGGTTATAGACCATCTCGGTCTGGCTCTCCTCGCTGGGGATATAGGTGTGGATTTCCTGGTTGAAGTTGGCGTAGTAGCCATCGCGGGCCACGCCTTTGCGCTTGCCCAGGATTTGGATGTCGAACATCAGTTCGGGCATCTCGCGCTTGCGGTCGCGGAAGTAGCGTTCGCCCAGCAGCTCCACATTCTCCAGCGAGGAGAAGTTGAAGAAGACACGGCTCTCGCATTGCAGATGGCGCAGCTTGCGCAGGAAGCGTTCGCTCTCGGCCAGTTCGGGCAGCACGTCGAGTTCGGCCATCATCTCGGCTATCTGGCTGTTGATGTCATCGGTCTGGTCCTCCATATCCTTCTCCCACTCCTGCTGCGCCACGGTGAGGGCGGCATCGCTCACCCAGGTCTGCGAGAGGTAGAAGGGGTTCTCCTGCTCGTTCCATCCGGGGTGGTCGTAGCTGCCGCCGCGCAGGGTGGGCAGCACCTCCTCCTGTACCTTGCGCCAAGGCTGGAGGTAACGGGTCTCGTCGGCCAGCAGGTAGGCGGCATTGAAGCCGTTGGCGCTGGCACGGATGGCCATCGACACGAGGTAGGTGCAGGCGCCGTTGTACCAGTGGATGACGTTCTCCCACACGCGGGGTTTCTTCAGTGGCTCTTTGAATCCGGCCTTCTTTGGCGCATGGCCACGGAAGAAGTGCTTCCCCTCCTGGTAGCCCATCATCTCCACGCCGAGGATAACCTGCGGCACGGTCTTGGTGTAGAGCTGCTTGATGCTGTTGCCCAGGAAGAGCCCTTCGCTGCGGGGGATGGTCTGCACACAGCGCAGCAGGCGCGGTGCGAGGAAGGCGGTGCTCTTACCCGTACCACGCCCGGCACGCACCTTGGTGACCCGTGCGCCAAAGTTATAGGCCAGCAGCTGCGCGGGGTTCATGTAGATGTAGCGCTGCTTCTGTTCGAGGGTATCGAACTGCTGCTGTGCCAGCGGCATGAGTCGCCCAAGCATATCGGGCGAGTCAGGCCGGTCGGTATTGGTTCCTATTCTGCTCACGGCTTTCAGTGATTAGTGATTAATCAAATGGGCTTCTTGATGTAGAAGTCATCGTAATCAAAGATCAGGCCGAAGTAGATGGCCCAGAGATGGATGAAGTGTCGGCCTCCGAGGTATTGGGCTTTCTCGTAGCTGTGCTGCATAATCCTTGGGTTGAAGCATTTGTAGCCGTTGGTCTCTATCTTGGCGATATGCGACATGGCAAAGAGGTACTTAACCGCAGTTCCACAATCGATCCATAAGGCCGATTCCTGCAATACATCGGGCTGGTCGTCCATCTCTGCTTTCATATAATGACCGAAGCATGGCGCATAGGCAGAGGTTGTCACCCTTGAATCGAACAGGAGGGGTCCTTCGTTGCCACGGATGGCTTCGGCTATGGTTTCAAGCTGAATCATGGCGATGGTATAATCGGATATTTCCCGTACATCGGATAGGTTCAAGTTTAAAGGCGATCTGTTGAGCGCTATGCAGGCGTCCTCGTATCTACGGATTGTGGTGTAGTCTGTTAAAGTGGGAATATACGATCCTTCTTTCTTGAATATTATTCCGTCTCCGAAGCATTTGCACACTTTATTGACTGTACAACGTCCATGATGCAAATCGCATCCATAGCAGG
>CAMAMO010000178.1 GCA_945836915.1 uncultured Mediterranea sp.
AGGTAGGCGATGCGGTATCCGCGTTCCACGATACGCATGGAGAGGATAAAGTCATCAAGCAAGGCATCCTCCTCAATCGGCTGGAAGAGGTGGCGCCGGATGGCAAAGAGTTCGCCAGCTGCTCCAGCTGCCGAGTAGAGGCGTGAGTCGAGTGCTTTGAGGGTGGATTCATAACGCCAGTAGATGCCCTCGCCACCTTGGGCCGCATCGGCTGTCTCGCCGGTTTGAATGCGCTTCTCACCCGAAACGCAGCCCACCGTTTCATCGGTAAAGGCCTCTGCAATGAGTCGTAGCGCCTCGCGGTTCAGCTTGGTGTTGGCATCGGTAAAGGAGACGATGGGGGTCTTGACGTAGGCTATGCCGCGATTGATGGCTGCAGTCTTACCTTTTCGCTCGGGAGAATGAAGTACCGTAGCTTGTGGCCACCGGTTCAGCAGCTCTACCGTGCGGTCATTGCTTCCGTCGGTGCACCAGACGATATGCAGCTTCTCTCGCGGATAATCCAAATCCAGGCTGTTGGCCATCTTCTCGTCAATCACCAGCTCTTCGTTGTAAGCGCAGATAAAGAGGGTCATCTCAGGTAACTCTTCATCAGACAGCTTCGGCGTAGGGAGAGGTTTGACAAACCACTCCTTGACCTTAACCATCAGCCAAAGTACCAAACCATAACCTACGTAGGTGTAAACCACCACCGCAGCCATTATCCAAAAGATGACCTCAAGCGCATTCATATTGATGTATAGATAAAGCCTATTCGTTTTCTAAAATCGTCCATTACATATTTATCTGCCAAAAATAGCCATTTTCCTGCAAACAGGCAAGAAATCTCCTAATATCCGTCAAAAATTAACAAAATAACACTTTTTATGGGCAGGTAAATTGCCTGATACGTGGATTTTGCCTACTTTTGTAAAAGATATTGGTGCCTGAACAGACAGGCGTATCACGTTTTATTAACCCCAAAAAAAGATAGTATGAAGAAACAAGCTCTTTCCTTTCTGGTATGCTGTATGGCAGCCGGACCGCTCTGTGCACAGCAGACGGGTGGCATCACCCCCGCCATGATGCAGGAGATTAGTGCCTCGTATCAATCCACACCCGCAGACAAAGCCTTGCGCAATGCCATCGGCGCGAACGACATCCGTAAACTGGCCCTCAATCAGGATAACCGCCAGGCTATGGATACCTATTTCAGCGTCAAGGTCAACTCGAAAGGCATCACTGACCAGCAGTCGTCCGGTCGTTGTTGGCTCTTTACCGGCCTTAATGTGATGCGTGCTAAGGCCATTGCCAAATACAACCTCTCCTCGTGCGAGTTTTCGCAGGTCTATTCCTTCTTCTATGACCAGTTAGAGAAGGCCAACCTCTTCCTGCAAGGGGTGATTGAGACGGCCAAGCAGCCGATGGATAGTCGCCAAGTAGAGTGGCTCTTCAAGAATCCGCTGAGCGATGGCGGCACCTTTACCGGTGTGGCCGATGTGGTGGGTAAGTATGGCTTGGTGCCCAAGGAGGCGATGCCTGAGACCTATAGCAGCGAGAACACCTCGCGCATCTCCTCACTTATCACCTTGAAACTGCGCGAAGAGGGCCTTCGCTTGCGCCAACTGGCGGCTGAGGGCAAAGGTAAGAGCCAACTGCAGAAGGAGAAAACCGCCACGCTGGGCACCGTCTATCGTATGCTGACGCTTGCTTTCGGCGTGCCTCCTACAGAGTTTGATTACACCGTACGCGATGCGCAAGGCAAACCGCTCGCCGTGGAGCATCACACCCCCAAGAGCTTCTTTGAGAAGTATGGCGACCCCCAACTGTTAGGCAGCTACGTGATGCTGATGAACGACCCTACGCGCGAATATTATAAGGTTTATGAGATTGACTACGACCGCCACAGCTACGATGGCCATAACTGGCGTTACGTCAACCTCCCCATCGAGGAGATCAAGGAGATGGCTATCGCCTCGCTGAAGGATAGCACCATGATGTACTTCTCATGCGACGTAGGCAAATGCCTCAACTCAGAGCGCGGCCTGCTCGACCTCAACAACTACGACTATGGCGCCCTGATGGGTACTCAGTTCACCATGGACAAGAAACAGCGCATCCAAACCTTTGCCAGCGGTTCCAGCCACGCTATGACGCTGATGGCCGTTGACCTTGACGCCAACGGTAAGCCCAAGAAGTGGATGGTGGAGAACAGCTGGGGTGTCAACTCGGGCTACAAAGGCCACCTCATCATGACCGACGAATGGTTTGATGAGTACATGTTCCGCCTCGTGGTTGAGACCAAGTATGTACCCGCCAAGGTTCAGGAGTTGCTGAAGCAGAAAGCCATCCTGTTGCCCGCTTGGGATCCCATGTTCGCTGCCGAGGAGTAACTCCTCAGCGGCTACCTCCGGCCCTTACCACTCGAAGATAAACTCCGGATGGTCAGGGTCGGGTACCGGATGGTCATACCCATCTTGAACCGTCATCTTAAACCGCAGTGTGCCTGAACGTTCATCGCCTGTGAGCGAACCGTTCGGGCACGCTTCGTCTTGTGGAATCACCGCCGTAGAGATCTCCTCACGGCGGCACTGTACGTAGCGGCAACCGTTCTCTACCCAGTAGTAATCCAGCACCTCGATGCCGCCCTCTTCGCGCAAGCGGAACTCCAGGTCATACTTCTCCACGCCGTACCAGTTGCGCAAGATGAAGCGGCGGTTGCTGTAGGCCTCTAAGGTGGTTTCAATATCGGGTACTTGGCCCACCAGATGGCAGGTGCCACGTACGCTCCAGAGCGGAGCCTCAGGCTCCATACCCCACATTAGTGTGTAGAGATGGCCACCTTTCCACTGCTTTTCATCATTGTAGAGATAGACATAGGCCCATACCTTGCCCTTGGCGGCGTTGCCGTAGAAGCCGGAGCAGATGGTGTTGGTCTCTACAAAGGGGCCAGGATAGATGGTGGCCGTGGGCAGGTCGGGCAAGCCGGTCTTCACGTAGTAGTACCCTGAGGCGTAGCGCTCCGCGTTGGTGACGCGAATCACGGTGGAGTCGTTGTATTGCTCCGTGACGAATTGCACATCGTAGCCCCTCACGCCATACCAGTTGTGGATGGTGTAGAGCGTATCATCCTGGCAGGTGAGGTAGGGTTTCGTCTCGGTGGCCAGCCGGTAGCCATCCACGTAGGCCGCCGTTTGCCACCAGTCGCCTGCCTGAGGTCGCTCCGTGAGGTGCGCCAATCGAATCTTCACCTCCTTCACGGGGCGGTCGTGGCTATCCGTCTCTTGGCGCTGGATGCGATCTACCACGTCGATACCCTTTACCACCTCGCCAAAGACTGTGTAACTGCCGTCCA
>CAMAMO010000179.1 GCA_945836915.1 uncultured Mediterranea sp.
AGTCAAAAACTAAGCACGGCTCCGAGCACGGGATGAATAACGCCTATCTATATCACCGTGTGTGCAAGAAGGCATTTTAATACCGATATAAAAATGAAAAAGGTATTATATGTTCGTACTCAGGCAGGTTCAAGAACAGCTTCAGAACCTCGCCTTATGGGAGAGATTCTTCAAGGGATGCTCTCCAGTCAATCACCCCTCGCCAGGGGCTACCGCGCCTACCTGGCATCTTGCGGGAACGCTGCGGAGAAAGGAGGCTTAAGATGACGAAGAATTATTTACTCTGCATCGATGTGAAGACGCTCCTCCAGAGTGATCCACTGACCCGTATCGGCAAAACCTACCGCGGATGCTTTGTAGTTGACGATGAGTTTAACGCCACCTTCGTAGAGGAGGCGCCCAGGGAGCGGGAGAAACGGAACCTACGCCTCTTCGACGGGGAGTTCATCACCCTGACCTACCGATTGAGCGACGGCCACGTGCGGCTCAACTTCAAGGAGATTGCCTTAAAGGGCAGGGGCAACATCGATGTCTATGCCCTCGGGGTCATGGACGAAATCCGCCAGGCGCTCACTGGCCTGGTAGAGAAAGAGTGACTGCGAACGGTGTTTTGTTTCAGTGTTTCAGTTTCAGTCATGTTTCAAGGCTTCAGTAAGATTTCAAAACCCCTCTTTTAACACTTATAACTAATTAATTATCAATATATTATATAGTATAAGAAGGAGTTAGGAGGTATCAAAAAAACGACTGAAACAACTGAAACTGAAACATTGAAACACTATTTACTTCATTAATTTTTCATCTAAAAAGCTATATTTCAATGAGATACGATATTACTTTGAAGAGTGCCCCGGTGATGCCCAACTTAGGTAAGGGGCTGGATTTTGTTAAATTGGCGCTGACTCAGATATCGCCAGACATGCGTGAACCTATCGCTTCGGCACTTTTTGATGCCGCTGCGGCGCAAATGAGTGGTTGTGAATTTCTCTACCCGGACCTCACTTGGAAGGAACCATGCGGCATGATGGACGCCCTTTGCGCCAATTCGGCAGGGGGAAAAGGCCAATTAGGCGGGTACGTTGAAGCAATGATGCGGGCCTCGCGCCTACACGATGAAACGGAACTGCGCAAACTGGTGGAGTGGCAACGGGCCATCAAGTCGAAGGCCGCCAACAAGGAGAAACCCACACGGCCAGACGTCTCTTTCTGGTTCCCGCCAAGCGACGTGACCAACCCCGCGTTCATCCAGAACGCCATGGCTTGCGAGCAACAGGGCGGTCATAGCCAATACTTTAACATGCCTGAGGTGGAGATGGCGGACAAGATGTGTGGCGGACATAAACAGGTGACGCAGACCATCCGTAACATCTACGACAAGCAGCGGGCCGGAGCACTTCGAGCCACGGCGGATGGCGTGACGGGAAACCCCATTCTGAGGGTCTGCATGAACATCTCCTGCACGCCGGGCGAGGCACGTAACTTCTTCAAGCGAGACCTCTTCAACGGTACCCTGGGCCGTATCGCCTTCGCCTACAAGGCCCGAGGCAACCGAAACGGAAAGATTCCGCGCCAAGGCAAGTACGACGAGGATTTCCTGGCCAAACTGGACGAATACATCATTCGCCTCCAGGCGTGCAAGGGCCGGTTCACTATCAAACCGCTCAACAAACTGGCAGACCAGCTGGCCAACGACATGGCCACGTTAGCCGACCTGACGGACGATGATGTACTCTGGGATATGAGCAAAAGGGCCATCGTCAACGCCTGGAAGAAGGGGTGCGTGCTCTACATCCTGAACGAACAGAACTGGACACGGGCGATGAGCGACTTTGTAGAGTGGCTGGTCTATTTCGACTTATGGTCTAAGAACCAAATATTTGGCGACCTACTGAAGGATGGAGACACCAGCACCATCGAGGCGCAAAAGGGCGGACCTAAGAACATGTTGAGCGACCTGCCCGACCACTTTAACGAGGCCCAGCTGGAAGCGCTCCGTGCCTCGATGGACAAGCCTAAGGAGGGCACCAATCGGCAGCTGCGTGTCTGGGTCAGCCGAGGGTTCATTACCTACTGCCCGCAGACGGGGCTCTATTCCAAAACCGAGAAGTATCTTAACCGTGGTAAATGATATGAACAGATTTGACCTTCAAAAGCTGCGCGACCTCCCCATTGAGGGGGTCGCCCAGCGACTCGGGCTCCGGGTTTCGCGCGGGCATAAATCGCTTTGCCCGTTTCATGAGGACCATCACGCCAGCCTCTCCTTTAATCTGCGGAAGAATAGCTGCCGCTGTTTTGTCTGCATGTCAGAATCAATGGATAACTTTGACCTGGTGATGAAGCGCCTGGGGGTGGATTTCGTGGGGGCTTGCCGGTGGTTGGCGGATGAGCATCATATCATTGTTGATGAGTGGAAGCCTTCGGTGGCTGCGGCTGGGGCGGCTGCGGCGAAAGTGGCGGTGTTCGACGCCAAGCGGTATGAGGGGTTCTTCCTCAGGCCATGGCTGTCGGGCCAGGCGCGGCGCTTTCTGTTTGAGGAGCGGCGGCTGGATCCGCGGGTGATTGACTGGTGCCGGCTCACCTCGTGGCGCGACCGACAAGGGGTGAACTGGCTGCAGATTCCCTTCTTTGATGCGGAGGGGCAGCTGATTGGCGTGCAGAACCGCAACCTGCAGCAGGGGGCCTTGCCGCGGTTCCGCTTCCCCTTGGGCAGCCGGTGCGGCATCTACAACCTGCCCGTGCTCAAACGGCTGCGGCCAGGCGACGAGCTTTGGATTACCGAAGGCTGCTCCGACTGCTGGGCCATGCTCTCCGCCGGACACAAAGCCATCGCCATCCCCTCAGCCACGCTGCTCTCACCCAAGGACAAGGAGCTGCTTACCGCCCTTGCCAGCGCATTTCAAACGGCCTCGACCTTACAGCCGCCCGCTCCCCTCTCCTTCCACATGTACCCCGACAGGGATGCGCCGGGCGAGAGGCTCTTCCTCCAGCTGCGTGAGGTCTTGCCGGGGCTGCAGCACCATCAACTGCCCTTGGGGTGTAAGGATTACTCTGATTACTATGTCAAACAAAAATCCACTATTTAACCATGCAGACAGAGTTTATCTTCAGGCCCTATACCAAGAAGGAACTGGCCTTGAACTACTTCCCCAACAGCCTGCCGCGCACGGCCGTGAACCACCTGATGGCTTGGATTAACCGCTGCCCGGAGCTGCTCGACGAGTTGGCCCGAACGGGCTACACCACGAACGCCAAGAGCTTTACACCGCGCCAAGTGCACCTTATTGTAAAGCATATAGGCGAACCCTGAC
>CAMAMO010000180.1 GCA_945836915.1 uncultured Mediterranea sp.
CATCCAAGAGGAGGATTTGGGGGGACTTTTCCCTTCCGTCCAACCCCGATGACCAACCCTTCGAGAAAACCAGTCAGCTACGTCTCCTAAAAACTAAAAACCCATGATACAAAAATTCCTGATAAAAGATAACAACCCCCGCCTCCTCATCCTCTTTGCCGGATGGGCGGCCGACGAAACCCCTTTCGCCAGCTATCACCCCGCCGGGTGCGATTTCATGATCTGCTACGACTACCGCGACCTCACTTGGGACGCCACCCTCACCGCCGGCTATCACGAGGTACACCTCGTCGGCTGGTCCATGGGCGTCTGGGCCGCTGCCCATCTGCCCCAACTCTTGGCCCTCCCCCTCGGGCGCTGCGTCGCCATCAACGGCTCCCCCTTCCCCGTCGATGACACCCGCGGCATCCCGCGGTCCATCTTCCAAGGCACCATCGACAACCTCAACGGCCCCTCACTCCACAAATTCCTCCGCCGTATGTGCGCCGATACCCCCGCCTTCCGCGCCTTCCTCAGCGTCACGCCCCGCCGGCCGCTCGACGAGATAGGCGAGGAACTGGTCAGCGTACAGCTGCAGGTCGCCACCCAGCGGCGCAAGGGCGAAGGCCCCCTCCCCGTCTGGCGCGAAGCCATCGTCGGCAGCAACGACCGCATCATCCCCCCCGCCAACCAGCTCAACGCCTGGCGCGAACTGCAGATACCCGTGCAGCAGACCGACGACGCCCACTACCAACAACACCTCTTCCGCTACTACCTCCAAGAACTATGGACAAACAGCTGATAGCCCGTCGCTTCGCCAAAGCCCGCAACACCTACAGTCAGGCCGCCAAGGCCCAACGACAGGTGGCCGAGAAGATGCTGCACCTCGTCAGCCAGGCCCATCCTCTCCCCCCACAGCGAGTAGTAGAGGTAGGCTGTGGCACAGGCCTCTACAGCCAGCTCCTCCAGCAGGCCTTCCACCCCCAGGCACTGACCCTCATCGACCTCTGCCCCGAGATGGAACCCCTTATCCATGAGCTCCTCAGCCACCCCACCGGCGGCACAGCCCCACTGACCCACCTCCACTTCATCGCCGGCGATGCCGAAGAACTCCCCCTCCCTGCCGGGGCCGACCTCATCACCTCCTGCTCCACCATCCAGTGGTTCGAGCAGCCCGCACGCTTCCTCCAGCGCTGCGCCGACGCCCTACGTCCGGGAGGCCTCCTCGCCCTCAGCACCTTTGGAGGAGCCAACCTCCGCCAGATACGCACCCTCACCGGCCACGGCCTCAGCTACCCCTCGCTCACGGCATGGCAAGCCATGGCTCCGCCCACCCTGACATGGCAACACCTCGAAGAGGAAGAGGTCACCCTTTGGTTCCCCTCCCCCATCGAGGTGCTCAGACATCTCAAGGAGACCGGCGTCACCGGTACTGAAAAACAGGTGTGGAACCGCCAGCGCCTCGCCCGCTTCGCCGACAGCTACCTGCAACAGTTCGGCACAGCGACAGGTCAGGTACCCCTCACCTATCACCCCATCTACCTCATCCTAAAAAAAGAAAACCTATGATTTACTTCATCAGCGGCATCGACACCGATGCCGGAAAAAGCTACTGCACCGCCTGGTTGGCGTGCCAGATGATGCGCCAAGGCTACCGCGTCATCACCCAGAAACTGGTACAAACCGGCAACGTAGGCCACTCCGAAGACATCGACCTCCACCGTCGCCTCATGGGCACGGGCTACCTGCCCGAGGACCGTGAAGGCCTCACCATGCCCGAAATCTACTCCTACCCCTGCTCGCCCCACTTAGCCGCCCGTATCGACCAGCGGCCCATCAACTTAGCGCGCATCACCGCCGCCACCCACGAGCTCGCCCGTCGTTACGACGTCGTCCTCGTCGAAGGCGCTGGCGGACTGATGGTCCCCCTCACCGAGGATTATCTCACCATCGACTACCTCCAAGCGCAAGGCTATCCCCTGGTCTTCGTCACCAGCGGCAAACTGGGCAGCATCAACCACACCCTGCTCAGCTTCGAAGCCATCCAGCACCGCCACATCCCCATGAGCCACCTCCTCTACAACCTCTACCCCCCTGTAGCCGACACCACCATCCAGGCCGACACCCAGCGCTACCTCCAGGCCTGGCTCAAGCGCCACTCCCCAGAAACCCAATTCCTCGAAGTGCCGCAACTTTAGCGGCCGGCGGTTACTCTTCAGCCTTCGCCCAGTTTAGGGAAGTTTTACTTCAAAACGAAGCGAATGGAAAACAAGCAGAAGGCGTATCTGAGGAAAGGGTGAATCGACTGATTGCGGAATTTACGAACAACGAAACCAGCTCAAAAAATACGAAATAAATTTCAGCACAAAGGTACAATGGACTGGTTTAAGCCCTAAATTGAGTGCTTACTAATTTGAGTACATCGCTACTAAAGCGATGGCATAGAAAGAATCTCTGTATGTAATAAGTCTAGAAACATAAGACGCGTATGAAGCGTTTCATCTGTCTTATCTATATGTAGATCACGTTTTTCAGTCGTTTCGTCAGCATACAAGAACTTGAATCTATTACGCTCGTAGAATTTTAATGTTCTTTCCTTATTGTAAGCATCAACGACCAGAAAGCGGCATCCCGTCTTATTATCATCTTCGGTAAACCAAATCTTAATGTAATTAAGAACCTGCTGGCCAATGAAGAACTGCTTGCCCTGATATTTTTGATTCACCCCAAGACGTCCAATAAGAACAGCCGGATATGTATGCAGATGTTTTCGACCTGGAATTTTCCTCTCTATCTTATTAACCGCCTTCTTTGGTATGAACGTTGTTTTTATACTGTCATTGCTAACTGTGAAAATGCAACAATAACAGTTTCTTCGCCTTCATTATCTATCACACAATATGTCTGACCAAGTTTCTCTCTTGCATATTGTAAGGCTTGGTTATGAAAGAAATCTTCAAGGTCTTTGTCCCCCTCAGTATCTCCACATGTGAAAGGCAAACTTGCCAAGTCTTCTGTTAAACGGACAATCACACAACGTTCATTAATATCATACGGATACGCAGTCATGGCCTTTTTGGCATTTTTATAACAATACTCCGGGAGCGTTCAAGCATATTTTTCACAGCCTGACGGTAGTCATCAGGTATTATGGTAGAAGGCTGCTCCTTGCTTTCCTCCACCATTTGTTCAAACCTTTCAGCTGTCTTTCCAGTCAAGACAGGAATGGGACGTATTGCTATAGCCATAATGCCAAATATTAAGTTCGTCGGCAAAGATACAACAAAAAACTGAGAATGAGGGCAGAATGATGAAAAATCTGT
>CAMAMO010000181.1 GCA_945836915.1 uncultured Mediterranea sp.
GTGAGGTCTCTCTTTTTATTCTTTTTCCCGTTGATTCTGCTTGAAAACAATTTGGGACAAAGTTAGTTCATTCTTTTGAGAAAAACAAATTTTAAGAAGGTTGAAAAACATGATATATAACATATCATTTTAAGTATAAAAAAAGGAGTGATAATTGTTATTATATCAATGATTCACGCTATCTTTGCCGTGGTCAAGAATACATTATTTTATATTTAGATACATCTTTTGTTTACGAACGCCTAATTCTATGTGCAATGAAAAAAGAGATTAAGTTCAGTCTTGTGTATCGAGACATGTGGCAGTCGTCGGGCAAGTATCAGCCCCGAGTTGACCAATTGGTACGCATAGCGCCTCTCATCATTGAGATGGGCTGCTTTGCCCGTGTTGAGACCAATGGCGGTGCTTTTGAACAGGTTAACCTGCTCTATGGCGAAAACCCCAATGTGGCCGTACGTGCATTTACTAAACCGTTCCACGAAGCGGGTATCCAGACTCACATGCTTGATCGTGGATTGAATGGTCTGCGTATGTATCCTGTGCCGGCTGATGTGCGCCGGTTGATGTATCGCGTGAAACACGCTCAGGGCGTGGACATCACGCGTATCTTCTGTGGATTGAACGAAACTCGAAATATCATCCCCTCTATCAAGTATGCCCTCGAGGCGGGTATGATTCCACAGGCTACCCTCTGTATCACCTATTCGCCCGTACATACGGTAGCGTACTATACCCGTATTGCGGATGAATTGATTGAGGCCGGGGCTCCTGAAATCTGTCTGAAGGATATGGCGGGCATCGGACGCCCCGGTATGCTGGGTGAGCTGGTTAAGAATATCAAGAGTCACCATCCGGAGGTCATCATTCAGTACCATGGCCATAGCGGTCCGGGCCTCTCGATGGCCTCTATCCTGGAGGTGTGTGAGAATGGAGCTGATATCATCGACGTGGCTATGGAGCCGATGTCGTGGGGTAAAGTGCACCCCGATGTCATCTCTGTGCAGGCCATGCTGAAGGATAAAGGATTCCAGGTGCCCGAAATCAACATGAAGGCCTATATGAAGGCTCGCGCTATGACGCAGGAGTTTATCGACGACTTCTTGGGCTATTTCATGGATCCTACCAACAAGCACATGTCATCGCTGCTGCTAAAGTGCGGCCTTCCGGGCGGCATGATGGGCTCTATGATGGCCGACTTGAAAGGGGTTCACTCAGGTATCAACCTCTATCTGAAGAGTCAGAATAAACCCGAACTGAGTCTGGACGACCTCTTGGTGATGCTCTTTGATGAGGTAGAGTATGTTTGGCCGAAGCTGGGTTATCCACCCCTGGTTACTCCTTTCAGCCAATATGTCAAGAATGTGGCCCTGATGAACGTGATGCAGATGGTTAAGGGTGAGGGCCGTTTCACCATGATCGATAACCATACGTGGGATATGATTTTAGGCAAGAGCGGCCGACTGCCAGGTCCGTTGGCTCCAGAGATTGTAGAACTGGCCAAGCAGAAAGGGTACGAGTTTGTGGATACCGATCCGCAGCTTAACTACCCAGATGCGCTCGATACCTACCGCCAAGAGATGGCTGACAACGGCTGGGATTGCGGACCGGATGATGAAGAACTCTTTGAACTGGCGATGCACGACCGTCAGTATCGTGACTACAAGAGTGGTGCCGCCAAGAAGCGCTTCGAGGACGACCTACAGCGTGCCAAGGATGCCGCTTTGGCAAAGGGTGGATTCTCCGTTGAGGAGATTCTCAAACTGAAGCGTACCAAGGCCGATCCTGTCATCGCCCCCTCGAAGGGACAGGTACTCTGGGAGGTATCGGTCGAAGGGCCCTCTATCGAACCCTTCATCGGTTGCAAGTATCAGCATGATCAGATTTTCTGCTACATCAACACCCCGTGGGGCGAGTATGAGCCTGTGCTGACTGGCTTTACCGGCCGTGTGGTTGAAATATGTGCCAAGCAGGGCGCTGTAGTCAACAAGGGCGACGTGATAGCCTACATTGAACGCAGCGAGATTTTTGCTTGATTTTAAGATTACAGACGATAAAAAGCTCTCCTAACGATGAAGTTAGGGGAGCTTTTATTTTGTTATTCTCTCAACTTACACTATTTTTGCAGTCACAAATCTATGAAGCAATGAAGAAATTTATCTATGGCAACCGGTTTTTGCCGAAAAACTACTCTGACGAGGCGGAGGCTACCCTCCAGCAATATAGAAAACAGGGGGTGAAGCTCCCCATGAAGAATATCATCCGCAACGAAGAACAGCTGAAAGGTATCCGAGAGAGTGCGGCTATCAATACGGCGCTGCTCGACTACCTGGCCAAGCATATCTGTGAGGGTATGCCGACCTCAGAGATTGACCACATGGTCTATGCCTTCACCACTGACCATGATGCCATTCCGGCCGACTTCCTCTATGAGGGCTACCCCAAGAGTGTCTGCACCAGCATCAACGACGTAGTGTGTCATGGCATTCCTTCGCCTCACGAGATTCTGAAGAGTGGAGACATTGTCAACGTCGATGTCTCGACCATCTACAAAGGTTACTACAGCGATGCCTCGCGTATGTTCATGATTGGCGAGGTGAAGCCTGAGGTGCGTCGGCTGGTCGAGGTGGCTCGCGAGTGCCGCGACTTGGGTATTGAGGCCGCTAAACCTTGGGCACGATTGGGCGACATCGGTGCGGTGATTCAGGCGCACGCTGAGAAGAACGGGTACAGCGTGGTACGTGAGTTCTGCGGCCACGGCTGCGGTATCAAGTTCCATGAAGAACCTACGGTAGAGCATGTAGGGCGTCGCGGGGCTGGTATGTTGCTGGTACCGGGCATGACCTTCACCATTGAGCCGATGATTAACATGGGCAGCAAGGAGATTTTCATTGACGAGGCCGACGGATGGACAGTCTGCACCGAGGATGGCTTGCCCTCTGCACAGTGGGAGAGTCAGATTCTCATCACGGAGACGGGCCATGAAATCCTGACCCAGTAACCTATCGGGAGTGAGATGATAGCGTGGATGTTCTTAGCCGCAGGATTGCTCTGCGGAGTGCTTATAGGGTGGCTTATCGCTCAGCGAAAGGCCACCTCTCAGTTGTTGGAGAGCCGTCAGCAAGCCATGGATAACCAGGCCCTGCTGGCTGCTACACAGCGCGAAGTAGAACTGCTCAACCGGCAGATTAGAGAGGCTGAGGAGCGGAACCAGAGTCTGCTCCGTGAGGCCGAGGCGCGTGCGCAGAGTCAACTTCAGGAGGCTGAGGCGCG
>CAMAMO010000182.1 GCA_945836915.1 uncultured Mediterranea sp.
GGCACGGCTGGCCACATGTTGTTACTGCCCAGCTTGGTCTTGGTTTGGCTCTCGAACATCGGCTCTTCCACGTCGATGGCAATGGCCGCTACGATGCCGTTGCGTATGTCTGCGTACTCTTGGTTCTTGTTGAAAAACTCCTTGATGGTGCGAGCCAGGTGCTCCTTCAGGGCCGACTGGTGCGTACCGCCTTGGGTGGTGTGCTGGCCGTTGACGAAGGAGTAGTACTCCTCGCCATACTGGTTGGTATGGGTAAAGGCAATCTCGATATCTTCGCCCTTGAGGTGGACGATGTCGTAGAGCCCTTCGCTGGTCATGTTATCCTTCAGCAGGTCCTCCAAACCATGGCGTGAGATGATGCGCTGGCCGTTGTAGATGAAGGCCAGACCGGTGTTGAGGTAGGTGTAGTTGCGCAGCAGCGTCTCCACAAAGGGGTGCTGGAACTGGTAACCTACAAAGAGGCTGTTATCGGGTTCGAAGAAGATGTAGGTACCGGTCTCTTCGTTGCTCTCCTCGGTGACGTCCCATTGCAGAGTGCCCTTTTCAAAGTAGGCCTTTCGCACCTTGCCGTCGCGGTAGCTGCGCACCTCAAAGCGGCTACTCAGGGCGTTGACCGCCTTGATGCCGACACCATTCAGACCTACACTCTTCTTGAAGGCTTTCGAGTCATACTTACCACCGGTGTTCAGCTTGCTGACGGCCTCGATCAGCTTGCCCTGCGGAATGCCTCGGCCATAGTCTCGAACAGTTACACGCAGGTTATCCTCGATGGTGACCTCGATGCGCTTGCCGGCCCCCATCTTGAACTCGTCGATGCTATTGTCCATCACCTCCTTAAGTAGGACGTAGATGCCATCGTCGCTCTGCTGACCGTCGCCCAAGCGGCCGATGTACATACCCGAGCGGAGGCGTATATGCTCCATGTCATCGAGGTGACGGATGTTGTCATCGTCATAGGTCACAGGGCTTACAGCAGCGCCATCGGCCTGATTTGCCGCCTGGCCTGCATCGGTTGAGGGTATCTCTTGGTCAAAGTTTAATAGGTCGTCCATGGTGATAAAAATGGTGTTGCTGCAAAAATAGGCATTTTTTCGGTAAATGCCGCAGCTATTTGCTGTTTTTTTCTATTTGAGGCCCAAACGAGAGGGAGGCATCTTAAAGAGCATACCGCCAATGTTGTCGATTGCGGCACCCGTTACCGATTTGAGGCAACTGGGCTCGTCGGCCATGTAGAGGGCACCCAGAAAGGCGAAAATCAACGCCTCCTTGTACTCGATGATGCGGCTTTCGGGGATGACAATCCGGCAGGGGGTAAGCGCCTCGATACGCTCTATCAAGAACTTGTTATAGGCTCCTCCACCCGTGATAAGCATGCTCTTTTCACCCTTTTCATCGGAGATATGGGCCTTGACTGTAAGGGCAATCTGATAGGCGGCATGTTCGTAGAAGGTACGCAAACGGTCGGCCAGCGTGAGGTCGAAGCGCTCAAGCAGCGGATAGATTTCGCTCTCTACCCATTCTCGGCCCAACGATTTGGGGTAATCCATGTGGTAGTAAGCGAGGTCGTTGAGCTGTTGCAGCAGGGCTTCGCACACCTGTCCACTGCGGGCCAAGAGTCCATCGCGGTCAAACTCCAACCCTATCTGCCGGCAGTAGTGGTTGATGACGTAGTTCACGGGGCTGATGTCGAAGGCGATGCGTTGGCCCTCTTGTTCGAACGAGATGTTTGAGAAGCCGCCGATGTTGAGACAGAAGTCGTAATCACCAAAAAGCAAGCGGTCGCCGATAGGCACCAACGGCGCTCCTTGCCCATTGAGCATGATATCGAGCCGGCGAAAATCGGAAACGGTAGAGAGGCCCGTAACGGCTGCAATGGCTGCTCCGTCGCCAATCTGGTACATAATCTTCTTATGCGGTTCATGAAAGATGGTATGTCCATGCGAGGCAATCAGGTCTGGTTTCAGGCCGGTTGACTGCATGAACATCACGACCTGTTCTCCCAGGTACTGACCGTAGGAGCTGTGCAGAGCCACAAACTCGCGAGCCGACATCTGTTGGGCCTCGGTACCCAACTGCTGTTTCAACTTTTCTGGATAAGGATAGGTTTCAGCGCCATCTATCGTAAAGAGCCACTTCCCCTCCACACGGTCGAAGGTAGCGCAACAAACGTCCAATCCGTCGAGCGAAGTGCCCGACATCAATCCGATAACTTTAAGATGCAGATTCTGTTTCATGCTATGCTATTTTGAGGTTAATTTCAGCGATAGAGAGGTGGACTTAGCGCGCAGCTTGGAGGATGCGGCGGAGGGCTTGTTCATACTGCCGGGCGTTTTCAAAGAGAATGGCCCTCATGCCTACAGCCTCGCTGCCGGCGATATTTTCCAGTTTGTCGTCGGTAAAGATAGACTCTTCCGGCTTAATTTGGAAACGCTGGAACAGGCAGTGATAGATGGCTGGATCGGGCTTGATGAGCTTCACGTCCGACGAGACCAACTGGCCGTCAAGCAGTTTGAAAATCTCGTAGCGCTCCATCACTTGATAGACCACGTGGCTCCAGTTAGTCAATCCATAGAGGCGAAAGCCCTCACGCTTCAGCTGTGTAAGTAGCTCCCTCATTCCTGGTACTTCGCCTGTCAGTACCTCCAACTGGCGGTCGTGGAATATTTGCAGCTCGCAGTGCCACTGCGGGTAGAGTGACTGAAGTTCAGCGGTCAACTCCTCAAAAGTGGATTCTCCCTTATCACAGCGGTCCACAAAGGCTTTGGTACAGGTGGCTTGAAAGAACTGCTGACGGGTTTCTGGGTCGGCAATGAAGCTACTGAGGTAGCGCTCGAAATCGTACCCTACCAGCACCTTTCCAAAATCAAAAATCAGATTCTTTATCATCTTAGTCAGTTGTTGCGTTCGTAAAACATGCCACAAAGTTAAGAAAATCCGCTGAAAAAAGCAATAGATTAACGTTTGTCCACCCCCTTTCTCCGTCAATTCTTCGCTCACTGTTCGTCGATTCTCCGTCTGGAAGGTGTTCTAAGCGAAGAATCGACGGAGGAAGAGCGAACCTACGACGGAGCTACCCTGGAGGAACAACCTTATCATTCCCTTAGCATCCTCTTAGCATTCCCTTAGATTGCTAAGAGAAATGTGGAGGATGCTAAGGGAATGGTAAGGGAATAGCGGTGTAATCAGGAAACTACACCTTGAAGGAGTGGAAAATACAAAATCATGAAAATACTATCAGTCTGTCAGTTTTGGC
>CAMAMO010000183.1 GCA_945836915.1 uncultured Mediterranea sp.
GCTTTATTTCCGTCCTTTATAAATAAGGAATAGGATGACGGCAGCTACTACGGCTATGATGGCATAGCCTATTTCGTGGCTGTACTTTGATACCTGCGTCATGAGCTGCTCTTCGGTCTCGATGCCTGGTACCGTGGAGAGGTAGTAGCCCAGGATGGCGAGGATGGAGTTCCAGATGCCCGCACCCAGGGTGGTGAAGAGCAGGAAGGTGGAGAGCTTCATGCGGGCCAGTCCGGCAGGGATGGAGATGAGCTGGCGGACGGCAGGTATCAGCCTACCTACGAAGGTGGAGATGGCGCCGTGACGCTCAAAGTAGCTCTCGGCATGCTGCACCTTGGCCTCGTCGATAAGGCACATGTGGCCCCAGCGGCTATTAGCAAAGGCGTAGATGAGCGGACGGCCAAACCAGCGCGCCAAATAGTAGTTGATTAGGGCGCCGATGTTGGCTCCGATGGTGGCGAAGAGCACCACCAGGTAGATATTGAGGCTCTCGTTATGGGCCGCTTTCCAGGCTGCGGGCGGAATGACTACCTCTGAGGGGAAGGGGATGAACGAACTCTCGATAGCCATCAGCAGGGTGATGGTGGCGTAGTTAAGGTGATCAATACACCATTGGATGATTTCTACGGATTCCATGTCTGGTTTTTGCTGTTATTTTTACTGAAATAGCTGCTCGTCAGGCAGATTAAATTTGTATCGTTTCATCACGATTTTGGCCAGTTCGGCGTTGATTTCTATGATGAGTTTGCCATTCATCTGTTCGTTAGCTTGCTTCGTGGCTTGGAACTTCTCATTCAAATGGTCGGGCAGGGGCAGGTGATGTTTGGCGCATAGGGCCTCGAAGAGGTCGTAATGTGCACACAGCAGGCAGGTGTTGAGATACATGAGCAGTACGCCTGGGTCGTTGGGGTAGCAGTCGTAGCCCCACTTCATGGCCTCGAAGCCCATCTCTTGTTCATCGTACTCTACGCAGTCGGCTACAAGGGCGTAGAGGGTATCGACAGTTGCATCCTCGTTCTGATAGCACTTGCGCCAGTTGGCTCGGGCCTCGTCCATCTGGCCTTGGTTAGCGGCGATGAGGGCCATCATGCGTCGCGTTTCGGCATATTCACCGTAGGTGCGGATGGTCTTCATGGCTATCTCTTTGGCCTCGTTGATCAGGCCTTTTTGGATGAAGCAGAAGGTGCCCAGGTTGAGCGTCGAGGCATACATCTCAGACCTCCTTAGCGGCTCGGTTTCCTCCACGTTGCCCGCCGTCAGCTCCTTCTCCATCTCTTCAATCGCTACCAACGCCTTGTCCCATTCATCTATCGAGGCGAGGTAGAGCACCTTGGCGTAGGTAAAGGCCACGACGCTGGTTCCACCCAGCTCGTAGGCTTGGCTGTAGCAGTTGTAGTACTCTTTGCAGTTGTTGAGCAGGCTATAAGCAGAGCCCTTGAGCAGCAGCGAGGGGATGTAATCCTCGTCGGTAGCCAGGGCGAAGTCGCACGCCTCAATCGCTTTGTCGTACTGATGGATGTCTAAGTAGCACTCCGCCAGCTCGTTCCATACGCGCGGCTGGAAGGGTTGCTTGTCAATCAGCAGGTTGAGTGTCTTGATGGCTTCGTCGTACTCGCCCAGGGCGCGATAGCAGGCGGCCTTGTTGTCCAGATAGGCATCGCCTTCGGGGTCGGCGTCCGACGCTTCCAGCAGCTGGAGCGCCTCGTCGGGTCGGTCCAGGTCGAGCATCAGGCAGACCAAGGAGAAGGTGTCCTCGGGCTCGAAGTCATCCTTCAGGCTGTCAAGAATATCGTCGGCCTTTGCCACATCGTCCTGGCGGTAGGCTAAGAGGGCCTCCAGCTGGCGCACCTCCTTGCTCTCCTTGTTCTCGATTTGCTGATAGATGGCTTCCGCCTTGTCGTACTCGCCGCGGTCGATGTAGAGGAAGGCCTTCTGTAGCAGCAGGTCACTATGATTGGGATGGATGCTGAGGCCAAAGTCCACCGTCTCCTTCATTTGGAAGCCCATGCCGTTGAATGCAAAATAGTCGGCTATGTCTGCCAACGTGCTGGCGTCCATATACTCCGCCTTACCTTGATGAAGTTTCTCGATGAACTCATCCGCCATGCGCTGAAACTCAGCATCCTGTCCGCAATATAGTTTTCTTGCCATACCCTTCTTCTCCTTGTTGTTATTACGCTTTATTGATTTTACCCCAGGTGTCCTTCAGGCCCACGGTGCGGTTGAATACCATTTTCTCGGGCGTGGAGTCCTTATCCACGTTGAAGTAGCCGATGCGTTGGAACTGCAGGTAGGTGAGGGGCTTCATGCCCTGGGCAAACTTCTCCACGTAGCAGGTGGGCAGTACCTGGAGCGAGTCGGGGTTGATAATCTCCTTCATGGCCGTGAGGGCGTCGCATTGCTTGGTTTCGCGGATGGCGGCCAGCTCGTCGCGGGGGTTTTCCACCTTCCAGAGGCGGTCGTAGAGGCGTACTTCGGCCTCCAGGCAATGGTTGCAGCTGAGCCAATGGATGGTGCCCTTTACCTTGCGGTTGGCGCCGGGCAGGCCGCTCTTGGTCTCGGGGTCGTATTCGCAATAGACCTCGGTTACCTGGCCAGCCTCGTTCTTCTTGCAGCCCGTGCACTTCACGATGTAGGCGCTCTTGAGGCGCACCTCGTTGCCGGGCGTCATGCGGAAGTATTTCTTTGGGGCGTCTTCCATGAAATCGTCGCGCTCAATCCAGAGTTCGCGGCTGAACTGGATGGTGTGGCTGCCCTCTTCGGGATGTTCGGGGTTGTTGACGGCTTCCATCTCCTCCACCTGCCCTTCGGGGTAGTTGGTGATGACGAGCTTCACGGGGTTGAGCACGGCCGAGATGCGGGTGGCGCGGTCGTTGAGGTCCTCGCGCACGGCGCTTTCCAGCAGGGCGAACTCGTTCAGGGCGTCGTAGGTGGTGTAGCCTATCTTGTCGATGAACTTATGGATGCTCTCGGGGCTGTAGCCGCGCCGACGGAAGCCGCAGATGGTGGGCATACGGGGGTCATCCCAGCCGTTGACCAAGCCCTCCTTGACCAGGGTGAGCAGGTTGCGCTTGCTCATCAGGGTGTAGCTCAGGTTCAGCTTGTTGAACTCATACTGGCGGGGGCGGTTATCGTCCAGGTCCTTGCCCTCCTTGA
>CAMAMO010000184.1 GCA_945836915.1 uncultured Mediterranea sp.
TAGATAGGCGCCCGGTAGAATTGAAACTTACCGCTCATGGCTACCTCCCTTCTGACAGATCAGCTCATCCAGCTTATCCACCGCAATCACCCCCTTTTTCTTCAGCATCGTCACATACTCCTGCGTCAACTTCTCCCGGTTGCGCAGCGCCCGCGTCGCGCTCAGAGCTGTCGCCTCCTGCGCAGGCCGCTGATTTACCTCAGGTCGCTGTTCCGCCAGCCGTTGTTCTGCCGCACGCTGTTCCTCAGCCGCCTCTCGTTCCAGCCGTTTCATCCGTCTGGTCAGCCAGATGCGGTACCGCCGTGCCCATTCATCCTCACCCTGCATCAGCACATAGATTAACTCGCCCAGGCGAATGGAATCATGCACCTGGTTCAAATACTCTCGCTTTGCCGCCGTATCGGCTTCTTTTTTCAATTTTTTCATAATAGAAAGAAATAAAATGATACCTCTCGCACATGGCGCAAGTTCAGAGGATTTTCCCTTGCGCCCCGGTGCCGTGCTCAGCCCTCTCCGGTAGCGGAAGTCTCTAATCAGCAAAGCGTTCGGCCAAGCCGAAACACAAAGCAGCTGAAACTTCCGATAGTGAAATTTCAGCTGCAAAGATAAAAGGCTATGCTATATATTAATCAAAGGTCTGTATTGTAAATTGCTAAATATCAGCAGTTTGTTATAACTATATGGGAAATATGTGGGAATTTTATGGGAATTATATGGGAACATTAAATCGGCTTACAACCGCTTATCTCAGCGATGTGGAAGGCTTTCTGTAGGGCATCGTATCTTCTCTTGATGTTAGCAATGGAGGTGCGGTTGATGTTTTTCTTCTCTCCCTTGACTGTTTTTTCCCAATCCTCAGGCTTCATCCCCTTCAAAATAGTAAAGTGTCTGAAGTCATCGGGACAATTCTCGCTGGGAAACCAACGTCTCATCTGTGTGGCAAAGTGTTCAATCTGATCGACTGCAAGCAGGTTGCAATCACAGAAGAAGAGGAAGAGAGCCATCCATTCGTACGAGGTGGGTCTGTGCTGTATCAGATGCTCGCGAATAAAGAGGTGGAGTTTGGCGAAGTGGATTGTCCACACTTTGCCCTGAACCACCAACTCTTCCCGGAAGATTTGGTTGCTCGCAGTCAGGCTTTGTCGTTGCGTCTCAAGATAGTAGGCCGTTCGCTTGTCGGCAGCGCATTCAGGCGTTATATTCACCTCTTTTTCAAGCATCTCTTCATCCAGTCTGCACAGCAGCGACTCGTCGCTCTTGATGTAATCCTCCATCCAATCCGCCATGAACGGCCCATAAGGATTCACCACAGCCGTCAGACGCTGTTCGATGGCGAGGCAGCGCTCATGCCCCCATCGCTCGTGGAGCATGTGATGTAGCAGGCGCTGGATGGTGCCTTTGAAAAAGGCCGAGTGGGTGGATTGCATGCTATACATCAGCAGGTAGAACAGCATGGCCACCTTAGCCTTCGACACCTGCGTCTCCTCGCGCGTACGGTCATTCTCCCGGTAATAGGTCAGCGCATCATTCCACAGATCTTCGCACCACTCCTTGGCCTCGCTGCCGGCGTTAAAGAGGCTGTCTAACCACTCTACCGCATCGACAAAGCATTGCTCGGTGGAGATGGTCATGTCGGGGTACTCCTGCTGGAAGATCCCACGCACTACCCTGCATAGCTGATAGAGCACCTCGTGGCTATAGAGCTGCTTAACCCTTTCTCTTTCTCCGCTTTTTAACTGCATATACCCATCCATTTTGAGCCACACGTTCATAGACATCATCAAGCCACATCACCAAGTCGTGAGCCACGGTACGCTTTTCCGGGATAGCCCGGTTGATGAAGGTGGTTAGCGCCAATTCGTTGAGTGTAAAGCGAGCCTGTATCTCCTCGTTGAAGCGGTACCGGCCATAGTCGCGGAAATCGATGCTTAGGTCCATACCATTGCCGCAGCAGTAGCTCACCGCCTTGGATAGCACTTTTAGCTTCTCCGTCTTCAGGTTATCATTGACATCCAAGGTGGATTTACCTTTGAGTAGTCCGAAGAACTCCAGTTGGGTTGACCAGGCGTTTATCAGTGGGGTCAGTTCCTCTGGTATCCGGTTGTCACTGCAAACGCGAAGTTCATTGGCATAGCTTACAGTAAACGAGGTTATGGCATCTTTCTGTGTCATCAGGCGTTCGTCAATAAACTCCTCACACTTCGTGGCGATACTCTTTTCACTGATGGTCAGTTCCAAACCGAAATGGCTTTTGAAGAAGCTGTTAAAACACTCCGCCATACTGTCGCCAATTTGTTGGGTGTTGTAGTTCCATGCCTCAGAGCGCTCGATAGCCATCTGATACCTCTGGCTGCGGTAGTCGATAATGACCATGCTCGGAGGGTAATCGGTCTCCTCCTCATGGTTGCAGTGACGCACGTCGCCGTCTGCATTCGGCAGTCGGGTTAGCTGAATCTTCTCCACTTTGTGCAGACGGATCACGGCAATGCCATTCTCGTTATAGAGCACGTAATTCGGGATAAACTCCATGTCTCCTCCCTTCCGTTTCCTGAAGATTTTCAGTTTGTTTCCAACAGCACCGATAAACCGCCCCAAATAGTAGTTGGGGCACTCACGCACCGGTTTTCCCAGCTCCTCCTCGCCTTTCGGCAGGTTATCTGTATCGCCATTGATGCAGATATGATTTAAAACAAATTCCATGCGGCTTTTGTGTTAATGGTAACAAATAGATTAATAATCTCGTGTTTGTTTGTCAAGTCGAGTCAGGGCCTTACTCTACCTCGCCTTGGCGTAGCAAAGATAGAGTATTTTCATTGTAATCTACAACGTCCGGAAGCACTTTAACGTAAAAATGGGTAGAAATACCCATATTTAGGTGTTAAAAGTTTGTATAGAAAAGAGATAAAACAAGAGGTTGTAAACAGTTTTAAATGAGCATATAATGGTTTTATTTGGGTCTGTATTTCGATACGTTTTGGCAATATTTAAATTCTATTGCCGAAAAATTGGTAGATGTTTTAGGAAAGTGGCGCTGTAAATGGCGGTTTAAAATGGCGGATTAAGCTACGATGTAAATTGCTTTAATTCAGGAGATAAAGGGA
>CAMAMO010000185.1 GCA_945836915.1 uncultured Mediterranea sp.
AAGAATGGTACGGGTAAATCGACCCTCCTTCATATCCTCTCAGGCCGCGAGGGAAAGGACGAAGGGGAGATAACCTTTCGCCGCGACCTCCGCGTGGGCTTTCTGGAGCAGGATCCCTCCTATCCGGCGGGCCTCACCGTTCTCGAGGCTTGCTTCCATCATGGTAACTCCACTACTGATCTGATTCGTGAGTACGAGCGTTGTCTCGCTACCGAGGGTCATCCGGGTTACGACCAGCTGCTGGAGCGTATGGAGGCGGAAAAGGCTTGGGAGTATGAACAGAAGGCGAAACAGATTCTTTCGCAACTGCATATTACCGATTTTCAGCAGGAGGTGGAGTCGCTCTCTGGCGGGCAGCTCAAGCGGGTGGCCCTGGCCAATACCTTGATTACTGAACCTGATCTGCTGATTCTGGATGAGCCGACCAACCACCTCGACCTAGAGATGACCGAGTGGCTGGAGGAGTATCTGAAGCAGACCCGTCTGTCGCTGCTGATGGTGACTCACGACCGCTACTTCCTGGATCGTGTCTGTTCGGAGATTATGGAGATAGATGGCAAGGCCATCTATCGTTACAAGGGCAACTACAGCTACTACTTAGAGAAGCGCCAAGAGCGTATCGACGCCAAGACTGTGGAGGTGGAGCGGGCTAACAACCTCTATCGTACGGAGCTGGAGTGGATGCGGCGGATGCCTCAGGCGCGTGGCCATAAGGCGCGCTACCGCGAAGAGGCCTTCTATGAACTGCAGAAGGTGGCTAAGCAGCGCTTCGACAACGCACAGGTTAAGCTTGATGTCAAGGCTTCTTATATAGGTAATAAGATTTTTGAGGCCGACCACCTCTATAAATCCTTCGGTGATCTGAAAATCCTTGAGGACTTCTCCTACATTTTTGCCCGCTATGAGAAAATGGGTATTATTGGCCATAACGGAACGGGCAAATCTACCTTTATCAAAATCTTGATGGGATTGGTCAAACCAGACAGCGGCCTATTGGAGATTGGTGAGACGGTACGCTTTGGCTACTACTCGCAAGAGGGATTGCAATTTGATGAGCAGATGAAGGTGATTGACGTGGTGAAGCGTATTGCTGAGGTAATCGACCTAGGTAATGGGAAGAAGTTGACTGCCATGCAGTTGCTGCAACACTTCCTCTTCTCCCCTGAAGCTCAGCACAGCTACGTCTATAAGCTGAGTGGCGGTGAACGTCGCCGCCTCTATCTCTGCACCGTCTTGATGGGTAATCCTAACTTCCTGATTCTCGACGAGCCGACCAATGACCTTGATATCGTTACCCTACAGGTGCTTGAAGAGTATCTGCGAAACTTCAAGGGGTGTGTTATCGTGGTGAGTCACGACCGCTACTTTATGGATAAGGTGGTGGATCATCTGCTGGTCTTCAATGGTCAGGGTGATATCCGTGACTTCCCCGGCAACTATACCCAGTACCGCGACTGGAAACTGGAACGCAAGGCTATGGAGCGGGAGAAGGAGAAGAGTGTTACGACAGAAAATCGCGGCAAGGTGCGCCTGAATGAGAAACGTCGCCTCAGCTTCAAGGAGCGTAGAGAAATGGAGCAGCTGGAGCTGGAGGTGGCTCAGTTGGAGGAGGAGAAACGTGCGATAGAGGAGGCGCTCTGTGGCGGTACTCTCTCTGTGGAGGAACTGACGGATAAGTCGAAACGGCTTCCGTTGCTCAACGAGGAGCTGGATGAGAAAACGATGCGATGGCTGGAACTTAGCGAAATAGAGGGATGAAACATTTAACCAATTACCATACTCATACCTTATATTGTGATGGCAGGGCCTCGATGGAAGATTTCCTGCGCTTTGCCGCAAGCCAGCATTTCACCTCGCTGGGCTTCTCTTCGCATGCCCCGTTGCCCTTCTCTACGGCATGGACCATGGAGTGGGACCGCATGGAGGACTATCTGGCGGAGTTTGCCCGCATGAAGAGACGTTATGAGGGAGTGATGGAACTCTGCATCGGTTTGGAGATTGACTATCTGGATGAGAAGAGTAACCCATCGGTGGAGCGCTTCCGCGAGTTGCCTCTGGATTATCGGATAGGGTCGGTCCACCTGATTAAAGATTTAGAGGGACGGATTGTGGATATCGACTGTCCGCCACAGCACTACCGCCAGTTGGTGGATGAACGCTTTGGGGGTGATGTGGTCGAGGTGATTCACCGATACTATAAACAGCTTTATGCCTTGATTGAGGGTGGAGGGTTTGATATCATTGGTCATGCTGACAAGATGCACTACAATGCGATGACTTACAGACCGGGTTTGCTTGATGAACCCTGGTACGACGAACTGGTGCACGCCTACCTGGCTCGCATTGTGGAGTTGGGGTATATCGTGGAAATCAACACTAAGGCCTATGAGGATACTCACACATTCTTTCCAAATCAACGTTACTTCAGCTATCTTTGTCAATTAGGAGCACGGGTCATGGTAAACAGCGATGCCCACTATCCCGATAGGATAGCCAGCGGCCGTAGTCAGGCCCTTCGGCAACTCTCTTCGGCAGGCTTTCATCTTGTAACAGAATGGGTTGGCAGCAGCTGGTGTCAAGTTCATTTAGCGTAAAATGAGGGCTGAATGTTCGTTTTCTCCTTTTTCTCCCTTTTTGTGTGCTTTTTATGAATTTTTCTTAGTTTTATTTGGTAGATAAAGAAAAACTCCTTACTTTTGCGGCATATTTGTATAAAAAAAGCGTGTATCTTAACGCTATAGAAAAAAATAGGTATAACGACCCAAATATGAGCAAGTTACTGAGATTCAAATGGATAGTTCGTCTGTCTTTTGTCGTGCTCGCACTGGCTACGGCTGGTTCAGCATGGGCCCAATCTGGGGAGGAGACGGTCAGACATTTGGTTGAAATGGGCTTTGAAAATGTGGGCTGGACCGAAGATGAGCATGAACGAGTGTACGTTTTGCAAAATTCGGCCTATCGCCAGCAAGGGGTCGGTGTAGGAAAAGCGGTTGACCTGATTCAGCGTGAGGG
>CAMAMO010000186.1 GCA_945836915.1 uncultured Mediterranea sp.
ACGTGAACACCTTTTACAACTCGTACCAGCTATCGGCCCATCTTCCGCTATTCGACGGTTTACAGCGCTACAACGAGCTGCGTGCCGCCAAGGCGAATTTACTGATGGGCAAGAGTAAGCTGCAAGCCCAGAAGGATGCCACGGCGCAGCGGGTACTGCAGAGCTACATCGAGGTACTCTACTGCCGAGGCAGCGTAGTCATAGCCAAGCAGAAACGGGCAGAGAGCGAGATGCTGCTTCAGCAGACCCGTGTGATGGTGGAGGTGGGCACCAAAGGTGAGGCTGACGTGGCACAAATGGAGGCTACCTATGCCACTGACGACTACGAGGTAACCCACCAGCAGAGCCTCTACGACAAGGCATTGCTCACCCTCAAGCAGCTGATGAACTACCCTATCGAGGAGCCTCTTGAACTGGCTCCTGAGGAGGAAATGCTGGCAGAAATAACTCCCTGTCTGCCCGAAGAGAGCGAAGCCATCTATGCGCTGGCCAAGCTGGATAATCCTGACATCAAACAGGCGGAGTATAGTTTGCGGTCGGCCCGCTATGCCTACCGTGCAAGCAAGGGAGCCCTGCTACCCAGCATCTCATTGGGGGCAGGCGTTTCGACCACCTTTTATAAACAGTTGAACAGCCCGAACAACACCAGCTTCAGCCAGCAGTTCAAGAACAATGCGGGTGAGTACCTCTACGCCACGCTCTCCGTCCCCATCTTCAACCGCCTCAACACGCTGAGCGCCATCCGCCGCCAGCGTAACAACCTGCGACGGGCCGAAGAGGAGTTGGATTACCGCCGCAATGAGTTGAACCGCCTAATCAAAGAGGCGGTGACCGACCAAGAGAACAGCCGTAAGGAGACGGAAAAACTGAAGGCAAAGGTTGAGGCAGACAGCCTGGCCTCGCACCTCACCACCCGCAAGTACGAAGAGGGGTTAGCCTCATCCATCGACGTGCAGACGGGCGCTGTTACCCTGCTACAGAGCAAAGCGAAGCTGCTGCAAAGCAAGCTGACCTATATTTATAAAACCAAAATGATCAACTATTATAAAGGAGAGCCCTTATGGACAGAATAATTGAGAAAAAACGCGGTATTCAAAAGAAGCATATCCCCTACATTGCCGGTGGCAGCGCGCTTTTGGCCCTACTGCTATGGATTCTCTTCGGCAACCATCAGCGTACCCTCTCGGTGAACCGCGAAGAGGTAACTATCAGTACTGTGTCGCAAGGTGAATTCAAGGATTACGTCAGGCTGAACGGCTCCGTGGTACCTATCCAGGTAATCCACATCTCGCCCGAAGAGGGCGGTATCGTCAGAGAGCGAATTGCCGAGGAGGGACAAGCCGTCAAGAAAGGTGATGTAATTATCCGATTAAGTAACAGCAACCTGGATTTGCAAATTCTGAATGCGGAGGCCGAACTAGCCGAGAAGCAGAATCTGCTGCGAAACACCCAAGTGGCCATGCAGCAGGATAAGCTGAATAACGAAACAGAGTTCGCCTCGGTGGAGATGGACATGGTGCGCAAGCACCGAGCCTTTGAGCAGAACGAGCGACTCTACAACGAGAAGCTAATCTCGAAAGAGACTTACCTACAGGCCAAGGAGGATTACGAACTGGCACAGAAGAAGCAGAAGCTAATCAGCGAACGGCTGGAAAAGGATGCCCAATATCGCACCATCCAGATGGAGCAGATGGAGGATAACCTGGCCAACATGCGACGCAACGTAGTGCTTGTACGCGAACGGAAAAGTAAGTTGGAGGTACGCTCTACCATCGACGGCGAGTTGGGCCTGCTGGACGTACAGTTAGGACAAAGCATCACGGCTGGTCAAACCATTGGTCAGGTCAACGACCTGAGCGATTTCAAGATTGAGGCACAGATAGATGAGCACTACATCGACCGGGTGAAAGTGGGCCTCACGGCCACCTTTGAACGCAACGGCATGAAGTATCAACTCTCTGTCCGTAAGGTCTATCCGGAGGTGCGTCAAGGAAAGTTCCGCACCGACCTGGTCTTCGTGGGTGATCGGCCGGAGAATATTCGGTCTGGGCAGACCTATTACCTCAATCTGGAGTTAGGTGAACCTACGCAGGCGGTGCTCTTACCGCGAGGCACCTTCTTCCAAACTACCGGTGGCAATTGGATCTTCGTGCTCGACAAGAGTGGAAACAAAGCCTACCGTCGCACCATCCGTCTGGGGCGGCAGAACCCTCAATATTATGAGGTGGAAGAGGGACTGGATCCCGGTGAGCAGGTCATAACCAGCGGCTACGAAGCGTTTAAAGAGTTTGAGTACATTAGTTTTTAATTGACGATAACAATTATAATAGATAAAGAATATGATTAAGATTGAGAATCTGAAGAAAGTGTTTCGCACAGAGAGCGTAGAGACAACGGCTTTAAATAATGTAAGCTTGGAGGTTAAAGATGGTGAGTTTGTAGCTATCATGGGGCCCTCAGGGTGTGGCAAATCAACGTTGCTCAGCATTCTGGGTCTGCTGGATAATCCCGACAATGGCAACTATTACCTGGCCGGCGAAGAGGTTGGTCACCTGAAAGAGAAGGAGCGCACCAAATACCGCAAGGGACGCATCGGCTTCGTTTTCCAATCCTTCAACCTAATTGACGAACTGACCGTGGAGGAGAATATCGAGCTACAGCTGAAGTATCTTAACGTACCCAAAGCGGAGCGCAAAGAGCGCGTACTGGAAATTCTGCGTAAGGTGAGCCTCTCGCAGCGTGCCACGCACTATCCGCAACAACTCTCGGGCGGTCAGCAACAGCGCGTGGCCATTGCACGAGCCGTAGTAGGTAAGCCCAAACTGATCCTGGCCGACGAGCCTACCGGTAACTTGGACTCAAAAAACGGTTTGGAGGTGATGGAATTACTCTCACAACTTAACGCAGAAGGCACTACCATTGTGATGGTGACTCACAGCCAGCACGACGCCACCTATGCCAACCGCATCATCAATCTCTTCGACGGAGAGGT
>CAMAMO010000187.1 GCA_945836915.1 uncultured Mediterranea sp.
CCATCTGAATTGCTTGCATTTCACGGCTGAATTGCTTGCATTTCGCAGCTGAATTACTTGCACTTCGCAGCTGAATTACTTGCACTTTGGTCGGAAGTTATTTGCAACCGCGGTTGTCAACCGCGGTTGCAAATAACGTTATTTCTTGCGAAACATCCAAGAAAATATCTTATCTTTAATGGTTAGACTCTACGTTACAGCCAGGTCAGCCGTTTCCAGAGGGTTTCAAACGGGCCTCTGTCGTGGCTCTTGAGCCACCAGCGGCAGAAGGCGTATTGCAACGCTACGCAGGCGGCACCGAGCAGCAGGCTCATGGTGTGACCGCTTACCGCAAAGAGACCCAGCCCCCAACCGTAGAATACGAAGCCACCGATAATCGATTGGCTCAGGTAGTTGGTCAGGCTCATCTTGCCGTAAGGGGCAATGGCTATCAGTCGTTTGCCCCAGGCGGTGCAGTGGTAGGTCCAGGTGACGGCCGATACGATGAAGAGCATCATCGCCGCGTTGCGCCACATGGTCAGCATCACCTGCAGCGAGTGGTTCATGCAGACGTTCTCAATCAGCCGTGGGAGGGTTTGCTGCACCGGTATAATAAGGAAGAGGGCGAAGACCGAGGCCACCATGGTGCGCACCCAGCGGTTGGCATTGTCGCCCTCTAAGTAGAGGAAGCGCTGACGCCCCATCAAGATGCCCAGCAGGAAGAGGAAAATAGTTTGCGTCATGCGGCCATTCTCGATAGCCCAGTAGAAGTTGATACGGAAGCCATAGACGATGCCAGCCACAGCCACATCCCAGATGGTTCCGCTGCTCTGCGGCTCAATCAACGCCCCGAACAGGGCTCCCGATCCTAAATCCAAAGGTTGAGCCGAGGGGTCAATGGCTCCCCAAATCAGGTAGAACAGCTCTACGGGCTGCAAAGCCAAGAAGAGGGCAATCCAAGCCAGTACCTTGTTGCTCATCCGTATCAGTGGCAGCACCAGCAGACCGCCTACGGCATAGACCGTCAGAATATCACCATTGAAAAAGAGGAGGTCAAAGAGGCCGAATCCCATCAGCAGCACCATGCGCCAGGCAAAGCGGGCACGGAAATCCTTCCCCTTCTGGGCCTGGTTATCGTGCTGGATAAAGAAACTCAGACCGAAGAGCAGCGAAAAGATGGCGTACATCTTGCCGCCGCAAAGGAAGAACATCGAGTCCCACACCACGCGGTCCAGCGTCGTCAGTTCGGGGAATCGGTAGAAGTTCATGTGTTCGATAAAGTGCAGCAGCACGATGCCGCCAATGGCGATGCCGCGCAGAATGTCTGCTGCATCCACACGGGTATTAGGCAGCGACGAAGGGCGATAGGTTTGTGTCATAACGGTATAAAGAGGTTAATGTGTTCTATAATGCCCACAAAGGTACGCTATTTTCTTTAGTAACCCCCAGCTTACAGAGTTTTTAACCCATTTTCTCTGTTTTTTTATGGTCTTGTTGCGCAGACCAAAGCGATTCTCTATATTTGCAACCTCAATATACAGAATGTCGGCTTATGGATCATGCACAACCACAGGAAAACTCTCCGCAGCTCCACCTGCAGCGGCAACAGCTGTTGCTGCGCATGGAGTATGAGTATGAAAAGGAGGAGTTCAAGCGGCAGACTGAGACGATGGGCGTGGGTCGTAAGGTGAAACGTGGTCTCTGCTGGTTCCCCGCCTCAGCCGGTCGCAGCTACTACAACTCGCTCAACCAACTGGTGGTGGAGGTGACCCGTAGCGAAGAGACCGACATCGAGCACCATTTTGAATACGGCCGCCCCGTTTGCTTCTTCCAGCAGGCTGCCGACGGTGCCCTGCGTTACTACCCCTTTACCGCTACCGTGAGCTATGCCGACGATGCACGCATGGTGGTGGTGATGCCTGGAGGCGATGCGGTAGTGCAGGTGCAGCAAGCCGAACGCCTCGGGGTGCAGCTCTACTTCGACGAGACCTCCTACCGCACCATGTTCGAGGCGCTTGCCGATACCCTTCGGGCCAAGGGCAACCGGTTGGCCGAACTGAAGGAACTGCTGCTCGGCACGGCTAAGGTGGGATTCCGTGAACTCTATCCCATCCGTTTTCCTTGGCTCAACACCACACAGGAGCAGGCCGTCAATCGGGTACTCTGTGCCCGCGATGTGGCCATTGTTCACGGCCCTCCCGGCACCGGAAAGACCACCACGCTGGTCGAGGCCATCTACGAAACCCTCCACCGTGAGCCGCAGGTGCTGGTCTGCGCACAGAGCAACATGGCTGTGGATTGGATTTCAGAGAAGCTGGTCGATCGGGGTGTCAACGTGCTGCGCATCGGCAATCCCGTACGCGTCAATGACAAGATGCTCTCCTTCACCTACGAGCGTCGTTTCGAATCTCATCCCCTCTATACAGAGCTGTGGAGCCTCCGCAAAGAGTTACGCCAGCTGGGTAGCCAGAGCCGAAGGGGTAGCTACAGCGAGCGTGAAAGTCTGCGCAACCGCATGAGCCGCCTGCGCGACCGGGCCACAGCGCTCGAGGTCACCATCAACGCCAACCTCTTGGAGGGTGCTCATGTCATCGCCTCCACCTTGATTAGCAGTAACCACCGTCTGCTCAATGGCCGTCGTTTTGGCACCCTCTTCATCGACGAAGCCGCCCAAGCCCTCGAAGCCGCTTGCTGGGTTGCTATCCGTAAGGCCGACCGCGTCATCCTGGCAGGCGATCACTGCCAACTGCCCCCCACCATTCAGTGCTACGAAGCTGCCCGTGGCGGACTGGACCGTACCTTAATGGAGCAGATTGTGGTGCGCAAACCCGCCTGTGTCTCTCTCCTCCAGGTGCAGTACCGCATGAACGAGGCCATCATGCACTTCTCCGGTCAGTGGTTCTATCAGGGCCGTTTGCAGTCTGCCCCTGAGGTGAAGTGCCGCAGCATTCTCGACTGGGACACCCCCATCGTTTGGGTCGATACCTCCGAGATGGCCTTCCAC
>CAMAMO010000188.1 GCA_945836915.1 uncultured Mediterranea sp.
ATGAGGTGGCTGGTGTTGCGGGCCACCTTGACGGTGAGCTTCACCCCTAAACTGCGGGCAAACTGCTGACTCAGCTCGTACTGAAAGCCCATCTCCTGACCGCGGTAGTTGAAGTAGGAGGTGGAGCTGTAGAGGGTGAGGACAATCAGTTCATCACTGTCGCGTATCTGTTGCAGGTCGTCGTGTCCGTCGATGGGTGCGGCATGGCGCGGTCGGCAGCAGGTGACGAGTAGGATGAGGCTGAGCAGACTCAGCGCGAGGGTGCAGCGGAGGGGAAGAGGCGGTTTCATGGTGTGATGAACTTGGCGTGAAGTGCTTGGAATGGAGGAGAGCGGATTAGAGGTGGCGTTTGATGTACATCGTGAGGATGTCAATAGCCACCTGGTTGTTGCCACCGACGGGAACAATCAGGTCGGCATAGCTTTTACAAGGCTCGATGAACTGCTGGTGCATGGGCTTAAGGACGCTGACGTAGCGATTCATCACCGCCTCGGCGGTACGTCCTCGTTCAACGACGTCGCGCTGTATGACGCGAATCAAGCGGTCGTCTGGGTCGGCATCGACAAACACCTTCAGATCCATAAGCTGACGCAGGATGGGGTCGCAAAGGGCGAGAATGCCTTCGATGATGATGACCTGGCGAGGCTCGATGTGAATGGTCTCCTTGCCACGGGTGCAGGTGAGGTAGGAGTAGGTGGGCTGTTCGATGGCTTTCCCTTCGCGCAACTGCTGCACATGTTGGCTGAGCAGGGGCCAGTCGAAGGCGTTGGGGTGGTCAAAGTTGATGTTCTGACGTTCGGCCACGGGGACGTGGCTACTGTCCTTGTAGTAAGAATCCTGTGGCAAAAGTACCACTTCACCTTGAGGAAGGCTCTCCATAATTTTTCGCACCACGGTGGTCTTTCCTGAACCGGTGCCGCCAGCAATACCGATAATTATCATCTTATTTTCTTTTTAGTTTCAGATAAAACTGCTATTTTTGCCTGCAATTAGAGGCTATTTCGCCTACAAAATTAGAAATTAATATTTAAAAAACAAAAATTATGGTCAAGCACATTGTATTATTTAAATTAAAAGATGAAGCTCCCGAGGCTCAGAAGTTAGAGGCTATGAACCGTTTTAAGGCGGCTATTGAAGCTCTGCCCGCACGTATTCCGGTGATTAGAAAGGTTGAAGTAGGACTTAATATAAATCCTGGAGAAACTTGGAGCATAGGACTTTATAGCGAGTTTGATTCGCTGGAAGATGTGAAGAGTTACGCTGTGCATCCAGACCATGTAGCCGCTGGAAAATTGCTGGCTGAAGTGAAGGAGAGCCGTGCTTGTGTAGATTACGAAATTGGATAAAAAGGAGGTTTGATGAAGAAATTTTGGACTGTTTTTCTCACGCTTGTGGCGTTGTCCACACTGACATTGCAGGCTCAGATTCAGACGCCGGTGCGTGTCAAGGTGGCGCTTGATAGGGTGAGTGATACCGAGGTCAAGGTGGTCTATCGTCTGACCATGGATCGGGGATGGCATGTCTATTCAACGAATCTGCCCGACGATGGGCCTACTTCCGCCGCTTTTGAGGCGGTGAAACTGGAGGGGGCCAAGTTGAACGGCCCGTTGAAAGCTGAAGGTAAGGAACATGAAGCGTATGACCAGAACTTCGGCATGACGTTACGCTATTTTGAGAAAGAGGTGCGCTTTGTCCAATCGGTGACGCTGTCTGGTGGCCCTTATCTGATTGAGGGATACCTGGAGTATGGTGCTTGTAATGATGAGAACTGCTTGCCTCCCGCCAAAGAGGATTGCCGCTTTGAGGGGACGGCCGAGAACCAGAGCGGCAAGGCATCCATTGTGGCTGAGGTGGCTTCTGAGTTCTCGTCTGCGGTGACAGAGCGTGCGGCAGATGAGGCTCAGGTGCCTGAGGCGTTTGCCGGTTCTGCTTCGGCTTTGTGGCGTCCGGTGGTGAATGAACTGCATCAGATGGGCGAGGAGACGCCTCAAGGCGACCTCTCCTGGTTCTACATCTTCAGTATGGGCTTCGTGGGCGGATTGCTGGCGCTCTTTACGCCCTGTGTGTGGCCCATCATCCCGATGACGGTGAGCTTCTTCCTGAAGCGTACGAAGGATAAAAAGAAAGGCATTCGCGATGCGTGGACCTATGGCGCTTCGATTGTAGTGATTTATGTGACGTTGGGTTTGGCTATCACCTTGCTGTTTGGTGCAAGCGCCCTCAATGCGCTCTCAACCAACGCCATTTTCAACATCCTCTTCTGCCTGATGCTGGTGGTCTTTGCCGCTTCCTTCTTTGGGGCGTTTGAGATTGCTTTGCCCTCCAGCTGGAGCACGGCTGTGGATTCGAAGGCTGAGGCGACGAGCGGACTGCTCAGCATCTTCTTGATGGCCTTTACCCTTTCATTGGTCTCCTTCTCATGCACCGGTCCGATTGTGGGCTTCTTGCTGGTTGAGGTATCGACCTCGGGCAATGTGGTGGCTCCGGCTGTCGGTATGCTGGGCTTTGCCATCGCCTTGGCGTTGCCTTTCACCCTCTTTGCCCTCTTCCCCTCATGGCTGAAGTCGATGCCGAAGAGTGGGGGATGGATGAATGTGATTAAGGTGTCGCTGGGCTTCTTGGAGTTGGCTTTTGCGCTGAAGTTCCTCTCGGTGGCTGACTTGGCTTATGGCTGGCGTATCTTGGACCGTGAAACCTTCCTGGCTCTATGGATTGTGATCTTCGCCTTGCTGGGTTTCTATTTGCTGGGTAAAATCAAGTTCCCGCACGACGATGATGATCAAAAGGTGAGTGTGCCTCGCTTCTTCATGGCGCTGGCCTCATTGGCCTTTGCGCTCTATATGGTACCTGGCCTTTGGGGCGCTCCGCTGAAGGCGGTCAGTGCCTTTGCACCACCCATGCAGACGCAGGATTTCAACCTCTATAAGAACGAGGTGCATGCACAATTTACCGATTACGAAGAGGGTATGGCCTAT
>CAMAMO010000189.1 GCA_945836915.1 uncultured Mediterranea sp.
TGCTGCCAAATGATGAAACTTATCTCAGGTTAAAGGTTCTCGGACAGCCTCCCCCCCTTTAAGGGGGCTGGGAGGGCCTTTTGGCATTATCTGTACACAACTATCAGTAAGTGTAAAGTGACAAATCATTCTTTTGTACCTTTGCAGCGTGAAAAGGATAGTGTGCTATCCGGCCCAGCAGCCGCTGCTCTAAGGTAGGTCTAACGTACCTCCCTAGTTCCTCCCAAGTGGTTTTAATCGTCCTCTAATTCCGGAGTAGAGAATCGATAGAGAACCGTTAGAGAAACATTAGAGATGGATTAGGCCTACAGCGGAGGAGAGGTGGATGGGTTGCCCTCTTGCTTGAAGTGACCTAACATAAAAAGAGAGTAGCTCCATGCCGTGAGGTTGAAGCCACTCTCTTGTATGGGGTAAACAGACGAGGCGGTTATCTCTTGTTGAAGCCAGTGACCTCTACAACGGGCAGTGCGCCACGGCTATCTTCGTTGCGGTAACTGATGGTGACCGTCTTGCTCTCGCCAGGCATCAGGGCGAAGTAGTTGTCGCTGTAGATGACGGGCAGAATCTGCTCACCATCGTAGCCCTTCAGATTGAGGCGGAGCAAGAGGGCGGGTGTCTCACTCCGGTTGGTGAGGGTAACAGTTCCCTTCCATTCGTCACCTTCAAGGGTAAAGGCGCTCTGGGTGCTCTCTACCTCGGCCTGAGGCAACTGAGCGAGTGCTTGAAGTTCATCTGCCTGACGGCCCTCGACATAGAAGTTCTCAGAGAGCATGCGTTCTCCATCCTTCAGGTAGAGGCGGATGTAATAGACCTCCTGGTCCGTGGGAAGCTGCAACTGCAGGGCTTGCAGCGTTTCATCTTCGGCCACTGCAACGGTCTGCTCCGCTTCGCTAATCAGGGTGCCCTGCATGGTGAGAATCTGAGCCTTAGCCAGCAGGTTCTGACGAGCGCCTCCGGCGTAGTTCACCACCTCTGCGCTCTGCTTCACGGGGTTGTACTGGATATGAAGCGGTTCGCACGCCTTCTTCACACCGAAGTAGGCAGCGGTGGGTTCGAAGTAGTAGTCGTAGGTACACCATACCATGCTGGGCCAGCAAGCGTGACTCATCCAGATGAGGAGACCCATGCGGTATTGCTGCGTGGACTCATACATGGCGCGGTAGCCGTCGTAATTGAGCCACTGCGACAGGGCGGTGAAGTGACGGGCATCGCGAGGCTGACCGAAGTGACTGACGAAGGTGGCGTTGAAGGATTCACCGCCTTGTGCGCCCTGCAGGGTGAAGTCGTGCTGCCCCCAAGCATCACCTTGCGGCCACAGCTGGGCGGGATTGAGCATACGGCTCAGACTCTCAAAGGTGGGCACATTGGGCATGCCTCGCTCGGAGTGGAGTTTCTGGGTCTGGTTGTTAAAGTAGAAGGCAGTGGGCTGCATGCGATAGGGGCCATGGCCACTGACACCATCGTCGGCCGAACTGGGGATGTAACCCAACTGGGGATGGAGCTGCTGAATCTGCTGGCGCAGGGCCTTGTCGATTGAAGCGGGTGGATAACCTTCGTTACGACCGACGTAGATACCTACTGAGGCGTGGTTGCGGATGCGGGAGATGTAATCGGCTGAGTTGGCCAGGAACATCGCCTCATCGTAAGGATCGGGACCGTCCCACGGGTTGGCCAGCCAGAAGTCCTGCCAAACCATGATACCATACTTATCGCAGGCCTCGTAGAACTCTTCATCGCCTATCTGGCCCACCCAGTTACGGATCATGGTGCAGTTCATCTCGCGATGGTAGCGGACAGCCACATCGTATTCACGGCCACGGTAGTTGAGGTTGGTCTCAGCAAAGCCCCAGTTACCACCCAGTGGGTTGAAGCGCTTGCCGTTGATGTAGAGGGTGGTGCGAGTATCAAGGTTGCGATAGCTCATCTGACGGATACCGGCTTTGTAGCGCACCTGAGAGAGCTCTACGCCGGTAGTTGGGTCGATGACCTGGAAACCGGCCTCGTAGAGGTAGGGATCGCCATAGCCGTTGGGCCACCAAAGGTTCATCCGCTGGTTGCGCAACTGCGCATAGGCCTCGGGGGTGAAGGTGACCTCCGTCTGCTCCATCGGTTGAAGAGTCACCTCTTTCTCAAAGGTAATCTGGCCGATATGGCCCACCACCTTGACACGCCGAGCAATGGGCTCTTCATTGGCCACGCGAACAGCAGGCGTCATAGAGGCGAGGGTATCGGGGAGGTTGAGCGTGGTAGTGACGAGCGGGTCATAGAGACGCACACCGCCATCGTGAGTGAGATAGACATCGTTCCAGATACCCACTTCACGACCGGGCAGAGAGGTAATCCAGTCCCATCCGATGGTGGCATGGAAGGTGGGGTTATCGGCACCCAGAATACCGCCGTTCTTGTCGGTATTGAGGGCCGTTTTCTCTTTGACAGCACCGAAATGGGCATTTTTGATGACGTGTACCTCGAGGAGGTTATCACCAGCCTTCAGCAGGTCGGTCACGTCGAAACGGCCACGGATAAAGGCACCATCGATACGACCGACAGATTGGCCATTAAGGGTCACCTCAGCCTTCCAGTTGATGCCATCAAAGTTGAGGTAGGTGCGCTGGCTGGTGGGTTGATGATGGATGGTGGTGCGGTACCAGAAGTCGGCGTTGAAGAAGGATTCCGAAATCTGCCGCATGTTGTCAGCGTAGCGGTTATCGGGTACAGCACCGATGTTCATATAGCTGGTCAGGACGGTTCCGGGGACGGTAGCCTCAATCCACTGGTCGGTGCCGTCGCGGCGCAGCTGCCAGCGGTTAAGCATCTCCTTGCCCTCTGCGTTAGCCAAGGTCGCAGCCGGTTCAGCATGGAGTCCGCCTCGGCCCATCACCTGCAGTTCACTCAGGCCATAGAAGCCCGATGCATCAGGTTGGGTGAGCAGCAGACGCACGTAGCGGCCATGGCCCTGACAAGCCACCTCCTC
>CAMAMO010000190.1 GCA_945836915.1 uncultured Mediterranea sp.
ATCGCTCTCACCCATCACACGCCGCGTAGTCATCTCCTTGGCGCGGTTACCCGTCTGAGCCACACTGAGATTGATGTAGTTGAAGATAGCTGAAACCAGTAGCACCAGAGCCACAAGCAGCAAAATCTGCACCTGTTTCTTGTTTCCACCCAGTCGATAGGTGTCATATTTCTCCAGCGGAGAGAAATAGAGTTCATTCAAAGGGGTGAGTGTAGAGCCCCATAGCATAGCGTTCTCGCCCTTATTAGGCTTATAAAACTCCTTCCAATAGCCGGTATAGTCGTCGAGCAGTTTATCCGCCAGTTGTTGAGGGTCGGTCTGTTGGTCCAATACCACAAATATTTGTGTAGAACCAAACTGATCCATAGCCCTCACTTTATCCTTTGCCACCTTCATGCTGATAATCAAGTCAATAGGAGCAAACAGACTACTTGGATTCAAATCTGCCATCACCCCCACAACGGTCAGTTGCTTCCCTTCATAAATGAGCTGTCGGCCTATGGGGTTATCCTCACCGAAAGCCCTTCTGGCCATGGATTGCGAAACAATCACCTCATCATCCGAGGTGAGCACCTTCTGGCGATTGCACCCTATCAGCTCGTAATTGAAGAGTTGGAAGAAGTTGGTATCTACCGCCACGGTATGGGCTGTGAAGTAATCCTCACCCACCAGCATATCGGCCTCTTCAGCCAGATTCACCAGTCGTGTCCACCGCTTAATCTCGGGGTGATTGGCAAAGAACGCATCAGGTGTACCGATAGTCATACCGACGAAATGGCCTGCTCCCACCGCATAGGTTCGGGGATTGATGGCATCCTTCTGCCCCACGGCAAACTCCGTCCGGGCGTAGCAGAGCAGTAAGATGATGAAGCCTAAGGCCATGGAGAGGCCAAAGGCTTCGATTAATGTGTAAAGCTTATTACGAGAGAGAAAATTCAGATAGCTGTTCATCTTGTCTATATATTAAATAAGGTGGTAAAACATTCTATTCATAAGGTGGAAAACGTTCTATGATTAATGTAGTAAAAACCATGATTTCCGAGGGCAAAAGTAATACAGCGCAGCGAGAAAACCATCACTTTTTCAACGGTGAAGTTCAGTTTGTATGATAATCATACAGTAAAGTGTGCAAAAATCATACACAAAATCACTATTTTTGCTGCCGAGAACTGAAAAGACACCAATTATGGGAACTGAAAACCGCTACCGCACCATCCTTGTTGTTGATGACAACAAAGCCATTCTCACCGCCTTGAAGATTTGTCTGGAGGGGGTGTTCGACCGTATTCTGACACTCACCAACCCCGATGAGGTGCTCCCCCTCTTGCAGCAGGAGGCTGTAGATATCATCTTGCTCGATATGAACTTCTCGCTCGGAGTCAATACAGGTCAAGAGGGGATGATGTGGTTGCAAGCCATTCATCGCCGCCACCCCGATACGCCGATTGTGCTGATGACGGCCTATGCCGACGTAAAGCTTGCCGTGAAGGGATTGAAGAGCGGAGCAGCCGATTTCATCACCAAGCCGTGGGAGAATGACGAACTGATCCGCATATTGAAGGATTGTGTGGATTGCAGCCAAGAGGTGATCTCGCTGGATAAGTTAGAAGAGGAGCATGTGCGAAAGGTGGTTGACCGCTGCCACGGCAATATCAGTCGTGCTGCCGAACTGTTAGGCATCACCCGCCAGACTCTCTATGCCAAGATGAAAAAACTGTAACCAATGCCCTATGACACTCCTTATATATGACATTCTGATAGCCACCCTGCTACTGATTATTGTGGGGATGGCCGTAGCCTTCATCCGCCACCAGCGTCTGCTGACTACCCGGGCCCACCTGATGCGTGAGGCGATGCGCAACCGCGACTTCACCTTCTCCCTGCCCACCAAGGGACTGCTGCCAGGCGAACGGGCCCTGCAAAGGGCGCTCAACGATTTAGGCGAGGAGATTGGCAAACTGGTAGCGCAAAACGAGGTGGAGTCGTGGCAACGGCTCACCCGCGTGCTGACCCATGAGATTATGAACGCCACCACCCCTATTCAGAGCATCAGTGAGGCCTATCTCCACTCGCCCAAGCTCATAGGCACCCCCTACGAAGAGGGCATACGCGCCATCTATGAAACCAGCAGCGGACTGGCCCGCTTCGTAGCCAGCTACCGCACCTTGACACAGATGCAAGAACCCGTTATTACCACCCTGAATCTGGCAGAGACGGTAGAACATATCCAGTCACTCTACCCAGCCTTGGAGTGGCAGATAGAGGTACCGACAGAGACCACTTTAGAGGCTGATGAGACCCTGTTGCGCCAAGTCTTGATTAACCTCATCAAGAATGCCACCGAAGCTGGAGCTACCAAAATAGGGATAAGATGGGATAACGCACTCTATATCAGCAACAACGGCCAACCCATATCTGCCGAAGTGCGACGTGAGATTTTCATTCCCTTCTTCACAACGAAGCGTAGCGGTTCTGGCATCGGTCTCTCCCTTTCGCGCCAGCTCTTGATGTTGCAAGGCATGGATATCACCCTTGCCGATCAGGGCCAGGCGGGCTACCACGTCACGTTTTGTCTGAAGAGGCGTTAGCGCTCTTTTTCTTACGTCCACTCTTTCTCAGCGCCTCGTTGATGATCCACTGCAGCTGGCCGTTGGTGCTGCGAAACTCGTCGGCAGCCCATTTCTCCACGGCTGCCATGGTCTCCGCATCAACCCTGAGCACAAAGCTCTTCATTCCACTCTCTTTCTTCTCCGCCATGGCTAATCAAGGATTGATGAATCGTACCAGGTCCAGAACCAACTGACGTGGCAACGGTTTAGGGGTAGCATACTCCACGGGCGATGCAGGACCTTCGCCCTCGCGCATCAGATGGTTCAGCTTGGGGTAGCAGCAGTAGGTTACACCAGGCTTCATCATCAGCCCCGTGCACCAGAGGGCATAATCCACCATCGTGACCTGGTAATCACG
>CAMAMO010000191.1 GCA_945836915.1 uncultured Mediterranea sp.
ATTCGCCAGTTACAACTGACGAATAGGGCTATAAATGAGATAGATGCGACTCAGCTTACAAGGCGTTGATCTCATCTGCAGTGAGGCCTGTAATTTGCTCAATAAGCGGTGTAGCAAGACCTGCCGCTTTCATCTTACGTGCATTCTCTTTCTTCTCTTCCGCTCTGCCTTCCGCTCTGCCTTCAGCCCTGCCTTCCGCTCTGCCTTCCAACTTGGCGGTGTCGAGTACGTCGTTTTGAATCATGATGGCATTGACATATTCATCGTACGCAGCACGTTCTTGCTTAGACATAGAGAGGTATTGAAGCTTCTTACGGGCCTCTTCAAGACCTGGCGTGGAAGTATTCTCGCGAATCACGCCATTCTTTAGATACTCCATCCACTCCTCCAAGGGGGTAGTAGCCACTTTATTGAACTCATTGACACGGATAATGTAGTACTCTGGGAAAATCTCAGAAGGAATGCGCATGCGTATCAAGTCACCCTCCTTATAGTTGACCTGCAATTCATCACCGGTATGGACGCCTACGAATCGTGTGGTACCATGATAGAGGTAGTCACCTCCCTTGCCCAAATCAAAATAGAGGATGTTGATGGAATAGACTTTCTTTATTGCCTCATAACGCTTTTGCCAGCTGACCATATCTATAATTTGAGGCTCTCCGAGGACAATCCGCTCATAATAATGTAGCTTACGTGATGGTTGGATTTTAATAATGATATTATCGCCTTGGCTGTTAGTAGCATATAAATCTAAACGATAGTATTTCTCATCCGAGTACGCTTGATTCGATTCACTTTCCAAAAGTTGCTGTATGCAAATCTTCTCACCAATCAATACTGTTAGAAGCCCTTCGAGCACGCCGAAGTTAGCCTTGTCGCGCAAGATGCGCTTGGCTGCCCAATCAAACCGAATGATGTTGTTGTTGTCGTTCATAAGCGTACAATCTTTAGATTTACGGTGCGAAGATAGTCATTTTATTCGAATTTCATAGAAATAATAGCGCTTTATTTTTCTGTCGATTGGCTGAATGCTTGCCGTATCTCTGCTTTTTTTCTATTTTTGCAAGCGCTAACACACACACACCACGTGTGTAGTGATGACTACGGATTTATGATGAAGAAAGAAGATTTGGAACAACCCTGGCCGGCAACGCACGTCAAGCCGCTGCGTTTGCCGCTCTTTGAACACATCGAACTGATTGCCGGGTTCCCCGTGCCGCTCGATACGGATGAACTGTCGCAAGAGGTGGAGCTGCTCTCCATGCTCTGTCCTAACCCTGAGGCGTCGTACCTGATCAGGGTGAAGGGAGACTCGATGATTGATGCCCATATTTTTGATGGCGATGTGCTCATTGTGGATAAAAGTAACCGCAACCCTTCAGAGCATGAAGTGGCTGTGTGCGAACTGAATGGCGAATATACCGTGAAGCGCTTGGTGCGGCGTGAGGGGCGTGGCTGGCTGGTGCCCGCCAATCCGGCCTATCCAGAGATTGAGGTGAAGCCCGAGGATGAGTTCAACGTCTGGGGTACGGTAACCTATACCATCCATAAACCGCGTGTATAACCGGTCAAAATAAAAGCCACGGAGGTAAAGAATTATGATTGCGCTGGTCGATGCCAACAGCTTTTTCTGCTCGGTTGAGAAGGTATTCCATCCGGGCCTGCGCGGCAAGCCGGTCTGCGTATTGAGCTCTAACGATGGCAACATCGTGGCTCTGACGCCTGAGGCCAAGGCGCTTGGGCTCCGCCGGGGCGACCCGCTGTTCAAGGTGCGCCACATCGTAGAGCAACATCAGGTGGCGCTCTTCTCATCGAACATGATGCTCTATGCGGCCATGTCGCGCCGGGTAATCCGCATTCTGCGCCGCAACATTCTGCATGTGGAGAATTACAGCATCGATGAAAGTTTCTGCTATCTGGATGGCTACGAGCGCTTCTATTCGCTTGAGGCCTACATGCGGGGGGTGGTGGAGCAGATACGCACCTGGACCGATATTCCGGTCAGCGTGGGGATTGCCGCCACCAAGACGCTGGCCAAGGTGGGTAGTAAGTTTGCCAAGCAGTACCCCGGTTACCAGTCGGTTTGCCTGATTGATACCGAGGAGAAGCGGCGCAAGGCGCTCTCGCTCTTTCCGCTCGACGAGGTGTGGGGCATCGGGCGCAGCACGCTCAGCGAGCTAAACTACCTGGGCATCTCTACGCCCCTGCAGTTTGCCGACCGCTCGGAGGGGTGGGTGAGGAGTCACTTCCATCTGCCGGGGGTGCGAACCTGGATGGAGCTTAACGGAAAACCCTGTATCGATACCGCCGAGGTGATGCGGAACCAAAGTGTATGCACCAGCCGAAGTTTTGGTGAGATGGTGGAGGATTTGCCCCATCTGAAGGAGGCGGTGATTCACTTTGCCGGCAGCTGTGCCAACAAGCTACGCGGGCAGCGTACCATTGCCGGTGCGGTGACGGTTTTCCTGACATCTAACCGCTTTCGCCAGGACTTGCAGCAATACAGCAATGCGGCCACGCGCACGCTACTGGTGCGCACGTCGGACACGCTGGAGATTGTCAACCGTGCGCTCGATGCCTTGAAAGAGATTTACAGACCGGGCATCTGGTACAAGAAGTGCGGCGTGGTGCTGAGCGATATTACGCCCGATAAGGCCGTGACGTGGGACCTCTTTGACCCGATTACCAACCGCAAGGAGCGGGATGAGTTGATGGCAACCATCGACCGCTTGAACCAGCGCTACGGATTGAAGTCCGTGCATCTGGCGGGTGATGGCTCCTTGTCTTCGAAAGGGCCGCATGACGAGCCGGCCCAACAGCCTTGGCGCGTGAAGAGTGAGCATCGCAGCGGTGACTATCTGACGGATATCAACGGGTTGCTGACCATTGAAATCTGAGGATTAGGATGCGGTGAGCGTAAAAATCTCCGTTTC
>CAMAMO010000192.1 GCA_945836915.1 uncultured Mediterranea sp.
GACAGCCTGGGGGGGGGGTGACCTTCTCCCCTTCCGGTATGTCTCCCCCCTTTAAGGGCGGCCGGGAGGGTTTCTTCTTTTTTGGGGCCAGGAGGGTCTAAAGCAATTACAGTTATACAGTTTTTCTCGCACCCTATATTTTCTTCCTAAAACTAGTTTTTAACCTTCTCTTACAACGCACTGAGCGAGGCGACTATCTGTTTCAATGTTCTCTTGAGTAATGCCTGTGCCACATAAGTGTTGCTGCCTCTCAATTCTCAAAAAAAAGAATCCGCGCAACAACCCTAACGGCTGCTACGCGGATTTTATCTTTTCCGTGGCACTACATGGCCACAGGGGCGGCTACTATTTCTTCCACAGACGGGTCATCTCTTCCAGCGTCTTGCCCTTGGTCTCGGGCACTAAGCGCCAGACGAAGAGGGCGGCTACCACGCAGATTACGCCGTAGAGGGTGTAGGCAAAGCAGTGGCCAAACTTCTCGCCCATCTCACCCAACCGCATGTTGTACATGGGCAGGAAGGTGGAGGAGACGATGAAGTTGAAAATCCACTGGAAGGCTACGGCCACAGCGACGGCGGCGCCGCGAATGGTGTTGGGAAAAATCTCGGCAATCAGTACCCAGCAGATGGGGCCCCAGGAGAACATGAACGAGGCACTGTAAATCATGATGCTGACCACAGCCACCATGGGGGGCAGGCCACTCACCACATTGAACAGCGCCACGCCGAAGGCACCGATAGCCATGCCTACAGAGCCGTAGATCAGGAGGGGCTTGCGGCCCCAGCGCTCTACGGTGAAGACGGCCAGCAGCGTGAAGAGGATGTTGACCACACCCATCATCACCGTCTGCTGCATCGGGTCGCCCATACCCATTGACTTGAAGATGTTGGGGGCGAAGTAGAGCACGGCGTTGATGCCGACGGCCTGCTGGAAGACGCTCAGCATGATGCCGACGAAGATGACCATCCAGCCATAGGTGAAGAGGCGCTCGGTCTTCTCGTGAACGGTGGCCTTGATGTCGGCCAGAATCTGACGCGCCTGGTCGGCACCGTTGATACGGCTCAGAATCTGCAGCGCACGCTCGTCGCGACCGGTCATGGCCAGGTAACGGGGCGTCTCGGGCACGAAGAGCACCAGCAGGGCGAAGAGTCCCGCAGGCACCGCTTCGCTGACGAACATCAGGCGCCAGCCGGTGGAGATGGTCCAGGCGGCAGCCTCAGGATTGATGACCTTCTCGATGTCGTTGACCAGCTCGACCACGGGATTGACGTTGCTGCCCAGAATCAGGAAGTTGACGAAATAGACCACCAACTGACCGAAGATGATGGCAAACTGGTTCCAGCTAACCAACGTGCCACGGATGTTGCTGGGTGCGATTTCGGCAATGTACATGGGGCAGATGGCCGAAGCTAACCCCACGCCAATGCCGCCCAACACGCGGTAGAGGTTGAAGGCCACCAGCAGCGCATAGCTGGGCTGACCGTAGTCGAAGAAGAGGAACTCAGGATAGTAGGAGCCGAGGGCTGAGAGGAAGAAGAGCAGACCGGCCAGGAAGAGCGAACGCTTGCGGCCTAAGCGTGACGCGCAGAGACCGGAGAGCGCACTACCGATAATACAACCTATCAGTGCACTGGAGGCGGTGAAGCCATGCACACCGATGGTGTAGCTGAAGTCGGTGGCCCCCATGAAGAAGGCGCGCAACCCCTGCTCGGCACCCGAGATGACGGCGGTATCGTAACCAAACAGCAGACCTCCCAACACCGCCGTCAACACGATGGAGAAGAGGTAGGTTCTGCTGCCTTGATGGGTATTATTCATGGTACGTAGAGGGTGAGTGTGGATTAGCAATACATGTTCACAATCGCCTCATAGAGCTCCTGCTTGCCGCTGGTCTGCTTGGGCTCGCCGTTCTGCTTGGCGTAAGCTACCAAATCCTCCAGGCTCAGCTTGCCCTCTTCAAACTCCTTACCCTTACCGGCGTCGAACGAAGCGTAGCGCTCTTTAAGCATCTGCTTGTAGGGTGACTCTTCGAGCAGCTGGGCAGCAGCCTCGAGGGCACGGGCCATGGCGTCCATACCGGCGATGTGAGCGATGAAGATATCCTCCAGGTCGGTAGAGTTACGACGGGTCTTGGCGTCGAAGTTGGTACCGCCATCGGTAAAGCCTCCGCCACGGATAATCTGCATCATGGCCTGGATCAGTTCGAACTGGTCGATGGGGAACTGGTCGGTATCCCAGCCGTTCTGGTAGTCGCCGCGGTTGGCGTCGATGCTACCCAGCATACCGTTGTCAACGGCGCAAGCCAGCTCGTGCTCGAAGGTGTGACCGGCCAAGGTGGCGTGGTTCACCTCGATGTTCACCTTGAAGTCCTTATCCAAACCGTGTGCGCGCAAGAAACCGATAACGGTCTCGGTATCTACATCATACTGGTGCTTTGAGGGCTCCATGGGTTTGGGTTCGATGAGGAAGGTGCCCTTGAAACCTTTGGCGCGGGCATAATCGCGAGCCTTGGTCAGCATGGTGGCCAGGTGCTCTTTCTCACGCTTCATATCGGTGTTGAGCAGCGACATGTAGCCTTCGCGACCACCCCAGAAGACGTAGCTGGTACCACCCAGCTCGATGGTGGCGTCGATGGCGTTCTTAATCTGCACAGCGGCACGGGCTACCACGTCGAAATCGGGGTTGGTGGCGGCACCGTTCATGTAGCGGGCGTGGCCAAAGACGTTGGCGGTACCCCACAGCAGCTTGATGCCCGTTTCGGCCATCTTCTGCTTGGCATAAGCCACCACCTCTTTCAGGTTGGCCTCATATTCCTCAATGGTGTCGGCCTCGGCGCAGAGGTCGATGTCGTGGAAGCAGAAGTACTCAATGCCCATCTTCTGCATGAACT
>CAMAMO010000193.1 GCA_945836915.1 uncultured Mediterranea sp.
GTAGAGCACCGGCTGAGCCTCGGTGTAGAGACGGAGCATACCGCTGTTGCGGCTGCGCCACTCTTCGTGGATGACGCCACGCTCATCGTCGATGTCCTTATCGTTCAGCATCACGGCGTTGCTCCAGTCGTGCAGAATCAGCAGGCAAGAGTCCACCACGGCCTGGTCGGTTGTAGGCACGTTGCTGATGTTATAGACCGTCTGCTCAATCGAGGTATAAGCGTTCAGGTCGCGACCGAACTGAATACCTTTGCTCTCGCACCAAGGTACGATACCCAAACCACGCTCGTCGCCGGGGAAGTTCTTCGTGCCATTGAAGCACATGTGCTCAAGGAAGTGAGCCAAACCGCGCTGCTGCGGCTCCTCCAGGATAGAGCCCACCTTCTGGGCGATATAAAACTCGGCGCGGTTTTCGGGCAGTTTATTCTGACGGATGTAGTAGGTCAGACCATTCTCCAGGCGGCCGATGCGCACCTTCTGATCCACGGGAATCGGAGGCATCTGTTGCGCCTTCATCTGGGTGGCACTGCAGCACACTACGGCTACAGCCACCATTGCAATACGAAATAACTTTTTCATGTTCTTTTTATAAATCTACACTATTTTCAATGTTTTCTCCTATCAGTCGCACGGCGTAACGTTTTGTCACATCGGCTGAGGGAAAAAACACATTTTTCAAAGCCGAATGGCGTTTTTACAGGGCGGCACGTATGCGTACCAGCTTTTCAAGCAGCGGCTCCAGCAAATCCAGTTTCAGCATATTGGCTCCGTCGCTCTTGGCTACGGTGGGGTCTTCATGCGTCTCTAAGAAGAGGCCATCCACACCGACAGCCACGCCTGCCTTAGCCATCGCCTCAATCAGTTGGGGCAGACCGCCGGTTACGCCGCTGGTTTGGTTAGGCTGTTGCAGCGAGTGGGTTGCATCCAGCACCACGGGATAGCCCAACGCCTGCATCTGCGGAATGCCGCGGAAGTCAATCACCAGGTCCTGATAGCCAAAAGTGGTGCCCCGTTCGGTCAGCATCACCTGTTTGTTGCCCGCCTCGACCACCTTTTCTGCGGCATACTTCATGGCTTGGGGGGAGAGGAACTGTCCCTTCTTGATATTCACAATCTTGCCTGTCTGGGCTGCAGCTACCAGCAGATCCGTTTGCCGGCAGAGGAAGGCTGGAATCTGCAGCACATCCACATATTCCGCTGCGATAGCCGCTTCAGAGGCCTCGTGGATATCCGTTACTACGGGTATCTGGAACGTCTCGGCCACCTTGCGCAGAATCTTCAGCGCTTTTTCATCACCGATGCCTGTAAACGAATCCAGGCGCGAGCGGTTAGCCTTGCGGTACGACCCCTTGAAGAGGTAGGGGATGCTCAGACGGCTCGTCATATTGGCGCAACGCTCAGCGATACGCATCGCCATCTCTTCGCCTTCGATGACGCAGGGACCGGCTATCAGAAAGAAATTATCATCCATATCATTCATTGTGTTAAGCTTTGTCTTTTAGGGATTTATCAATTTAATTAAGGAATTATCAATTCAATAGCCTCGTGCATGATGCCAATCTCCAGCGGGAAGTGGCGATCCAGCAGGCGGCCATCCAAATCGACCGAGGCGTTTTGTGCGCGTAGTACTTTGACGTGCTGCGTGCGGTAAGGCTTCACCACCTTATGGTTCAAGATGCGCCCTTGAATCAGCATCCACAGGCCCGACCACAGCTGCAACAGCTCCGGCCGGTAGATGACCGACACATCCAGCCAGCCGTTGTAAGGCACTGCGCTGGGGCACTGGCCATAACCGCAGGCACTGCCGATGCAGACCGTCATGATACGTCCGCGGATGTGCTCGCCGTTAATCTTCAGGTGTGTGCGATAGAGCTTGCGTTCAAAGATGATGGAGAGCAGCGCCATGAACCAAGAGAGGTACTTCACGCCCCAGAAGCGCTTGCATTGGTCTGTAATCTTCACGATGCGCGCCCCCAGACCGATGTTGATGGCGTTGAGGAAGTAGCGCGTAATGTGCTCCTTGCCGTCGAAGTAGTAGCAAGTGCCCACGTCGATACGTCGGGTGCGGTGGTTGATGAGGCACTCCACCGCCTCCTTGTAGTCATCGCTCATCTCCCAGTAGTCAGCAAAGTCGTTGCCGATACCGTTCGGTATGATACCTAGGGCGATATGCTCCTTCTGCTGCGCCTCTGAGTGCATGATGCCGTTGATGGCGTCGTTCAGTGCGCCATCGCCTCCCACCACCACGATGGTACGGTAACCGTTGTTGGCCAGTATGCCCGCCAGACGTTCCACCGAGCCAAAGCCCTCGCTCTGCACGTAGTCATACTCCACGCCACGGCTATCCATATACGCCTTGATCGCTTTCCATCGTTTCTGCACCTTCCGGGTGCCCGCTTTCGGGTTATAAATCACGCCCCATTTCTTGGCTTCCATGCTTCAGATACAATTTGAATTAGTATGCAAAAATAGCAATAAAAATCCATACTGCAAAGAATAGCCACCATTTTAACCATCATCCCAATCCTAAACCATCAATCTAGTCATGGTTAATGATTACTCCAGCATCTGCTTGAAAGTAGCGCGCGGAATGCAAGCATTTCGGTCGTGGAATGCAAGCAATCCAGCCGTGGAATGCAAGCATTTCATCCGCGAAAAACAAGCGTTTCAGAACCCCATTCCAAAAGTCCCTCCGTCAGAGCTTAAATCAATCTCTAAGGCCTCTTTAATTCTTAAAAATATATAAATATCGAATAATTATAGGCTTCATCCAGTTCAAAAAGGATGTGTGATAGCTATCTTTGCAGCAACAAA
>CAMAMO010000194.1 GCA_945836915.1 uncultured Mediterranea sp.
ACTTGGGATTGTCTGCTGCAATCGTTGGGAAAGGAATGTAGGTAGAGAAGCGAGCGGTATCTTGCAGAATGGGGAGCATACGCTCTACCTGCTCGGGCTTGGCAATGCCAGTCCACAGCGCGGTGTAGGCCTCACAGCCAGGCTCAGCCACAAACTGCTTCTTGCCGATTAAGCGGTCGAAGAAGAAACCTTGATCGGTATCGAAGAAGTAGTCGGCCACCTGGTCGGCATAGTCAGGGCCATCGAAGGTCTGACCCAGCAGGGCAGCAAACTTCTTGAGCAGGCGGCATTCTAACGCCAAGTAGGCATTGAGATCGACACTCTCGCGGTCCATACTCCAGGCGTTAGGCATAGGCTCATTCTTCAGCATCTTGGCATCATCAAAACGGATGGCGTTATCCATGCCACTCTCCCAGGCAGCAGCCTCAAGGGTGCCGTCGGTAGCGCCATACTCACACATACCGTTATGGTCATGGTCACGGTAGGCGTACCACCACTTGTAGTAGGCCATCAGCTGCGGATACATCTCGGCCACAAAGGCGGTATCACCCGTCTGCGTAAAGATCTCGTCCACGGCCCAGCAGGCCAAGGGGGGCTTGCTATCGCGAGCATTGTTCTCAGCAGGGTCTGTGTAGATGCAGTCGATAATCATGCCATCAGGCTGTTGGTAGTCAAACATAGCTCGCATATTGTTCTTGGCCAGTTCGGGGAAGAATCGGGCTGCGGCTACGCAGAAGCGCCAGCTATCCCATGCCCAGTAGCCTACGAAGTAACCCACCGCATGGCTGGGGATGATACCCTCGTGAAGCAGACCGCCTCGATGAGTACGCCAGTTGCTGATAAGGGTTGTAACCGCCTTGGCAGCCACACGGTCGTAAGCGTCGGGCATATCGTCACGCATCACGCTACGCAGATAGCCCTCCCAACGGGCCTTGGTCTCAGCAATCGCCTTCTGCGGATGGGCCAAAAGAGATTGAACGGCCGAGCCTGTGGCATCGAGTTCATGGAGTGTGGGATAGAAGGAGATGGCCAGCGTCAGGTTTTCATCGGCCCGTGCCGGAATGATAGCTTGATAGTCATGATCAGCCAGAGTGACCGTAGCATCGTGAGGGAAGGTAACCACTACATTCTCTCCAGAGGGGTGAAGGATGATGACCGACTGCTGCTCGCGGCGAAGCGTCACCTCGGGGTGAAGGGTGTTGGAACGAACCAGCAGCTGCTCATTAGCGCCACTTTTGATGGTGAGCAGGGCCGTCGTAGCATTGGCAAAGAGGAGATGTTGCTCAATGGAGCCTCTCTCGTTATGCGCCTTGAGGTAGAGCTGCCCAGGCTGGTAGCAGACAGAGTCAGGTTCGAAAGCGAGTTGCTGGTCCTCGGCAAAGGTCACCTCGGCCACGGAGCGAGCCATCCAGCGACGGCTCAGCATGTCGAGGCTGAAGGGTCCGCAAAAGCCGTTGACCCAAAGGTTCTCTTCGGGGAGGGTGAAGCCCATCCACGACCCAGCGTCAGTAAACCATCCGCGGCAACGATGCAGCGTATCGGGGGTGTAAGCGACGTCGAAAATCTGTTTATACTGATCGCTAATCTGTGCCTTCTCCCCCCGAGGAGAAGAGCATGCGGCCAGCAACGACGTCAAAAGAATCAAGACGATGGTTCTCATTTTACGTTTATCAGTTTAATCATGTTGGTTATAAGTTCGTCTATTCATTAAGGAAGGGAAACCTATTTAGATTACTCTTTCTCTATTACGAAACTGTAGCTCCAGGCTTTGGGCGTGATGGTGTATTCAGGGTGGATTTGTGCACCCCAGGTGTTATCACCTCCTACACCCATCTGCTGGTGGTCGATGTTGACCCAGACCATCTCTTTACGCTCGATGGAGCCGCCGTGACGACGCTCGGTCTGCGAGGGACGGTAAGCCAAATCTTCGATAGGGAAGTTCCAGGCACTGACGCTGAGGGGCTCTTCACCCGTAACGCGGATACCTTGGCCTTGCTGATTGGTGAGGCTGAAGGTACGCACATCGCAATGGTTAGCCGTCTCCTGGGCACGTACATAGGGGTGATACTGCTCCCAAACGGAGGCCTTGTAACGGCCAATCAGCGCACCGCTCTTGCGGTCGCAGTAGTTCTCCTGAGGTCCACGGCCCAACCACTCCATCTGGTCGTAGGCGCTGGTTAGCACCAAACGCATACCTAATCGGGGCATCTCGGGCAGCGCTTTCTGGCCAGGCAAGAAGTGGAAAGTCACCTTCATACGACCCGTACCGTCGATGCGGTAAGTCACGCTGAGGTCGCTCTCCTGCTCCTCCATGCGGTATTGGCTCTTAATCACCACCTCATCGCCTTCGGTAGCAGCCGTGCAGGCCATCAGTCGAGCCTTGGCACCTGCCTCACGCCAAGTCAGACAACGCACCAGGTGGCCATTGGGGATATCGTTATCAGTCAAAGGACGCCAGAAATTGGCTTGCAGACCCTTCAGTAACAGGTTGCCAAAGCCGTAGTCCATACGGGTCAGTTCACCCGTTGTGCGTGAGAAGGTGATGCCAGCCTCGGTGCCCAATGAAGGCAACGAAACACGAATCTCCCCATCATTCTGCTCCATCTGTGCCCCCTTCTTAGGCTGATAAGCCATGGGAGAGGCCTCTTGCAGCACCCACTGGTCGGTAGCCACCTCATGGCCTTGAGGCACCATCGGAGTGGCCTTGGTGGTCACGGTGCGCAGAGTGAGCAGGTATTCTCGACCATCTTGCGGCAGCGGCTTCAAGGGGAGCGTCATCGG
>CAMAMO010000195.1 GCA_945836915.1 uncultured Mediterranea sp.
AACCTGCGCAACTATTCCAAAATTTGGGCATAAATTCAATTTTTAAAATCCATTTCTGTAGGATTGACCATCATTTTACTATTTTTGCATAAAGAAACCTATTAGACATATACCAAAAAACGACATGTTTGAGACCCTTTCACTCGAAGCCTTTGCGCATTACATCCATGGCATGACTACCATGTTCTTCATCCTATGGGCCCTTATAATCTATCACAGCCGCCACAACAACAGCATGATGAAGATGATGGCGATGGCCGTCTGCTACATTGCCTTTGGCTATACCAAGGATATGGTCTTTCTTTTCACCCCCTGGATGAAGCACCCCATGGTGGAGGAGTTTGTCAGTTTGGTCGATATCCTCTGCACACCCTTCGTAACCGGCTTCTTTCTGGAGGCCACCCGCCCGGGGTTTGTTACGCCTAAGAGACTGCTCGCCGGCGTCCTACTCTTCTTTCTCCCGATACCAGCTTACCTTATTTTCCAATCAGAACACATTGTAAACGCCACCTACGCCTTAGCACTGCTGGTTTCCGCAATGAGTTTTGTACTGATTGTCCGATTCGCGATAAGTTACTACCAGTTAGCCCACGAGAGCCACTCTTACACTCAGGAAATCAGCATGAAATGGGTGGTAGGCTGCGCCATCACCTTCTTTGCCTGGATGATTATGTATTACCTTTGTTTCAACGAACCCACATGGAGCAGCGAGGTGGTTTTCGACCTATTCAGCATCACCATCTGGGTCATGTTATGGTACGCCAGTCGCAATCAATACGTCATTGTTGAAGTGTTAGGCAGGGGGAATAACGCCCTCTACATCCAGAGCATTGAGAAACAGATAGCTGAAAATCAAACTAATCAGGCCGAGCCAGCCAAACCTACTGAGAAAAAAAGGCTATCAGCCAAGGAGGTCTTCCTCACTCACGCCTTAGATAAGAAGATAGAGGAGAAGATCTATCTCAACCCCAAATTGACGCTCAACGAACTGGCAATGACCATCGGAACCAACAAGTCATACCTCTCAGAGTTCCTCAACAGCCAGGGAAAGAGCTTCTACGACTACATCAACGAACACCGCATAGACGAAGCCTGCCGTATCCTCGACGCCGCAAAGGTTGGCGACCGCATCAACATGAGCCATGTGGCCACCCAAAGTGGCTTTAACTCTATCTCCACATTCAACCGCTACTTTTATAAGATAAAGGAGATGCCCCCAACCGTCTATCTGCGGCTCCGTTTGATGGAGGCAATCAGCACGAACCAGTCGGAACAGGAGGAATAATCTGCAATTATTTAGGGAGGAGGTTGTTCATCTCTTCCATTGTTGGGCAGATATTCCATTATTCACGCCATTCTTTCTCTTTTTACAGTTTAAGCTTTGAACTATAAAAATAATAAAATAGCTTTGCAAAATATAAATAAGTTAAGCAATAGGCTCAACCGATGAGACGAGAAGCATAGACCTAAAGAAATAAGAGTAAATAAACATAAAAACCGCATGCTAATAAAACGATTTTTATCATGGACATTCGTTGTCCTGAGCCTGTGCGCAGGCTTTGCCTCCTGTTCTGATGATGACGATGAGGTGATTCCCGAATTGGTTGTCAACACGCCCACCATAGCCGTTACGGGTACGGGCGGTACATTTGAAGTGCCTATCCTCACCAGCGGACTGGCTCAGGATGAGACCGTGGAGATTACCGCCGACGCGGATTGGGTAAGCAACCTGCAAGCCACGAATGAGAAGTTCAGCTTCGAGGTGAGCAAGTCTCCGCTCGACGTAGATAGCCGCACGGCCATCTTCAGTCTGAGCCTCTCCAAGCACCCCTCCATCAAGGCCACCTGCACCCTGACACAGGGCAAGAACCATGAGAACTTCTACATCCAGATGGATGAGTTGCGTGGTAACAGTGCCATCTACACGGTAACCCCCGCACTATCACTAAGCGAGGGCTACTTCATCTCCTACTGCTTCAGCAGCGACGAATTCGCAAAGTATAAGTCGCCCACCGAGGTCAAGGATGCCATCTGGGCCAAGCAGTTGGCCACAGCCGAGGAGTTAGCGGAGAAATATGGCAGATACATCGCCACATCCCTCTCTTGGCGCGTACGCTCGGGCAGCGAAAGCACGTCAGAGTTGGTACGCGACCTGGAACCCGGAAAGGAATATACCATCGTTGCTTTCGGGTATAAAGGTGAAGCTTACAATACAGCCGAGGAGATGAAGGTGAACACCGACTTAGTGACATACACCTTTGTCACTCCTGATAACGTGCCGGAAGTCACCCCTACCACACTCGACGTGAAGGTAAATGTACATGGAGCCCTGTATGATGTGGACATCACAGCCGATAACAGCGACGCCTACATCTATCCCCATAGCTCCAAGAAAATATCGTACGAAGATGCCTTCCCAACAGACGAGGTGTTCGTTATAGACCGCATGTTCTATTACTATGTCGGAGCTAACTATCAAAGAATTTTGAGCGCGATGTACAAGCAACATTATCAAAATACATACTACAAAATCAAAAACAATACAGAAGGTATAGCTTGTGCCGCAGCTTTCGACTCACACCTGAATCTAATCTGTCCACCTACCAAAACCACCTTTACTGTAGGGGAACCTGAGCCCTCGGACATTGAACTGACCTTCTCCTTAGAGTTAAAGGCACGCAGGGTATTGATCACAGTGAAAGGCAACAAGAACGACCCCTTCCGCATGTTTCTGATGGATGAA
>CAMAMO010000196.1 GCA_945836915.1 uncultured Mediterranea sp.
GCAGGGGGTTGTAGTAGTTCATGATAGAGAACATACCCTTCTTCATCTCACCACCATACCAAGTGTTGATGATAACCTGCTCCTTGCTGGTCAGGTTGAACACTACAGCGGTTTCTGAGTTCAGACCCAGTTCCTTGTAGTTCTCAACTTTAGCCTTAGAAGCGTTGTAAACTACGAAATCGGGTTCTCCGAAGTCAGAGAGCTCCTTCATAGTAGGACGGATGAACATGTTGGTTACGAAGTGAGCCTGCCATGCTACCTCCATGATGAAGCGAACCTTCAGGCGGGTAGCGGGGTTAGCGCCGCAGAATGCATCAACTACATAGAGCTTCTTGTTGCAGAGCTCAGAGGTAGCTAACTTCTTCAGTTCAGCCCAAGTAGCCTCGCTTACGGGCTTGTTATCGTTCTTATATTCATCAGAAGTCCACCATACAGTATCCTTGCTGACTTCGTCCATTACAAAGAATTTATCCTTAGGAGAGCGACCGGTGTAGATACCTGTCATTACGTTTACAGTACCCAGCTCGGTAACCTGGCCTACTTCGTAGCCTTCCAAACCAGCCTTGGTCTCTTCTTCAAACAGCACCTCATACGAAGGGTTGTGCAGCACCTCGGTTGCACCGGTGATTCCGTACTTGCTTAAATCTAAATTTGCCATTTCTTTTTAAGATTTTAAAAGTTATAGTAATCGTTTTGTTTAATCACTTTATTAAAAACGGGCGGAAAACCCTACTTTTCCGACCACAAAAATAATACTTTATTTTTTATCATCCACATGATTAAGGAAAATTTTCCCTAATTGAAAATCGTTTTATATATCCATAACAAAATCTGTCATATCGATATGGCAAATTGCGGATTTTTTTGTTCCTTTGCATTTTGAAATTTTAATCTTATAGGGTTATGAAAATCGTAAATTTTGCAGAGCAGCCCTCGCTGATGAATCAGTTCGTGGCTGAACTTCGCGATGTCACCATCCAGGCAGATCGCCTCCGATTCCGCCGCAATCTGGAGCGAATCGGCGAGTTGATGGCCTATGAAATGAGCAAGGAGCTAACTTACAGCCAGAAGTTGATTGTAACACCTCTTGGTTCGGCCTCGGCCAATACACCAGACGACGAGGTGGTACTCGGCACCGTCTTCCGTGCTGGCTTGCCGCTGCATGCAGGCTTCTTGAATGTCTTTGACCGAGCCGGCAATGCCTTTGTTTCGGCTTACCGTTACTATACCGATAAGGAGTGTTCTGAGGTGGGGGTACATATTGAGTATATCGCCTCGCCAAACCTCGATGGTAAGACGCTGATTATTGTCGATCCGATGCTGGCTACGGGTGAGAGTATGGAGTTGGCGTGGAAGGCTTTTCTGACGAAAGGCACGCCCCGCAAGCTGATGATAGCCAGCGTGATTGCCAGCCAGCAAGGGGTGGATCATCTGGCCCGTCTCTTTCCCGGCAACGAGGTGTCGCTCTATTGTGCCGCCATTGATTCAGAGTTGAATAGCCGTAAGTACATTGTGCCTGGTTTGGGCGATGCCGGCGATTTGGCTTTCGGCTGTAAGGATTAAGTGGCCTTCTCTTTTGCAGTTTTCTTTTTCAGAGGAAACAGGGCTAATCTGTTCTTCATTCTTGGATAATTCTGATTTATCAGCATTCTCTTACAGTGTGAAACAGAATAACCAGTGGAAAACAGAATAAGAAGAGAGCCGGTAGGAGAAAAAATTCCTTCCGGCTCTCTTTCTTATCTTAGGGATGAGGGGTTATTTCACCTCCCAAGTGTCGTTGGTAAGCAGCAACTCTTCGAAGTTGTGGTACTTCTTCTTTGAGGCTACCTCTTCAATCTGGGCATAAACGGCCTCGTCGTAAGTGGGTGCTTCTACGTCGCGGATTACGCCGAGGGCGATGGGGAAGTCGGGACCTTCCATCAGGGCGAGCTTCAGCTGCAGGGTGTTGTCCTCGCAGTGAGCGTCGTGTACCAGGATGTCCTTCTCTGTAATGCCGTTCTCGCCAAGCTTCACCACCTTCAAGCCGAAGCCCTCTTGCATCAAACCGTATTCGTTATTCTCACCGAAGAGCATCGGTTTACCATGTTCCAGGTAGATGGCATTCTTGGCACGGTCTTCCTTCTTGGCTACGCAGTCGTGTGCGCCGTTGTTGAAGATAACGCAGTTTTGCAGAATCTCGCAGACGCTGGAACCCTGGTGTTTATAGGCTGCCTTCAGAATCTCTACCGTACCGGCCGCGTCGGTGGCTACCGCACGGGCAAAGAAGTGACCGCGTGCACCGAAGCAGAGTTCGGCGGGGCGGAAGGGGTCTTCTACCGTACCGTAAGGTGAGGATTTGCTGACGAAGCCACGGGGTGAGGTAGGTGAGTACTGACCCTTTGTCAAACCGTAGATGCGGTTGTTCAGCAGAATCATGTTGAGGTTGATGTTACGGCGGTTAGCATGGATGAAGTGGTTACCACCGATGGCCAGTCCGTCTCCATCACCGCTTACCTGCCAAACGGTCAGATTGGGGTTGGCTACCTTACAGCCTGTAGCAATGGCGGCTGCACGGCCGTGGATGGTGTTCATGCCGTAGGTGTTCATGTAGTGAGGCAGACGGCTGGAGCAACCGATACCCGAGATAACGGCAATTTCATGGGGAGGTACGCCGATTTCAGCCATGGCCTTGTGGAGTGAAGCAAGGAAGAAATGGTCGCCGCAGCCCGGACACCAGCGGGGCTGTCCTT
>CAMAMO010000197.1 GCA_945836915.1 uncultured Mediterranea sp.
CAGCATCATCAATCAAGGCTGCAACAACCTGGGAAGCTTCAAGGATAACTTCACCAACCTCTGCAAAGACATCGTCAAGGCTGGTGGTGAGTCAATCTTCGAGATTCCCTTCAGCGATGGCCGTGGCCGTGTACTCTACACATTCGGTGTAAAGCATAATGCCAAAGACCAGTACACCCAGCAGAGTCAGGGTGGTGTAAACGGTCCTCTGCCTACCCTCTACTACGACTATGATGTGGACGATATCCGCCGCGACATCACCTGCGTACCTTACGACTGGAGCAAGGAGTTGGTTGACGGCCGTTCCAAACAGCAACTCCGCTCACTCAACAAGTGGTGCTTCGGCAAACTGCGCTACGAGTGGATGAACCGCATCGTCACCTCTACCAACGACGATGGTGTAAACTGGCAGTACCTCCGTCTGGCCGACGTCTATCTGATGGCAGCCGAGGCTATCAACGAAATTGACGGTGCTACAGCTGCCGCACCTTACCTCAAGGCCATCCTTGACCGTGCCCTACCCGCCGCAAAGGTTACCGCTTACATGAGTGCCGCTACCGCCAGCAAGAGCGCTTTCTTCAACGCCATCGTTGAGCAGCGTGGTCTGGAGCTGGCCGGTGAGATGTTACGCAAGGCCGACCTGATTCGTTGGAACCTGCTTAGCACCAAGTTGGCTGAAGCAAAGAGTAAGATGAAACAGCTCCGTATGCGTGAGGGTGCCTATGCAGACCTCCCCAAGAAGATCTACTACACCTATGCAGAAGATGGAGAGACACTGAAGTTCTACGGTCTGAACCACGGTGATACCGATGATGAGGGCGCTATGCTGACCGGTTGGGACAGCACCGACTGGATTACCGAGACCAAACTCGAGGACAAGACAATCGACGCCTTGTACACCCAGGATCCCGATAAGAACCAGTTCTGGCCTATTTGGCAGACCTTTATTGACAGCAGCAACGGTATGTTGAGCAACGATTAATCCTTAAATTTTGAAATAGCATTATGAAACTGAATAAATACATCTGCATGTTAGGCCTTGCAACCATAGCCCTGACAACAGCATGCGACGACCAGAGCGACTTGGTGACCGAAATCAACTACAGCCGCCTGTTTGCCCCCATCAACCTGGAAGCCAAAGTTACTGGCCAGGTTAACGTACGACTGAACTGGAGCACCGTAAGCGGTGCTACCAGCTACGTAGCAGAATTCTATGAGGATACCGACCAAGTAACCGACAGCGAGACCAACGACAGCGAAGTGCTCAACTATAACGGCACCCCCGTCAAAACCGTAAGCAACATTACGGCCGATCAGCTTCCTATCGTCGTAAAGGGCTTCGAGAGTAAGACCAAGTACTTGGTTCGCATCCAGGCCCAAGGCGAGAAAGGTCAATCTAACTGGAGCGGTACCCGCTTCAAGACCAGTGCTGAGCAGATTATGCAAGAGGTGCTGCCTGAAGAGCTGACTGCCACCACAGTGGTTCTGCGCTGGACTCCCGGCGAAGCTGCCGAGAAGATTGTCATCACTCCGGGTGACATTGAGCATGCCGTAACAGCTGATGAAATCGCCGCTGGTGCAGCTACCATTACTGGCCTGACTCCTGAGACTGAGTACTCAGCCAAATTGCTGAAGAGTAACGGAAAAAGCCGTGGTAGCGTAACATTTACTACGCTGATTGACTTTGGTAACGCTACACCCGTTTACGCTGAAGATAACCTGCTGGATATGTTGACTGCTGCTGAAGAGGGTGCTGAATTCATCATCGTTGAAGGTACTCACACCATCGGTGACTTCGAACTGACTAAGTCCATGAAGATTTCTGGCTTCAAGCCCTCAGAAAAGCCGACCATCAACGGTCGCTTCACAGTAGCAAGCGAAGTGGCATCGTTGTCACTCAACAACCTCATCTTCGATGGAGCAAAGACTGTATCTAACCTTCTGGAGATTACCAACGCTGCGGCTAATCTGGGTAATCTTGAGGTGAATGGTTGTGAAGTCCGCAACATGGCTAAGCACATCATTTACAACAATGCCAAAGGAAAGCTGGGCACAGTAAGCTTCTACAACTGTATGATAGATGGTATTGCTAATGACTCAGGCGATGGATTCGACCTTCGTGGTGGTGCTCTCACTTCACTGAAAGTAAGTAACACAACCATCAGCAATGGTATCCGTTCATTGGTACGCTGTCAAGTAGTTGCCGACGTTGAATTCTCTGATTGCACATTCTACAACATCTGTACATCCGATGATGGTAACAACACAGGTCTGTTCCGTGTTGAAAAGGCTGGTAGCAAGCTGACAGTTCAAAATGTCTTGATTGCCAATGTAGGTGTTGCTTCACCCCAGAATGCCAACGCAGGAACCTTCGGCCGCGCTGATAAGAACAAGGCTGAAGAATCACTCAAGAATGTAGTTTACTTCAACTCACCCAACCTCTGGACCAACCACCACAAGGACGACTATTCATCATTCGCCAAAGAGGCTGATCCTAAGTTCGCCGACGCTAAGAATGGTGACTTCACCGTGGGTAACGAGGATGTGACCGCTGGTGACCCCCGCTGGTTGAAATAAAGGTTTCAATAAGTCATAATCACAAAAAAGGCCGCTCCCTTCAAAGGGTTGCGGCCTTTTTTTTACGCTATGGT
>CAMAMO010000198.1 GCA_945836915.1 uncultured Mediterranea sp.
GGCTTGGAGGATTTCCTCTTGTATGGTCTTCTTTAGGCTCTCTTCCCAATGGGGGATGCTGAGGGCGTAGGTCTGCTTTATCTTGGTCTTGTCAAGGACGGAGTAGGCGGGCCTTGGGGCCTTGGCGGGGTACTCGTCTGTGTGGAGGGGACGGACTTGGCAGTTCTGGATGCCGGCCAGACGGTGGATGGCCAGGGTGAAGTCGTACCAAGAGCAGACGCCCTCGTTGCTGTAGTGGTAGATGCCGGGCTGGAGGCCTTGGCTGATGATGGCGGCAATGGCCCCGGCCAGGTCGGCGGCACAGGTGGGCGTGCCTATCTGGTCGAAGACTACACCCAAGGCGTCGCGCTCACGGCCCAGGCGAATCATCGTCTTGACGAAGTTGTTGCCGTAGGGCGAGTAGAGCCAGGCGGTGCGGATGATGACGGCACGGCTGCAGAGGCGCATCACGTCGCGCTCGCCAGCCAGTTTGGTAGAGCCATAGACGGAGTTGGGACAGGGTGTGTCGGTCTCGCGGTAGGGAAGATGGGCGGTGCCGTCGAAGACGTAGTCTGTAGAGACGTGGATAAGGGCGGCGCCTGCCTCCTCGGCAGCCTGGGCCAAGAGCGCAGGGGCCTGATGGTTAAGGCGGTCGCACAGTTCGGGGTTCTCCTCGGCCTTGTCAACGGCGGTGTAGGCGGCACAGTTTACGATGAGCTCTACGCCCTCCTCGCTGAGGCAACGCCTAACCGCCTCGGCGTCGCAGATGTCCAACTCGGCCACGTCGGTAAAGAGCCAACTGTTAGCCGTATCCTTCAAGGCTATCGTCTGCATCTCGTGGCCCAACTGCCCGTTGGCGCCTGTTACTAATATCTTCATTTCTCTTTTTTAATTATATTTGTTTCCATTATTATTCTTCGTCGTTGGGCCTCTCTCCCCCGGCGTGAGGTTTCTCTGCCTGGCCATGGGGCTTCTCTGCCCCGGCGTGAGGCCTCTCTCCTTCGACGTGAGGTTTCTCCTCGTCCAGGTGGTAGCGGTCCAGCTCGCCTCGGCGCTCCTTCAGGTAGTAGTCTGACAGCAGGCCCAGGAAGGTGGTGATGCACTTGGCGGCTTCGAGGGTGGCGGGGCTGACGGGCTTCTGCTGCATGCGTAGCAGGTAGATGCCGTAGAGGGCCTCGAGGCAGGTCTCCACCTCAGGCTGGGGTTTCTGGCCGCCACGCTGGCGCAGCTCTACAATCAGGGGGAGAGCCTTGAAGTAGGCGGCGCTGTAGAAGGGGAACTTGCTGCTCTTGGTCAGGGCGATGTGCAGCTCGGTAAGGTCCATCACCAGGTTGCGCAGCATCTGCAGGTGTCCGCTCTGGGTCGCTCCCTCGGCACGCATCATCTCGGCCAGGTTGTCGTACCACTCGGCCATGGCGGCACGTTCATCGGGCTGGGCGCCGGCTGCCATCAGGGCCGTAACGCGCTCGGCGTCGCAGCCGTTGGCGCGGAGCAGGTCCTCTACATACCACATATATAACAGATAGGCCACCATGTCGGTCTGCCTCAGTCGTTGAGCAATCTTCATAGGGAAACAGGGTGAAAAGGGGTTAGCGTAAGCCTCAGTGGTAGAGCGAGTTGCCAGTGAGGGTAAGAATCAATGCGCCAAGCGACACGAGCATCACTACGCTGCCAATCACGCGGTTCAGCACCCAGATGCCGCGCAGGTTGAACTGCTTGCGCACCTTGTTGACAAAGTAGGTGATGCCGAACCACCAGGTCAGGGCGCCTAATGCGATAGCCAGGTAACCGGAGACGGCCTCGAATACCAAGACCCCCTCGCTGACAAAGGCCAGACGGGCGAAGAGTCCGATGAAAAGGAGGATAATGAGCGGGTTACTGAGGGTGACCACAAAGGCGGTAATGAAGTTGTGGAAGTACGAGCCGCGGTTGGTGGAAACGGGGCGGATAGACTGCACGGGGTTGCTGCGGAAGGTGTAGAGACCGAAGGCCAGCAACAGGATACTGCCAAAGAGCTGCAGGTAGAAGATGTTCTTATTGACGTAGTCGAACACAAAGCTCATGCCATAACCCGTAATCAGGGCGTAAGCGATGTCGCTGAGCGAGGCGCCCAGACCGGTGACAAAGCCATACCAGCGCCCCTTGTTGAGTGTGCGCTGAATGCAGAGCACCCCCACAGGGCCAAGCGGAGCGGAGACCACCACGCCAATGATGAATCCCTTCCAAATGATGTCGAATAACGTTTCCAACTGAATCATGGCTGCAAATATCGCATTTTTTTGTGAGACATTCGATAGAGAAGCGGATAAATTTCCCTCTGATAGCTATTTTTTCACTTTTTTCATCGAAAAAGGAGAAACTGGCTGCGGCTTTCTCAAGAGAACACAACCCCACTGAAGGAGAAGCCTGCCCCCTGAAAAAACACCCTTCAAGGGAGAAGCCTGGCCGATAGCAGCCCTTCAAGGGAGAAGCCTTGCCCCTCCGGAATAATCCACCGAAAGAAGAAACTTGAGCAGACAGCACTCCTTTTTAGGGAAGAGAGCGGCAAGGGTTTTCTGAGGCAGCAGCGAGCGGCAACGACGAACGAGAGCAACGAGCGGCAGCGACGAACGAGAGCAACGAGCGGCAGCAGCGAGCGTCGAAACCATTCAGAATATCGAC
>CAMAMO010000199.1 GCA_945836915.1 uncultured Mediterranea sp.
CTATGAACAACAGGATGAGTTCTTCATGATATGTTTTTAGTAGGTATAATTCAAGATAACAATTGCAAAGGAGTTTTTCATAGGTTGGCATAACGTTTTCACCCCAAGAGCAACCAAGCGATGGTTCTCAAGGGGTGATTTTTTCTTTATCTTTACCCTGCCCAGTTTTCGCGGTCGAGGTTGCGGTAGCCGATGGCTTCGGCCAGGTGGTGGCTCTGGATCTGTTCGGTGCCCTCCAGGTCGGCGATGGTGCGTGAGACCTTGAGGATGCGGTCGTAGGCGCGGGCGGAGAGGTTGAGGCGGGTCATGGCGTTCTTTAGCAGTTGAAGCCCCTTCTCGTCGGGGCGGGCAAACTGGGCCAGCTGACGACTGCTCATCTGGGCGTTGCAGTGGATGCCGGTCAGTTCAGCGTAGCGACGTTCTTGAATCTGACGGGCACGGATCACCCGCTCGCGGATGGTGGCGCTGCTCTCGCCAGGGGTGAGGTTGGAGAGCTGCTCAAACGGCAGCGGTGTGACCTCTATCTGCAGGTCGATGCGGTCGAGCAAGGGGCCGCTGATGCGGTTCAGGTACTTCTGCACCTGGCCGGGGTTGCAGACGCAGGCCTTGGTGGGGTGGGTGTAGTAGCCGCAAGGACAGGGGTTCATCGAGGCCACCAGCATGAAGTTGGCCGGATATTCTACGTTCATCCTGACGCGTGAGACGCTGATTTTTCGGTCCTCAAGCGGTTGGCGCAGCACCTCGAGTACTTGGCGCTGAAACTCGGGCAGCTCGTCGAGGTAGAGGATGCCGTTGTGAGCCAGGCTGATTTCGCCCGGTTGCGGATTGCTGCCGCCACCGGTCATAGCCACCATCGAGATGGTGTGATGGGGCGAGCGGAAGGGGCGGACGGAGATGAGGCCGCTGTCGGCTGAGAGCTTGCCCGCTACGCTGTGTATCATCGTGGTCTCCAAGCTTTCAGCCAGCGAGAGGGGTGGTAGAATGGAGGGGAGCCGTTTGGCCAGCATCGACTTGCCGCTACCGGGCGAACCGATGAGCAGGATGTTGTGGCTACCGGCTGCCGCTACCTCGAGGGCGCGCTTCACATTCTCCTGGCCCTTCACCTCGTCGAAGTCAAAGTCGAAGGTGGATTGGTGGGCGAAAAACTCTTCACGGGTGTTGACGATGGTGGGCGTGAGGGTCTGCTCACCGTTGAAGAAGCGAATCACCTGCTTGAGCGTCTCGGCGCCATAGATGGTGAGTTTGTTGACCACGGCCGCCTCGTGGGCATTGGCTATGGGCACTATCAGCCCGTCAAAACCCAGCTCGCGAGCCTTGATAGCCATGGGTAGCACGCCCTTGATAGGGCGCAGGGTGCCATCCAGTCCTAACTCGCCCATCATCATGATGCGGCTGATTTTATCCGATTTAATCTGTTCCGTGGCAGCCATCATGCCTACCGCTAAGGGCAGGTCGTAGGCCGAACCCTCTTTCCTGATATCGGCTGGCGCCATGTTGACGATGATGTTGGTCACGGGCAGTTTGTAGCCGCTGACTTGCAGGGCCGAGAGGACGCGCTGGTGGCTCTCCTTGACGGCATTGTCGGGCAAGCCAACCAGGTTGAACAGACAGCCGGGGGTGCTGTTCACTTCGATGGTGATGAGTTGCGAATGGACCCCTTGCAGGGCGGCTCCGTAGAGTTTGACTAACATAAGGCGTGGGTGTATATGGATGGTTTCAGCGCTTTAACCCTAAGCTGTCGGCCACCGTTTGGGGTGTGACGTTGCGGCCGATGATGGTGCCTTTGCGGTTGATGAAGATGTTGCTGGGCAGGGTGTGGATGTTGTAGAGCTCCAGGGTTTGTGCGCTCCACACATCACGGTCATTGCCCTGTATAAAGTTCAGGCTGTCGGCCTTGATGGCTTGGCGCCACTCCTCCAGATGGCCGTCTATCGAGATGCCAATCAGGGCCAACTGCTTCTCCTTCTTCTCTTGGTTCGCAAGGTTGCTCTTGCCGCTGAACTGCTTTGAGGTCTGGTCGTTCTTCTTGGCCACGCGCTTAGCCTTCTTCAGCTCATTGTAGAGGGCTTGCCACTCTCGGCCCATGGCGCGGCTCGGTTGGTCCCACGAGGCCCAGAAGTGGAGCAGCATGTAGCAGTCGCGGTAGTCGCTGCGTGCGATGCGCTGGCCGTCGGTGCCCTTGACGGTGAAGTAGGGAGCTACGCGGCCTACTTGCCGCTTCTTGTTCTCTTCGATGAGGTTACGCAGTCGGTCAACCTGCGGACGGTCTTTCAGCTCGCTGTCGAGCAGGGTGATGAGGCTGTCAATCCGCTCCATGTGGGGGTGGCTAGTCTGCACGAAGTAGCGGTTGAGCAGCTCGATGACGGCCAGATTCTGCGGGTTGTTGCAGATGGTGGTCAGCGCTAACTGTTGCCGCTCGGCGTCACTCTTCAGGCTGTCGGCCTCGGCGTAGAAGTGGGTGAGGAGCTGGTTCTCGGCATTGCCAACCACCTGCAACCGCTCACGGCGGCTGCTGTCGCCTTGGATGGTGAGGCGGTCGCCCGGACTGAGGTAGAGGGGGTAATCCACGCCGTCGGCAAAGGTCAGTCGGGCTTCGGCCAGGGTATCGGCTTGCAGCCATTGTCTGAACTTGCCGTT
>CAMAMO010000200.1 GCA_945836915.1 uncultured Mediterranea sp.
CTTCGATATTATAGAGTCTTCTACAATCAAACGGAGGGATTACGTCATGCAGAAGCCGATTGATAAGCATCTCAAATTCTTTTTTTGCACCATAATCCGTACTAATCACCCCCAGAAACTGCAATGCCCTCATCACCGCCAGCCAGTGGCTCTTGCAATAGATCAGTTTTCTCTTGCTGTCCTCCGGGTGTGGCATATTAATCACCTTGATTAGCGCTTGGCGAATCTCCTCCTCGGTCGGTCTTAAACCGGTAAAGCACTTCAGCGGTTCCACCCCTTTGGCCATAGCCAGGCAGCGCTGCGTCTCCAGTTGGCGCAGTTGTTGCGCCAGCAGGGCGGTGAGCGTGGTCATCACTTCTAAATCATCCATCTGAGGGTTGCTCAGACGGAAACGTTTCAACTCTACGTCATTGATCAGCTTGTAGCTGTTTTCATCTCGTTTACACATCATGCAAAGGATTTGTGCAAGCTTTGGTCAGGTGAATAGCTATTCCGGACGGTACGTACAAGACCTGCGCAAACTTTGCGGTTCAACAATAAAATAAAAAACACCGCAACCATCAGGCGTCTCTGTTTCGCCTGGGTTGCGGTGCAAAGATAAAGGGGGTGGGTCACTTGTGGTTCAAATGAAATTGAACCATAATTTGAACCATTTTCTATAAAGAAAGTTAATCGTACCTTGCTCTTATCGCTTTAGCTAATTCTGGAGAGAATTGTTCAAGGTCTTTTGTTATTCGGTTAATGTCTATATTCGAGACATCATAGGCCTTATTAAGACGCTTAATATTAGTGCGTATCGTTTCCACGTTGCGTCCTGTCACTTTATGAATATATCGGGCCAGCTCTTTGATGTTTGTATCTTCTGCTGACAGCGATATGTTTAGAAGCTCCTGAAAGAGGATAACGACTTGTCGGTTAGAATAAATTTCGCCTTCACTCTGAGATTTCTCATCCACTTGGGACGTTGAAGGACCTTCATTCCACTCCATCAGTTGTTTTTCTATCGTAGCGCTTAGATGTGGTTTGGCATCGACGTAGCGGCCCAACTCCTCGAAAAAGCGCGTTTGACTGGCTACCCATAGCTTGGGTTCTAACCATTGGCTTAGCTCAGCGTAGGTCTCTGGGTAGTTTATCAACGATTCCGTGAGATGCGAAGTGACAGAAATGGCCAAGATTTCCTCCTCTATGGCCGAGAACAGGTAGTTCAGCACAAAGCATAACTCTACGCTGCCGCGTTCCACCTCCTTCTCCGTGGTCGATAGGTTGCCCCGCTCCCTGAGTTCGCAGTAATAGTCATCGTAGAGCGAACGGCCTATGGGGAGGTAAGCCTCGGGGTCGTCGAGAAAGAGATCCAGCTGACCCATGCACTCTACGAAGAGCTCCTCAGGTGAAATCCTCAGCGTGCTGAGTCTGCGCTCCATCTCCTTGGCGGGTGAATAGAGGTGGCTGTAGAGCCAGTGCCTCTGGTAACACGCCTTAATTTTCTGCCTCTGCTGCGTTGTCAGCTGTTTCATGGTCATCCAGTTTATAATTCGACGTGCGGTTACGGGCCTCGTTAAGCCAATCGATGAGCCTCCATTTCGATTCAAGCAGCGTGGCCTCTCCATAGATAAACTGATCCACAATCTCTTCGTTAAGCTCGCTCATCGCCCTGACATTCTCCCCTACGCGGAAAACCCCGTAATGCTTGAACTGTACTGAGACGCGGTACCCATTGCTGAGGCAGAGATGGACCAGCTGTGCAACATCTTGCCGCATGGTATCCAGATCCAGTGCCTCCTTCTTCTCAGACTCCATGTGAAAGACGCCTTTGGCTGCCTTGACTGAGGAGAGGATGGATTGTAGAACGTGGAGTTTCTCGCGCAGTTTTCTGGGTGCGTCGATACAGTTTACAGACTCCTTTTTGGGGAATTCAAACGACATACGGCGGATGTCGTCTTTGAACCGCTTGGTCTGTTCGTCCACCGCCGCCCAGAAGTCACCCTCGCGCATTTTCGGTCTAATCTCTACTTCCAGGCCCACCTTGCGCAGCGTGGCGTTGAGCGTATAGTCCAGAATCTTGCACACCTTGTCGGGCTTGTTGTCAAACGCAGCGATGCGTTCGATAGCCAGCTGTGCCACCCCTTCGCGGCAGTCGAAGATGACGTAGCAGCCAGGGTGATACTTCAAGTCGTGCCCCTCTCGACCCTCCACATACCGCGTTGATTTATTGTTCTTGAGCATCAGCAGAACCACCTTGTCATGCGTGGCGCAGACCTCATGTTCTATCCGTTCACAGTCACCAGAGCGCTTGCAATGGACAAAAAGCAGCTCTTTCTTTTGCAGCGTCTTGTAGAGGTAAGAAAGCGCCTTTGATACATCTTTCTTCTTGCTGTTCTCATCAAAGAGTTCTTGTTCAGAGGAGGTCTTAAATATGAGTTTGTATAGAGAATAGGTTGCCATCTTGCTATTAGTTTTTCAGGTTTTGATAGCTGCAAAATTAGAGTTTAAATCTGAACAATCCAAAGCCGGGGAAGTATTTTTTTTGCTTTATGCTGTAAAACATAGTATCGTACCACGAATAACTTCAATCTGTTGTGTTTTATGAATCAATGAAATTCCAATCCCCTTCAACGTCGAAAAATAACAGATAAC
>CAMAMO010000201.1 GCA_945836915.1 uncultured Mediterranea sp.
TAGCTATTTCAGACGGTACGTACAAGTCCTGCGCAAACTTTGCGGTTAAACAATATAATAAAAAATCACCGCAACCAGCAGGCTTCTGTTTTTGCCTGGGTTGCGGTGCAAAGCTATATACAATGCCAAAAACGGCAGCTTAACTTAAGTTGGGTTCAAACTTAAGTTAAGTTCGATTTATACTCCGTTAACAGTTCGTTGAATATCGTTTGAATGTCTATATCACGCTCATTCATAGTGTTTGATGGATACATTGTGCTGATAATCTGCCGCTTCTTCTCCTCGCCAAAAGCCAGCTGCAAAATCTGATTCAGAGCCACTTCGCAATTCTTTGGCTTGTTACCATTATTATCCACAATCCATCCACTTTGTATCATGGCATCAAGCACAATCAAGACGCGACGTAACTTCTTATTTCCAATCCTGAGGCTTGATATTGGCAGAACAATCTCTTTGGCCTCTTGTCCCACCGTCGGTTGTTCCGCCTTCACCTCCTCCAGCCCCTCGATGGCCTCCGCTATGGCCTCTGAAATCAAGGTTTCACTCTCCATATAGGCTTGAAGTTCGCTGGTTAATCGGTCATTACCGTAGAAAAACATTTCTTGCTGCACGTCGAAAAAGAGCTCCTTGTAATCCAACTTCATACGGATGCATTGCTCCATCAGCTTCATGACGGCTTGGCTATTCGACGTCCCTCCCACCCGGTTGTAGATTAGCATCAGCATGGCCGCAAAGAGGGCCGTCAGTCGGCGGCACTCAGTCAAATACTCCTCGCCACCAGCCGGCTGACGCTGCTTCAGGAGGTTGAAGAAATCGAGCAGCGAATCGCCGCAGTGGTCGCGGTACACCCCTCGTTTGGTGCGGTAGGCATCCAGTTCACTCATACACTCGGCCCATAGCTCTTCCGCCGAATAGCGCAGCAGGAGGAAGTGACTCAGCTCCGTCTTGACCCGCCTCACCGTAGCCCGGTAGAGCCAATGGTCGGCACAGAGGGGCAGCAACCGCCCCTCGATGCTATCCTTTGAAAACCGCCTGATCATCGTCCGCCCTCCAACGCCTTTTTCTCGTCAATCAGAATCGTTTCATGGATGTCGTCGAGCCACACGCCCAGCTGGCCGCAGCCGTTGAACATATCCATCTCCCCACGGGTGAAGGAGAGGATGAAGGCATCGTCAAGGGTGCGCATCAGCTGCACCTCCTTGTCGGTGCGGAACACGCCCGACTTCTGGAAATGAACGGCAATCTCGTAACCGTTGCGGCTGCACATGTCGATGACGAAGGCGGCATCCTGGCGTGTGCGGTCTAACGTGAGCGACTTATTCTCCTTAGACTTGATGCCAAACATCCCCTCAGCGCCGTCGAACGCCGTCAGCAACGAGGTGAGGAATGACATCTTCATCATCTCCGCTTCCGAGGCCTCCAGCGGACCGATGGTGTTCTCCGTGGAGAAGCGGAAGACAATCTGCTTGACGCGGTCTTTTCGCTTTTTGCTGATCTCTTCCACCGTGTCCCAGAAATCCACGGGGCGGTATTTGGGTTGGATATCGATGCTCAGACCAATGTGGCCAAGCGCCTTGTCGAGGGCCCGTTTCAGCAGGCGCATGATGAGGTCGGTATCGTAGTCGAAGGCCCGTGCCTTCTCGATGGCTATCTGTGCGATGCCCGGACGGTTGTCGATGACCACGTAGCAGCCTGGATGGTACTCTAAGGTCAGCTCCTCTTTCCCCTCCTGATAGTTGCGGCGCTTCACGTTGTTGATGAGCAGCACGCTGATGCCCCCTTTTTGGCCCAGCAGCTTGTAGCTCAGCCGGTCGTAATCATTATCTCGGTTGCGGTGCGCCTTGACGAAGAAAAGCTCACCCTTTACCGCTTTCTCCAGCTCCTCCTGAGCCTGATTGACGGCGTCTTCTTTTGTCAGTTTACTGAAGAGCGACTTGTCATCGCTCCGATTGAAGAGGTATTTATAGATGATGTAGTCTGCCATGGATTAGTTAGGAATTGTTCGGATAATGAAATGGTATCAGATTCTCTCGCTCTTCTTCTCAATCACGATGCCCTGCTCTTTGCCCTCTAATTTGTAGCGGTTGGGTGAGGAGGGGAGTATGCGTAGGGTGTCGGCCCCTAATACGAGGAGGTTGGGGGCTTGGAATTGGTAGCGATAGGCTGCTAATGTCTGCTCTACGACCTGGGGGGAGCTGGAGATTGAGGTGTATTGATAGTGCGTGGCGGTGAGGCGCAGGGAGTCGGCACTGATGTGGCATTGCGGATCACCATAGAGGTCGTACGCTATCGACTCGCCCACATGGTAGTGTGAAGCAACGCTCCATTGGCCTTGAATCTGTCCGTGGAGGGTACTGTCTGCCGACGATGCGAAGGATTGTGTGGTCGGAGTGACCTGTTGAGTGAGTTGGCTCGCTGTATGCGAGTCGAGGGTATCGCTGCTGCAAGCAGCTGTTAGAAGGGTCAGAATGGATGCGGTGAGGTAAGTTATGCCTTTTTTACCCCCCCCCATATTAAATCTTGTTAACATATAGGATGCTGTATGTTTCATCGTACATTGAATTGGTTTCTGCAAATGTAAGCTTTCTGACTGAACAATCCAAATCCGGTGGCGGAAATTTAAG
>CAMAMO010000202.1 GCA_945836915.1 uncultured Mediterranea sp.
CTGCTGTAATGCCCGCCAAAAAATAACAGATAACAGATAACAGTTTTATTTTGGATGGGGTATAACCGCCATTTAACATTTATTTGGTAACAGATAACAGATAACAGTTTTATTTTGGACGGGTATATCGATGAGCTACTGTTCGGTTAATCATAACCGCAACCGCTGCATGCAGTGCGGTTACGAGGATGCCCAGACAGAGATGAAAGTATCCCTGAATATTGACTGCTTTTAAATCCTCCACCCTACTTCATCGCCGTCGTTTTCTGAGATGCGGAGCAGCGTCATGGGGGCGTAGCCGCAGATGTTGCGGAAATAGGATGAAGCAGAAAAAAAAGGCTTGAAAGCCTTGATTAATTAAAAAAAAGCGCTATATTTGCGGCGGATTAAGGTGTTCAAGGTGGCCTCAGCCACTGCGAGTGAAAAGGGAACTTCGGTGAAAATCCGAGACTATACCCGTAGCTGTAAGTTTCTTAACCCGTCTGTGCCGTCGTTGATAACCACTGCCTGTAAAGGTGGGAAGGTTGCACAGATGAAACAAGTCAGAAGACCTGCCTTTTTCCAGAGATCAGATGCTTTCGGGAGGTAGAGCGTCAGAGATAAAGTCTGCAATACACAAAGAGATTTCATCCGCATTATTCCCGTCAGTATCATAGGCTTATAACATTTTTAAATGAACGCATATGATACAAACAGTAGTTAAAAGAGATGGCCGCATCGTGGGCTTTAACCGCGAGAAGATTGCAGCAGCCATACGCAAAGCCATGTTAACAACAGCCGCAGGCGAGGACCCTACCCTCGTCTATCAGATTGTGGACCGTATTGAAATCAGAGGCAAGGAGCAATCCTCGGTCGAGGAGATTCAGGATATGGTTGAGATGGAACTGATGGCCTCGCCCCGAAAGGAGGTGGCCAAAAGCTACATCGCCTACCGCGACAAGCGCAGCATAGCCCGCAAGGCCAAGACCCGCGAGATGTTCCTGGAGATTGTAGAGGCCAAGTCGAACGACGTGACCCGCGAAAATGCCAACATGAATGCCGATACCCCGGCGGGGATGATGATGAAATTCGCTTCAGAAAGCACCAAACCCTTTGTGGACGACTACCTGCTCTCTGAGGAGACCCTCTGGGCGCTGAAGAACAACTACCTGCATATCCACGATAAGGATTACTATCCCACCAAATCGCTCACCTGCATCCAGCATCCACTGGATCAGATTCTAACGCACGGCTTCCAAGCTGGCCATGGCGAGAGCCGCCCCACCAAGCGCATCGAAACCGCCTCAATCATGGCCTGCATCTCGATGGAGACGGTGCAGAACGAGATGCACGGCGGACAGGCTATTCCAGCCTTCGATTTCTATCTGGCCCCCTACGTGAGGCTGAGCTACGTGGAAGAGATTAAAACCATCGAACAGCTAACTGGCCTGGATCTGAAGTCACTCTATGACGTTCCCATCGACGATTACATCAGTCGCGACTTGCAGGGGTTACAGGGTAACCAACGCTTCAAGCAACATGCCATAAACCGCACCGTCAACCGTGTACACCAATCGATGGAGGCCTTTATCCACAACATGAACACCATCCACTCGCGCGGCGGCAACCAGGTGGTCTTCTCTTCCATCAACTACGGCACCGACACCTCGGCCGAGGGGCGCTGCATCATCCGCGAGCTGCTGCAATCTACCTACGAAGGGGTGGGCGGAGGCTCTACGGCCATCTTCCCTATCCAAATCTGGAAAAAGAAGCGGGGCGTCAGCTACCTGCCCGATGACCGAAACTACGACCTCTACCAAGAAGCCTGCCGGGTAGCCGCCCGCCGTTTCTTCCCAAACTTCGTCAACCTTGACGCCACCTTCAACCAGCACGAGAAATGGCGTGCCGACGACCCCAAACGCTACCTCTACGAAGTAGCCACCATGGGATGCCGTACCCGTGTCTTTGAGAACCGCTTTGGTGAGAAAAGTTCGGTAGCCCGCGGTAACCTCTCGTTCTCTACCATCAACATCGTTCGTTTGGCCATCGAAAGCCGTTCTATCGCCGACCAAGAGGGGCGCATCGCCCACTTCTTTGCCAAGTTAGACGAGCTTCTTGAGATTACCGCCAAACAGCTGTGCGAGCGCTACGACTTCCAGAAGAGCGCCCTGGCCAAGCAATTCCCGCTGCTGATGTCATCGCTCTGGGTAGGCTGCGAAAACCTGAAGCCCGACGACCCCATCGCACCGGTCATCAACCAAGGTACGCTGGGCATTGGTTTCATCGGACTGGCAGAGTGCCTCATCGCCCTGATAGGCAAGCACCATGGCGAAAGCGATGAGGCCCAACAGTTAGGCCTGCGTATCGTGACCTATATGCGCGACCGTGCCAACGACTTCTCTGAGCGATACCAGCACAACTTCAGCGTACTGGCTACACCGGCAGAGGGGCTGTCTGGGCGCTTCACCCGCATCGACCGCAAGCAGTTTGGCCTGATACCGGGAGTGACTGACAAAATCTATTATACCAACTCGAACCACGTACCCGTCTATTACAAATGCTCGCCCAAACATAAGGCCGAGGTGGAGGCCCCTTATCATGAGCTGACCCGAGGCGGACATATCTTCTACATTGAAATAGACGG
>CAMAMO010000203.1 GCA_945836915.1 uncultured Mediterranea sp.
GAGAGCGACTGAGCGCTGCTGGCGGCGGAGGGGTGAGAGGCTCTGTTTTTGTTTAGATAGTTTTCTATCTGCTCCACATCGTCTCCGGCAGAGGCGTTGTCTATGACAATGACCTCGTAGGGGTAGGTTTCGTGGCGCCAAAGGGCGTCAATCATGGCGCAGGTGTCGCGCCAACCGTTGTAGTTGACCGTTATGATGGAAACTAAACCTTTTTTGCTCATCGTTCAACCTTTTTCATTCAGTTACTCACTCTTTGGCGATTCATCGGGGGTTCCTTGATTTGGAGCGCCCTGGGGCAGGCCGTGGGCCGTGTGGATAAAGCGGCGACGCGCCTCGCCTAAGCGGAAGAGGTTGGCCACCATGAGGAGGAACGACCAGGGCACCAGGATGATGGCTCGCAGCAGGCGACGGCTGTAGTAACGCCTGGGGATGGCGCAGCAGAGGGCCAGCAGAATCACGCCGAGCAGCAACCACCATTTAATGGACATCATTGGAGATATAAGCGTCATTACCAATGAGATAACGCCTGTAAAACCTAACATGAGCACGCGCGAAGGAGCGGCCTGTTGGTAGAGCTTGTCGCAGAAATCCCACTTGCGCTCTCTTACGGCCGAGGGCAGCTGGGCCAGGAACTCGAGCAGGCTGTCGTACTGGGCGGCAAGCCAGCGGCGGCGCTGGTTGTAGAAGTTCTCCGGGCGCTGGATTTTCTCATCCTTGATGCAGAGGTCTGGCATGTAGTGGATGAAGATGCGGCGGTAGAGCAACTTCATCTCGAGCACGCGGTCAAAGCCACCCACCGAGGTGTTGGTCAGCATCAGCTCGCGGAAGAGGCTGTAACGGAAGGCCATGCCCGAGCCGATGAGGGCCGAAGCCATGCCCAGCACGTTGTGGCCGCGACGGAAGATGGAGTTGTTGATTTCCTCGCTGATGGCGTCGAGATAAGCCATCGTAGTGTTGAGATTTTTAGCTACGCGGTGGGTCTGTATGGCTTGCACGTCGTGGCCGGTGGCAAAGGCGGCGTTTAGCCGCGTCAGGTAGTCGGATGGAATCACGTTGTCGGCATCCACAATCAGGGCGATGTCGTAGGCCTCCTGAGGCAGGGCTTCGAGGGCGTAGCGTAGCGACTTGGTGTTGGTACTTTTCTCAAAATCCACTTGAAGCAGTTTCACCCCCATCTGGCGCAGCGCCTCGTTGGTTTCGGGGCGCATGTGGTCTGAGATAACCACCACGTCGTAGCGGTCGGCGGGGTAATCCTGTTTAAGGCACTCGGCCACGGTAGAGCGGATAACGGCGTCCTCGCGGTAGGCGGCGATGAGTAGCGCAAAGCGGTGAAGCTTCAGCCCCTGGGGTTTAAGGCCGGGCCGGTCGGCAAACTGGCGCAGCGGGAAGAGCGAGGCCAGGCTGAACACCAGCAGATAGAGGCTGTTGACGGCCATCAACAGGTAAAGAATCGTGTCGATTATTGTGGCAAATAGTGTCATATAGGTTCCAATTTTTGCGCAAATATAGCAAAAAAAGTGGCATAACGGACGCTTTTTCGCTAAAATATATAAAAGGAGGGGCGATATTTTGCGGCCGAAGGCTATCTTTGCCGGTAAGACAACCCCCAAAACTGAGCGCAATGAAACTGAAACTGACCTATATTTACCACAGCGGGTTCGCTATCCAGGCGCCCGGCGTAACCATCCTCATCGACTACTGGCAAGACAGCGCCAAGGGCCGGGGCGGCGAGCGTGTGACGCTGGAGATTGCCCCGCCAGAGGGTGTGAGGGTTATCGGCTCCTCTGAGGAGGGTGCCGGTGAAGGCTGGGTGAAGCGCTGGCTGGAAGAGGCGCCGGCCGGTGAGGCGTTCTACGTGTTGAGCAGCCACTTCCACGCCGACCACTTCAACCCCGAGGTGCTGAGCTGGCGCGCCAAGCGTCCGGAGATTCACTATATCCTGAGCGCCGACATAGCCAAACATCGCCGGGCGCCACGCAGCGCCGCCACCTTCATACACAAGGGTGAGAGCTACAGCGACGGGCGACTGACGGTCAAGGCCTTCGGCTCGACAGACGTGGGGGTTTCGTTCCTCCTTACGCTGGATGGCGTTACGATTTTTCATGCCGGCGACCTGAACAACTGGCATTGGAAGGACGAATCGACGCCGGAGGAGGTGCGCAAGGCGGAGGGCGATTTCCTGGCCGAGCTGCGCGACATACGGCGCGAGGTGGAGGCTGTAGATGTAGCCTTTTTTCCCGTAGATAACCGGATGGGGAGCGACTACATGCGTGGCGCCCGGCAGTTTGTAGAGGCCATCCGCGTAGGGCTCTTCGTGCCGATGCACTACGATGAAGAGCGGGCTGCGGCCGCGGCCTTCCAGGCTATCGCTCAGGCTAATGGAACGGGGGTTTGGACCCCCCCTGCCCCCCTTAAAGGGGGGTGACCAAACCTTCGCGAAACCAGTCAGCTACGCCTCCCCCCCCTTTAAGGGAGGCAGGGGGAGGCTGTCCGAGAACTACAAACCACAAGTCTGAAATCTTACAATCTGTAAGTTCGTCTGATGATTCATGCCTGTCAAATGGCAATAATTACCAACTATTAGGTGGTAATACATCAAATCCAAGCAGTGCAAC
>CAMAMO010000204.1 GCA_945836915.1 uncultured Mediterranea sp.
GATGGGATGCCGCACCCGAACTGCCCGGTGCAATCCAGTTTGGTAAGTACATCACCGCCAAAGGTATCTTGGCCTCTGTAGGACATACGCAGGCTGAATATGAAGATATCAATGCAGCTTTCGAGGCTGGTTACACCCACGCCACCCACTTCTACAACGCCATGCCGGGCTTCCACAAACGGCGTGAATATAAGTATGAGGGCACAGTGGAGAGCATCTACCTGATGGATGACATGACGGTAGAGGTGGTAGCCGATGGCATCCACGTACCGCCCACAATCCTCCGACTGGTCTATCGCATCAAGGGCGTGGAGCGCACCTGCCTCATCACCGATGCACTGGCCTGCGCAGCAAGTGACAGCAAGGAGGCTTTCGACCCCCGTGTCATCATCGAAGACGGTGTCTGCAAGCTGGCCGACCGCTCAGCCCTGGCTGGCAGCGTAGCCACGATGGACCGCCTGATACGCACCATGGTACAGAAAGCGGAGATTCCGTTGGCTGATGCCATCCGCATGGCCAGCGAAACACCCGCCCACATCATGGGCGTAAGCGACCGCAAGGGTTCGCTGCAGAAGGGTAAGGACGCTGACATCCTGGTACTAGACGACAATCTGAACGTACGTGCCGTATGGGCTATGGGTCAGCTGGTCGTTGACAAACTGGAGAATAAGAACTAACTATTGACATATAAAACAGATTTTGACCTATGAGAACCAATCTTAGCTCACAAATCACACTCAACCGGGTTTCTACCCGTTACTACCGTCCCGAGAATGCATTCGAGCGCTCCGTACTGACCCGTATGGAGAAGGTACCAACCGACATCTATGAGTCTCCCGAAGAGGGTGCGGCACAGATTGCCTTGGATGTAGCTCAGGTTATCCGTGAAAAGCAGAAGGCAGGCCGTTTCTGCGTGCTGGCTTTGGCCGGAGGTGTTTCACCCCGTGGCGTCTATAGCCAACTGGTCAGAATGCACCGCGAAGAGGGACTGAGTTTCCGCAACGTGATTGTATTCAACCTCTATGAATATTACCCCCTCGCCGCCGATGCCATCAACAGCAACCTCAACGCCCTGCGCGAGATGTTGCTCGATCAAGTGGATATCGACAAGCAGAACATCTTCAGCCCCGACGGCACCATCCCCAAAGATACCATCTTTGAATATTGCCGCCTCTATGAGCAACGCATCGAAAGCTTTGGTGGCATCGACATAGCCCTGATTGGCATTGGCCGCGTAGGTAACATCGGCTTCAACGAGCCCGGTTCACGCATCAACTCGGCTACCCGACTGATTCTGCTCGACAACGCCTCGCGCAACGATGCCGCCAAGATTTTCGGCTCCATTGACAACACCCCCGTCAGCTCCATTACCATGGGTGTGCAGACCATCTTGAACGCCCGCAAGATCTATCTGCTGGCTTGGGGTGAAGAGAAGGCCAAAATGGTAAAGGCCTGCGTAGAAGGTCCGATGTCAGACACCATTCCGGCGTCGTTCCTTCAGACCCACAATAACGCCCACATCGCCGTGGATTTGAGTGCTGCCAGCAACCTTACCCGCATACAGCGACCCTGGTTAGTGACCTCGTGCGAGTGGAACGATAAGCTGATTCGAAGCGCCATCGTCTGGCTCTGCCAGCTCACCGGCAAGCCCATCTTGAAGCTGACCAACAAGGATTACAACGAAAACGGTTTGAGCGAACTGCTGGCCCTCTTCGGATCAGCATATAACGCCAACATCAAGATATTTAACGACCTGCAACACACCATCACCGGATGGCCAGGTGGCAAACCCAACGCCGATGACACCTATCGTCCGGAGCGCGCTACCCCCTATCCAAAACGTGTGGTAGTCTTCTCACCCCACCCCGATGACGACGTCATCTCCATGGGTGGCACCATCCGTCGCCTGGTAGAGCAGAACCACGAAGTACACGTGGCCTACGAAACCAGCGGTAACATCGCAGTAGGCGATGAAGAGGTGGTACGCTTCCTCCACTTCATCAACGGCTTCAACCAACTCTTCAACAACAGTGCCGACCAGGTTATCAACGAGAAATACGCTGAGATTCGCCAGTTCTTGAAGCAGAAGAAAGATGGCGATATGGATACCCGCGACATCCTTACCATCAAGGGACTGATTCGTCGTGGTGAGGCCCGCACTGCCTGCACCTACAATAGCATCCCCTTAACCCGCGTCCACTTCCTCGACCTCCCCTTCTACGAGACGGGTAAGATTCAGAAGAACCCCATCAGCGAAGCCGATGTAGAGATTGTACGCAACCTGCTGCGCGAAGTGAAACCGCATCAGATCTTCGTGGCTGGCGACCTGGCCGACCCGCACGGCACCCACCGTGTCTGCACCGATGCCGTCTTTGCAGCTGTCGATCTGGAGAAAGAGGAGAATGCTGAGTGGCTGAAGGATTGCCGCATCTGGATGTACCGCGGCGCTTGGGCCGAATGGGAAATTGAGAACATCGAAATGGCCGTACCCATCAGTCCCGAAGAGCTGCGAGCCAAGCGTAACTCCATCCTGAAGCACCAGAGCCAGATGGAGAGCGCACCCTTCCTGGG